>NZ_JBFAZB010000004.1:0-285624 GCF_040681575.1 Kitasatospora sp. NPDC051702
TTGGCCGTGACGCGCACGTGCAGGGCCTCCAGGACGACGGTGTCCGCTCCGGTGCCCTGGACGGTGAGGGCGATCTCCTGTTCGCCAGAGGAGACCGCGCCGTAGGCGGCGGCCCAGCGCGGGGCGTCGCGCTCGGGCGCGGGCGGGCCGCGACGGGACCCCACCAGGCGGCAGACCCCAGGAAGGAGGGGCCACCGCCAGGGCGGGGCAGGAGAACAGACAGCCCCCTGTCCCCGGGGGCGGGCCGCGGCCGTGTGTGTGGTGGGTGACCGGTTTTCCCCGGGTGGGTGCCCCCGGTGGCTTCTGCCGGGTCGCGTGCGGGCCCGGTGTGCGGGCCCCAGGGCCTTTTCGGGGGTTGCGCGGGCCCGGGGGAGGGCCGGGGTGTGCGGTGGGTTCCCGGCGGGTGTCGTGCAGCCCCTGCCGGGCCGCGTGCGGGCCCGGGGTGTCCGGGCCCGGGGATGTTGGGGCCGTGGGGAGGGCGGTGGCCTGCCTTCACGAGGGCAGGTCCCGTCGGCTTCGACGCGATCGTGTCCAGGGCCGCCCGTCCGCTCACGATGTGGCCCCAGAAGACGCCGACCCGGCAAGCCGCACGGCGACGAAGCCTACGGCCACCGCTTCATCCGCTCATGCCTGCGGCGACGGCAGATACCGGCTCGTATCGCCCGCCGAGGCGTCGACTCCTCCCAACGCCTCGGCCGGCACCGGTGGGTGATCGAGAGGACTGTCGCCTGGCTCGGCGGCTTCCGTCGGCTCCACCGCCGCTACGAACGCAAGGCTGGCCACTTCGCCGCCTTCGCCAGCATCGTGGCCGCCTTGGTCTGCCACCGCCGACTCGCCGGGTGCTATGACGAAGGAGCGCCAGTACATGGTCTGTCGCCTCCCCGAGGCGCCGTTCAGGAGGCCGTGCCCTGAGCCGGGCACTGCCAGTCGGCCGCGTCGATCGCCTGGCCCGCCATGTCAGTGAGGTGGAAGCAATAGCCGTAGGCCCACACCGTGACCGAATCCCGTCGATGCACGACCTGGAAGGGCTCATCCCCACGCAACGTCCCGGACCAGGAATCGTCCGCCGCCGGCGAGTGGGTGACAACGACGCAGGTCTGCTGCCGCTGGATCTGGTAGGTATCGGCCCAGGGCTCCACCGTCAGCTCCAGCGGCGCTTCACCGTCGTTCGTGACGAGCAACCGCGCAGTTCCCCCGGCGAACATCTCCAGCACTCCTCGTTGCCTCTGGGGCCGGTCTTGCAGGCGTGCACCCCTCACAGGCACGCACGGTCTGATCCTCACACACGCGATCAGACTCGTCGGCGCCACCCCGTATCTGCCATCGCAGACCCTCCACATGAGATGACTCCTTACACCCGGATGTCCTGGTGTCCGTGGACAGGGCGGTGATCCGCGGGCTGACCGGGGGCGAGGGCCTTCACCGGCCCCTGCCGGGGCGTGCACGGGCCCCGGGGCCTCTTCGGGGGTTGCGCGGGCCCCGGGGGAGGGCCGGGGTGCCGTGCGGGTGAAGGACGTCCGGGCTGCCGGCCGAGCGCCGCAGCGCCCTGCCGCGGTCCTCGCAGGCCACGCCGCCCGTACGGCCGACGAGATGACCACCCGGGCCGGCCACGAACACCTGACTGCTTCCCGACGCGAGGCCGTCGACGCCTGCCGCCGTTACCCGTTCGGCCCGCTTCGCCCGGCTCCGTGACGACACCGCCCCCGACAGCGGCCGGCCGATCGCCACCGGCGCGATCGAGGGCGCCTGCCGACACCTGACCGCCGACCTTGACGGCGCCTGCCGCCACCTGACCGTCGATCTTGAGGGTGCCTGCCGCCACCTGGTCGTCGATCTTGAGGGTGTCTGCCGCCGTCTGGTTGCCGAGCGTTTCGACGTCACCGGCGCCTGCTGGGGCTTTCACGGAGTCGAGGACGTCCTGCGGCTGTGCACCCTCGCCTGCGGCGGCGGCCGCGACCCGTGCTGGCGCTTGCGCACCGCCTGCGGGCACCGGTGTCCCTGCCCCGCCTGCGATCAGGGCGGATACGGGCTCATGGCCTGAGCGTGAGTCTCCGGACGAAGAGCCACCACCAGGTACTCACGTCCTGCCGAACCGGAAGACCGTGTCGGTCCAGCCGGTGTCGGGTACTCCCTCGTCGAGGGCCTCGCTGATCGTCCGCTCTTCGTAGCTGAAGTGTGATTCCATGATCGCCGCCAGTCCGTCGAGTTCACGTCGGACCGCCTCCAGGGCCGGGCCGCCCGATTCGCCGGCCCTGTCGGCGAGTTCACGCACCCGGGACAGGATGGATGCGATCATGCCGTGATCCTCGACGAGATTGGCGACCGTCGTCGCGAGATCCGGGCGTTCGCGCAGCAGCTGGGAGAACATCGCGTCGTCCTCGCCCTGATGGTGTGACGTCAGCGCGGCACAGAAGGCCAGGCAATGGGCGGCGAGTGTGTCGTCGCTCGACCGGCGGTGCCCGAGACGCGTCCTGATCTCGCTGATCTGGCGGCGCAGTTCGTGATGTGCTTGTGAGAGTTGCAGGCTCAGGGCGACTACACGGTCGCCGTCGCGGGAGGCCACGGACGGTGGTCCCTTCGGTTGCGCACCTCCATGCCTGGCGCGGTCCGCCACCGGCACGCGATGCTGCCGCAATCCGATCACGTAACGGGCAGGCACGGCAAGCACGTTGCCTGCCCGCACCTGTCACCGGCTCCGGGCCCCGGCGTTCGGCCGGCTCGGCCCGTCACTGCGGAAGAACCGCACCCGAGGGACAAGCCGGCCATCGCCTGCCGGGCGGCACGTCACCTCGCGGCCGTCCTCGTCCGGGCCCGCAGACGACCAGCGCAGAAGGGGGCGGCCGTCAGGCGGCGCGGTGCGCGAGGATGAGCACATGGACGATCTGCTGAGGTTCCTGCGGGCCCGCACCACGGAGGACAACCACGCCTACGCCTACATCGCGCAGGTCTTCGGCAGCGAGGCCCTCCTCGACAGCCACCTGCCCCTGCTGGACCTGATCGACGTGCTGGCACGGGAGCACACGGCGATGGACCGCTCGGATCCGCGTTCAGTCGGCCTGGCCCATGCCCTTCGTGTCCTTGCACAGGCCTACGCCGAGCACCCCGACTTCCGCGAGCAATGGCGTCCCTGAACCGCATCGAAGGACAGTTTCTCGTCGGCGGAGTCGTCGCAGTCGGCGGGGCGCTGGTGCCCGCACGGCACGATGCCGCCGTTCTTGTCGACGACCTCAGCGTGGTTGGACGAGTTCACCCACACCGTGATGCCCTGGGCATGGACGACGACGTCGGACGGTGACTTCTCGTGCTCCGGTTCCGTCACGACAGTGAACTCCTCGCCGGGGCGCATCCGGTGATCGGTTCCCCGGGGCTCCACCCACAGGCAGTGCATGCCTTCGGTCTCGTTGCTCACGCTGGTCTTCGACACACCGCGACACACCGCGACCCTGACGAGCAGCATGGTCGCCCGGACGGCTCCTGGTGTCCGTGGACAGGGCGGTGATCCGCGGGCTGGCCCGGGGGCGAGGGCCTTCACGGGCCCCTGCCGGTGCGGGGGCGTCGCCGACGGCCTCGCGCTCGACGGCACGGTCATTCGCGGCCGTTGCCGGCTTCTGCCGCGTGGCCGGTGTCCGGGCCCGTACCGGGCGGCCGGAGGGGGCCGGGGCGGGCCGGCCGGGGCGGGCCGGGGCCGGTGTGGCGATCTTGCCGGGGCCGGCGGGTGTGACGTCGGATGCGGTGGGACGCCGGTGTCGGCAAGCGGCACCGCCGCAAGGGGGTTTGGCGTGTTCACCATGGAAGAGACGGTTTTCGATGCCGGTGAGATGCCGGGCCTCGACACGTCGGTGGGCTGGGAGGGCTGCACCGGCGATGTCGACAGGCCGCCCTGCCGGGGCCTGTGCGACTCCCATCTCGTCATCACCGCGCGGGACGGTTTGGGAACGCTCCTGGGACTGGCCCGGAACCGCCCCGACCGGCGGGAGATGACGCCGTGAAGGCTCTCGCCCGTCCCGCCCCGCCCCGGCCCGGCCGGGGCGCGGACCGCGGGTATGTCCGCCCCTGACCGGCTGACGCCGTCGCGGTGAGGGGTGTCGGCCGCGGCGCGTCCCCCCGGACGGGCCATGCCGTTGTGCCGTATCGGCGGCGGTCGGCCCGGCGATCAGCATGTGCCTGCGAAACCGGTCGACGAACGCTGTCCCTGCGGTTCTGGTCGCTCCCGCGGCCCGGGTCGCGTTGACTGTTCTGTCGGCGGGGTCGGCGGGGTCGGCGGTGTCGGCGGTGTCGGCGGTGTCGGCGGTGTCGGCCTGGGCGGTGTGGTGGGGGTGTTCGCGGGGTGGGTGGGGTGGTTCAGGGCCTTCAGGGCCTTCGCCGGTCGGAGGTGGTGGTGCCGCCGGGTGTGGGGGTGAGGAAGTGCCGGCCGGCCAGGGCGATGGTCCAGGCGGGTCTGTCGGTGGTCGCCGGGACGTCGAGGTGCCATCCGTTGGCGAAGCGGATCTGTAGGGCGCCCGTGTCGTGGGGGTGGATGTCGGCGATGACCTGGTCGAGGAGCTGGGCGGCTTGGTCGAGGTTGGTGCGTGCCGGGGCGTGGACGGGGTGGGTCTGGCGGCCGGTGGTCAGTACGGCGGGGCTGTGGATCTCGATGCCGTGCGGGCCGATGTGCAGGCGCAGCGAGGTGCCGAGGACGATCTCGCTCACGCTTACGCCGCGCATGACGCGTAGGTCCGGGCTGTGCGGGGTGGGTTCGGTCGGGTGGTGCATGGGGCGGAAGGCTATCCGCTCAGGCGGGGTGGTTTGGTCGGGTGGTGGTGGGAGCTGTCGGGCCGGGTGTGGGGGAGGGCTGGGTCCAGGCCGTTGGTGGCGGTGGTGTGTTCGGCAGTGGCGAGTGTTCGTCGGCGCGTTCGGGAGCCGTTCTGCGGAGCGGGTTGTGGGGTGCGGGGTTCGGCGGGTTCGAGGGTGTTGGTGTTGTTGGCTTGTCCTTCGGTGGTGGGGGGTGGCCGGGATCGCTGCGGGGAGTTCGGCTGCGGGTGCGGGCAGGGCGGTGTTCGGGCGTTGCCGCGGGGCCGAGCGCGAGCGCGAGGTGTGGGTGTGGGTGTGGGCGTTGGGGCGGTGCGTGTTCGGTCGGCGGGTGTGCGGGTCATCGGCCCGGGACCGTGCGGGCGGGCTCGTGCGGCGTGGCCCGCAGCGCGGTGGCGCCGGCCGGCGGCGGTGCTCGAATGGCGGTGTTTCGGCTGGTCAGCGGTGGTATTGCCCGTTGTGTCGGCGGGCTTGGTCAAGATCGCGGTGAGGCCCTACAGTGCGCGGCATGAACCTGCGTACCAAGAAGACGCTGTCCATCCTGCTCAGAGGCATCGTCGTCCTCGCCTTCCTGACCCTTTTCGGCGTGCTCAGGAACGGGTGGCACGGCCTGGGTCCGGGTTTCTACGTCTGTGTGGCCCTGAACGTGGCGGTCACCGGGTACGCGTGGTGGTGGTACGGCGATTCGCCCAAGGCGGTGGAGGCGCGGATGAAGGTGGAGGCCAAGCGGGCCGCCCGGCAGCAGACGCGCTGATCGCTTCGTCTCCTGTTCGCCGGTGTGTTCGCCGGTGTTCGTCGGCGTCCGCGCTGTCACGGGCCTTTCGTCACACCGATCCTGACGACGGGCCGTTCGGCCTGCGGGGCGCACGGCGCGCCCGCCTCGCCCGGGCCGGGCCCGGGGCGGGCCGGCGAGAACACGGGAGATCGAATCCCCGGCCTTCCCGAGAGCAGGACCGGCCGCACCCACCTCGAGTACGGTGGCTTCGCGTGATCGAATCCGAGACCGAGATCAGCGAGGACCTGCTCCGCGACCTGTTGCGGGAACAGCATCCGGATCTGGCCGAACTGCCCATCCACGAGGTGGAGGGCGGTTGGGGAAACCAGATGTGGCGCCTCGGGGACACGCTGGCCGTCCGGGTGCAGCGGATGGACCCGCTCCCCGACCTGCAGCTCAAGGAACGCCGCTGGCTGCCGGTACTGGCCCCGCGCCTGCCGCTTCCGATCCCGACCCCGGTGCGAAACGGGACACCGTCCGAGCGCTTCCCCAAGACCTGGACCGTCATGACCTGGGTCGAAGGCACACCACTGGACCACGCCTCGATCACCCGCGGCGACCACGCGGCCGACACCCTGGCGGCCTTCCTCAAAGCGCTGCACACGCAGGCGCCCGCCGACGCGCCGCCCGCCGCGGACTTCGGCGCCCACCCCCGGGAGTGCACGGACGCCTTCGAGAACCACCTACAGGCCGTCGACCTCGGCGACCTCCCAGAAGACGACGTCCGGGCCGTGTGGAACGACGCGACGACGGCCCCCGCGTGGCAGGGCCCGCGCGTGTGGGTGCACGGCGACCTGCACCCCGCGAACGTCGTCGTCGCCCACGGAACACTGGCGGGCGTCGTCGACTTCGGCGCACTCTTCGCGGGCGACCCGGCATGGGACCTGACGGCCGCCTGGCTGCTGCTCCCGGCGGGCGGTGCGTCCCGGTTCTTCGCCGGCTACGCGCGGGCGGACGCAGCGGCGCTGCGACGGGCGCGCGGGCTGGCGGTGATGAAGAGTCTGTTCCTGATGCTGATGGGGCAGAACGGGGACCGCGGCCTGCCCGGTGGCAAGCCGAACTGGGGGCCTGTGGGCCGGTCGGCGCTTGAGCGTGTCCTGAAGGGTCCGTGACGTCGGCACGTCGGCACGTCGGCATGGATCGGCCGACTGGCCCGGGCCGCCGCCGGCGTCCTGTCGCGGCGGGCGCCGGGCGTGGTGGCCGGCCGGGGCGCGAGGTGGCACGGCCCGGTGCCGGTGGCTGACGAGTTCCCGAACAGAAGGCGCGAGGCGACAGGCGGGGGCTGTTGCCGCCGGGTACCGGCCCCGGCCACCTGGTGGCGGACCACCGCACGGCCGAGGCCGAACGACGCCGGCCCCCGGCCCCGGCCCCCGGCCCGGGTCCTGAGCCCCGGCCCGGGTCCTGAGCCCCGGGCCCCGGTCCTGAGCCCCGACCCAGGCCCCGGGCTCAGGTCGCGAGTCCGGGGTCCGGGGTCCGGGTTCAGGCCGGGGGCCTGGGGAGGGCGGCTACTTCTTCAGGTGGCGGTGGTAGAAGCGGCTGGCGTCTTCTGCTTCGAACCAGGGGGTGCCGGTGTGTCCGCCGAGGTTGGCGTGGAGGGTTTTCTCGGTGCTGGCGAAGGCGTCGAACAGCTCGAGGGCGCGGTGGCGGGGGTTGCCGTGGTCGTCCCACTGCAGCAGCATCAGCAGGGGGATGGTGATCTGCCGGGCCTGGGCGCGTTGGGCGTGGGGGACGTAGCCGCCGGCGAAGTAGCCGGCGGCGGTGATGCGTGGCTCGGCGGCGGCCAGGGCGATACCGACGGCCATCCACCCGCTGTAGCCGACCGGGCCGGTGATGCCGGGCAGGGTGAGCAGGGCGTCCAGGGTGGTGCGCCATTGCGGGACGGCCTGGTCGACGAGCGGGCCGATGAAGGACTCGAAGACGTCGTCGACGCTCTCGCCGGCCTGCATCGCCCGGCGTAGCTCGGCGCGGGCCTGTTCGGTGGCGGGGGAGCGGGGCCGGTCGCCGCATTCGGGGGTGTCGATGGAGGCGACGGCGTAGCCGTCGGCGGCCAGGTGGCGGGCCCGGGCGATCAGGCGGGCTTCGCGCCTGGGCAGGGCGTTGTTGTGGGCCATGAGGACCAGCGGCACCGGGGCGGGGGCCGACGCCGGTGCGGGGGCCGGGTCGGGTGTGGGTGTCCACAGGGTGCCGGGGATGTCGCCGAGGGTGAAGTCGCGGGCGAGGACGCCGTCGTCGAGGTGCTGTTCGGAGGTGAACTGCATGGTCGTGCCTTTCGGGAGGGCTGTGAACGGCGCTCCCGGACGACCTACCGCCCGACCGTGACCCCGTAGGAGAGCACCCGTGTCGTTACTGCGTTCACGGGTATCACCTCCTTGTTCTCTCGCACGGCCGGGGGAAACGTAGCAGGGCGTGTGGTGGTGCGCCAAACGGTTTAGCCACCCGCCCCTTCCGGCCCCCGCCCACCCGTCTCCCCGCCTCCCCGCCTCCCGCGGGCCCGCGGCCTCCCAGGTCCCCGGGCCCCCTACTGCCCTCGCCCTCCTGGCCCTGGCCCTCGCGCTCCTGGCCCTCGCGCTCCTGGCCCTCGCGCTCCTGGCCCTCGCGCTCCTGGCCCTCGCGCTCCTGGTCTTCCGGGCCAGCGGCTCTGCGCTCTGCTGGCCCGGGGTGGCTCTGGGCGGGGCCGGGCGCCACCCTCGGTGCCCGGGAGCCCGGTGGCGCCCGGTGGCGCACCTCCCGGGGGCTGCGCCGGCGGGGGCCGGGGACCCACCGGGCCCGGGGTGCGGGACGGGGGTGGGGGTACCGGCCCCGGGGTGGGGCCCCGGGGTTGCCGGAGTGGGTGTCAGGTGCCGAGGAAGCGTAGGACGGCCAGGACGCGGCGGTTGGTGCTGTCATCGCGGGGCAGGCGGAGTTTGTCGAACACGGCGTTGGTGTGTTTCTCCACGGCGCTTTTGGACACGAACAGGTGTTGCGCGATGGCGGTGTTGGTGTGGCCCTGGGCCATGAGGGTCAGGACGACGTGTTCGCGGGGGGTGAGGTGGCGCAGGTCGTCGGTGTGGCGGGTGCGGGCGAGCAGGCGTCGGACGACTTCGGGGTCGAGGACGGTGTCGCCGTCGTGGATGCGTTGCAGGGCGGTCAGGAACTCCTCGACCCGGGCGACGCGGTCTTTGAGGAGGTAGCCGACGCCGCGGGTGTCGGCGGCCAGCAGGTCGGCGGCGTAGCGCTGTTCGACGTGCTGGGACAGGACCAGGACGCCGACCTGGGGGTGGGTGCGGCGCAGGTGCAGGGCGGCGCGCAGTCCTTCGTCGGTGTGGGTGGGGGGCATGCGGACGTCCACGACGGTGACGTCGGGCGGGTCGGCGGCGACGGCGGCCAGCAGGGCGTCGGCGTTTGCGACGGCGGCGGTGACGTGGTGTCCTTCGTCGGCGAGGAGGCGTTCGAGGCCGGCGCGCAGCAGGGCGGAGTCTTCGGCGATCATGAGGCGCATGGCAGCTCCGCGGTGAGGTGGGTGGGGCCGCCGGGTGGGCTGTCGATGGTGAGGTGTCCGTCGAGGGCGCCCAGGCGCCGGGCCAGGCCGGCCAGTCCGGTGCCGGTGGGGTCGGCGCCGCCGTTTCCGTCGTCGCGTACCGACACCCGTACGGTGTGGGCGTCCTGGTGGATGGTGACGTCGATGCGGGTGGCGGCCCGGGCGTGCTTGGCGGCGTTGGTGAGGGCTTCGCGGACGGCGAAGTAGGCGGCGGTCTCGATGGCGGGGGCGGGGCGGTGGGTCAGGTCGCCGTGGAGGTGGACGGGCACGGGGCAGCGTTCGGCGTCCACGGCCAGGGCCTCGCGCAGGCCGAGCTGGTCCAGGGACGCCGGGTAGATGCGCCAGGCGACCTGGCGCAGTTCCTCCAGGGCCTGTTCGTTCTCGTGCCGGGCCTGGCGGTACAGCTCCTCGGAGTCCTTGCGCCGGGCCCGGCCCAGGAGCATCGCGACGACGATCAGGCGTTGTTGGAGGCCGTCGTGCAGGTCGCGTTCGATGCGGCGGCGTTCGGCGTCGACGGCTTCGACGATCCCGGAACGGGTGGCGGCCAGTTCGTCGATGCGCCGGCGCATCAGGGCCAGTTCGTCGGGCCCCAGGTGACGCCGCACCAGACGCCGTTCGAGTTCGGCGACGGCGGCCAGACCGGCCAGGTCGAGGAAGAGCAGCAGCAGAGCGGCGGCCAGGAGGTAGCCGGCGACGGGCCAGGTCGGCCGCATGCCGTCGGCGGCGTGTCCGCTCAGCCAGGCGCCCAGCGCGCCCGCCACCGTCCACGCCCCCGCGCCGAGCAGGACCAGGGCCCCGCCGCCGAGCAGCCCGACCGGCAGACGCGCCCACAGGTAGGCCCGGGCCCGCCACACCTCCACACCGCCGCCGGCCCCGGTGACACCGCCGCCGGCCCCGGTGGCGCCGGCGCCTTCGGCACCTGCTCCGGCACCGGCGCCGGCACCTGCTCCGGCACCGGCGCCGGCACCTGCTCCGGCACCGGCGTGGGCGGACCTGCCGGTGTTGCCGTGACTCCCGCTTCTGCCGGCCTGGTCGGCCTGGTCGGGGTGGTCGGGGTGGGCGGGGGTGGTGTCGAGGAGGGCGGCGACGCGCCGCTGGTCCAGCTCGGCCAGGCGTACCACCGCCGTGCCGCGACGCGTCAGCGCGGCCGTGGCCAGGACGGCCGGCGCGGCACACGCCGTCACCGCGCCCAGCGCGATCCCGGCCGCCGCCCGCACCGCACCCACCACCCGCTCCGTGCCCGCCGCCTGCCCGGCACCTGCGGTGCGCGCGGTACCCGAGGTGTGTGCGGTTCTCACGCGCGGTGCCGGGCGCCGCGGCGCCGGCGCGCCCGTACCAGGAACCAGCGGGCGACGGCCACCACCGCCACCGCCACCACGGCCTTGGACACCCATCCCCCGTACTCCTCCACCAGGCGCCAGTTGTCGCCCAGCCAGTATCCCAACACCACGAACACCGTGTTCCACACCAGGCTGCCCGCCGCGGTCAAAGCGGTGAACACCGCCAACGGCATGCGCTGGATCCCCGCGGGAACGGAGATGACACTGCGCAGCACCGGCACCATGCGCGCCAGCAGCACGGTGATCCGCCCCCGCCGCTCGAACCACGCCTCCGCACGGTCGATCTCGTGCGCGTGGAGCAGCGGGATCCGGGCGGCCAGCGCACGGGTGCGCTCACGGCCCAGCACGGCCCCGGCCGCGTACACGATCCAGGAACCGACGACAGAACCGAGCGTGGTCCACACGATGACCGCCACGAGACTCAACCGGCCCTGCCCGGCGGCGAATCCGGCGACGGGCAGGACGATCTCACTGGGCACGAACGGCAGGACCGTGTCCACCAGGTTGGCCACCCCGGTCCCCGCGGCACCGAGGGAATCCACGACGGACAGCACCCACCCGGCCACCCCACCGGCGGGCTGCGCCGGGGCCGTTGCGGCAAGGCCGGTGTCGGCGAGGACGGCGTGGGCGGGCCCGGCCCAGAGGGCGTCGGCGGGCCCGGGTGAGGCGGTGTGCGGGTCGAGGAACGGGAGGAGGACCGTTGCTGTGATCATGCCGTTCACGCTAGGGACCGGGCCCTGCCGGTCACCATGCGGTCGACCGCCCGGTCACCCTGCGGTTTCCCGCACCCCCGCAGCCCCGCAGCCCGCGACACCCTGGTGCCGCCCCGCGCGGGCGCCGGCCACGGACACCCGGACACCCGGACACCTCGGGCGGTGGGCGGTGCGCGGTGGGGGTCGTGAGCGGGGAGCGCGGCGCAAGCAGGCGAGGAAGGCAGCCGGGCGCCGGAAGCCGTCGGGCCTCCGCCCGCCCCCGCCCGCGGCGCGCCCGGGTGCCCGTCCCGCGTCCGCGTCCGGTGCCCGGTTCCCGGTGGGGGAGTGTCCGGCGGTGTTCCACGCCCCGGGAACCGGGGGCGGCGCGAGACGAGGGGCTGGTGGTCCCGGGCTGTCCCGGGTGGCCGGGGTACGGGCCGAGGCAGGTAGCGGCGAGGGGCAGGCAGCGATGCCGAGGGGCGAAGTCGGGTGCCCGGTGGGCCCGGTGGCGCCTACGATCGCCGGCATGGACCGCCACCTACCCGCCGGCCTGGCCCCGGTGGACAGCCACGCCGCGTGGTGCCGGGAGCGCGGTGACGCCGAGCACCTGCGCAGCATCCGTCTGCACCAGGCCCATCCCGAGCGCAACCTCGCCCTGTACGTACGGCGCATCGAGGCGGCCGGCTGGCGGATGGCGGAACAGGTCTTCGGCGACGACGGGACACACCGCCGCTGCTCGATGCGTTTCGTCCCCGCCACCGGCTGAGCCACGACCCGGCCGGTCCTCGGGGCGCCGCGGCCGTGACGCGCTGCGCCACCGGGGTGTTTCGCCGGGGCCTCGCGAACGGCCCGCGCCGGCGCCCGGGTCCGCGTGGGTCTCCGCGCCCGTGCCCGCGTTCGTGCCCGTGCTGCTTGTGGGGGAGTGCCGGGGGCGGCCGGGAGTCGGCCGGGCGTGCTCAACCGTCGTCTCCGGCCCGCCCTTTCACACTGCCCGGCACCCGGCACCCGGCACCCGGCACCCGGCACCCGGCACCCGGCGCCCGGCACCCGGCACCTGGCATCCCGGGGTCCGGGGCTCGAGGAGCGGGCCCGGGCCCGGTCCCTCCGGGGGTGTGTACGGGTGCGGCCCCGCTCCTGTGCCGCGTTGCCGGGGTGTTCCGGTGGGCGGGTGGACAGGGGCGGGGCCGCGGGTCGTACGGGTGGCCGGCGTCGGGTGAGCGGGCCGGTCACCGGTACGGGTGGGTCAGTTGAGGGAGGCGAGGGCGGCCTCGTAGTTCGGCTCGTCGGCGATCTCGGCGACCAGCTCGGTGTGCAGGACGGTGTCGTTCTCGTCGAGGACGACGACGGCGCGGGCGGTGAGGCCGGCCAGCGGGCCGTCGGCCAGCGCCACGCCGTAGGACTCGTGGAAGTCGCGGCCGCGCAGGGTGGACAGCACCTGGACGTTGTCCAGGCCCTCGGCGCCGCAGAAGCGGGCCTGCGCGAACGGCAGGTCGGCGGAGATGCACAGCACCACGGTGTTGTCCAGCGAGCCGGCCTTGGCGTTGAACGTGCGCACCGAGGTGGCGCAGGTGGGGGTGTCGATGCTCGGGAAGATGTTGAGGACCTTGCGGCGGCCGGCGAAGTCCTTCAGCGACTTGTCCGCCAGCCCCTCGCCGACGAGCGTGAACGCCGGCGCCTGGCTGCCGGCCTGGGGCAGCGCGCCGCCCACCTGGACCGGGTTGCCCTTCAGCGTGACCTGAGCCATGAATAGCCTCCTACCAGCGATGTATGTGGTGACAACGCCGTCGATCCTACTGCCCGTCCGCGACCCGGACGCAGGGTGACCACCCCCTGGACACCTTTCCGAGCCCCCGGCCCCCGGGCCGGCGGGCCCCGGCCGCTTGGGCCGGCGGGCCCGGGGCTGCCTCTGGTGTTCTCGTGCCTGCGGCCCGTCCCGGCCGCGCACCCAAGGTGCCTGATCTCCGCGCGGTAGCGCTCCGGCGCGCGCGTGGGGAGGGGGGACGGGCGGGCGCCGGTCGCCGACGG
The DNA here is from genome assembly GCF_040681575.1 of Kitasatospora sp. NPDC051702. Classification (NCBI taxonomy): domain Bacteria; kingdom Bacillati; phylum Actinomycetota; class Actinomycetes; order Kitasatosporales; family Streptomycetaceae; genus Kitasatospora; species Kitasatospora sp. NPDC051702. The sequence continues at coordinate 13,138 of NZ_JBFAZB010000004.1, forward strand.
CCGGGCGACCTCGACGTGTCCGACCCGGGCCCGGCGCCTGCCGCAGACGTGACGGCTTCTGCTCTGCTGCCAGGGCACGTGCTGCGCCCCCGGGGGTCCGCTCGGCGGGGCGGCTGCGCCGGTCGCCTTCGGACGGCGGCGGGCGCGGTTCGCCTTCCCCGCCCGCCCGCGCCCGGGGTGCGCGCAGGCGGTGGCGGCGGTCGACGTGTTCGCCCCGGCCGCGCCGGGGCCGCCGTGGGGCTGGCCGGGGCTGCGGGCCGCCGTCGTCTGCGCCTGGAACGCGCGCACCCCGGGGAACCGGATCCACCGGTGCGGTGCGGTGTCGTGACGGCCCGCGGGGGCGGGGTGGGGCCCGGAGCGGGTCCCGTGCGCAGGGGGACGCCGGCGGCGAGCGCGACACAGGGCCGGGGTGTCGGCGGGTGCCTGGGGTACTGGCGGCCGGGTCCGGGCTGCTGCCAAAGGCCGCCGGACGGGCGACCTTCCCCCGGTGCCCGGCACCCGGCACCCGGGGCCGGCCGCCCGGTGCCCGGCGCCGGCCGTCCTGGCCCGGTCGCGGCCGGTTGTGGCAGACGCCGGCGCCCGCCACCCCGCTCCGCCGCTGCTCCCCGCTCAGCTGCCGTCCCCGGCCGGTCGTCCCGGGCCTGCCGCCGTCTTGGGCCCGCCGCTGCTCCCCGGCCTGTCACCGTCACCCCCGCCACCCACCCCGACGAGCCGTCCCCTTCGGCGGGTTGGCGTGTTCCGTCGGGTGTTCCGTCGGCTGCGTGGTGTCGGTGTGGTCAGGCGGACCAGAACGGGTGGTCGTGGCGGGGGAGGATGTCGGGGTTGCCGTTGGGCAGGGTGGGTTCGGGGGCGTGGGGGCCGAAGGGGTCGTGGTCGCGGATGACGGGGATGGGGCCGACGGTGGCCTGGAAGGCGATGTTGCCGGCGGCGCCGAACAGCAGGGCGAGGCCGTGGCCGTGTGCGGTGGTGGCGAACATGGCGGGCTGGTGGGGGTTGACGGCGGTGATGCGGTGGCCGTGGGCCGTCCAGCCGCGTTCGGTGACGCCCAGCAGTGCTCCGTAGCGGGTGGGGGCGACGCGGGTCATGATGTGGCGTTCGCGGGTGACGGTGGCGTAGCCGAGGGAGTACTCGTCGATGCCGGGGGCGCTCTGTTCGGTCGAGCGGGGCCGGCCGGCCCGGTAGGCGAGGGCGGGGCGGATCGCGGACATCGCCTCGTCGAGGAGCGCGTCGAGGGTGTGCAGGGCCTGCTGGGGGGTCAGGAGGGCCCGGGGGGCGTGTTCGGGGTTCATGGCGGGGCTTTCAGTGCGACCAGTACGGGTCGTCGTGGTCGGGAACGACGTCGGGGTTGCCGTTGCTCATGGTCGGGTCGGGGGTGGGGGTGCCGAAGGGCGGCTGTCCCGCCTGGGGGACCGCGATGGGGCCGCTGGTCGCGCTGATGTCGATGACGGTGGTGTCGGGGTTGATGCCGATGCCCACGGTGGAGCCGTCGGGGGCGGTGGCGGACACGGCGCGCAGGGTGGGGGTGCCGGGGCCGTCCTGGACGACGTAGCCCTTGGCACGCCAGGCGGTACGGACCGCGTCCAGCAGCGCCTCGTAGCGGCCGGCGGCGACCTTGGTCATGACGTGGCGTTCGCGGCTGGTGGTGGCGTAGCCGAGGGAGTGCTCGTCCAGGCCGGTGGAGTACTTCTCGCGCCAGTTCGGCCAGGCGTCCCAGGTGCGCAGCGGGGGCTGGATGCCGGCGGTGGTCTCCTGCAGGAGGGTGTCCATGCGCTGCAGGGCCTGGGCGGGGGTGATGAGCGGGCCGGGCGCCCCCGTGCCGGTGCCGGTGGCGGGGGTGTTCCTGCCGGGGGTGGGTGCTCCGGTGGCGGAGCAGGCGGTGGCGGTGAACGCGAGCGCCAGCGCCAGGCCGACGACGACCCCACCCGGGACACCGGGAACAGCGCGGGCGCCGCGGACGGCGGCGGCGGGGGTGGGCGCGGGGCGCCCGGGGCGGGTCACCGCTGGCCCTGGTGGGTGACGTTGCCGTACTTGCCGGCAACGATCTGGCCGATGTTGTTGACCGATTCCAAGGTCGTGGAGCCCTTCTCGCTGGGGTCGGTCATGTAGTTGGAGTGGGAGTCGAACGACAGCGACGGCCCGTCGGCGACGGTGAAGCGGTTCGCGCCGAACTCCTTGCTCGCGGGGTCCTGGCCGAACCACAGCTTGTTGTCGGGTCCGAACAGCTGGTAGGCGCCGTCGGCGGCCGGTCCGATCACCGGGCCCAGGATCGCGTCGGTGGCGACGCGGCCCTTGGCCGGCAGGTGGCTGACCGGGTCGTTCTCGGCGTCGCCGACCCACACGTGGGAGGGGTCGATGTGCAGCTGGGAGGCCTTGTCGGCGCCGGTGCCGGGGGAGCCGACGAGGATGATGTCGTCGGCGCCGGTGCCACCGGGCATCTGCGCGCCCAGCCCGACGGTGGTGGAGCCGTAGCTGTGGGCGAGGGCGACCAGGTGGGCGGGCGCGCCCTCGTGGGTGGCGCGCAGCCCGGACATGAACGTGTCGTAGGCGGCGCCGCCCTTCTCGGCGCGGTCGGTGCTCATCACCTCCAGCGGGTGCGGGTTGCCGTCCATCAGCTTCTCCAGGCCCGGCGGCGGGTCGTAGCCCAGCCAGATCATCGAGGCGGTACTGGCGTTGGGGTCGGCGATGTGCGCGGCGTTCCACACGTTCAGTGCCCGGTCGGCGTCCTTGCCGCCGACCGCGGACAGGGTGGTGCCCAGGCCCGGTACGTAGGCGCTGACGTTCTGCGCGGTGTCGGGGTTGCCGTAGGACAGGATGCCGCGGCCCTGCCCCTCCTCGCTGACGCCCAGCAGGAACGCCGGCGGGACGTGGCCCTCCTGGTCCTTCAGCTTCTTGCGGATCGCCCGGAAGCCGTCCAGCTTCTGCTGCTCGGCCTCCGACAGGGCGCCCTTGTGCTCGTACACGTCGATCAGGTGCGCCAGGTTGAGCTGGTTGGCCTGGTCGCGGGCGGTGGCCGGGATGCCGTCGCGCATGCCCAGCAGGTCCGGGTGGGCGTGGATCAGGCGCTGCTGCTCGTCGGGGGTCAGGCCCTTCCACCAGGAGTTGACGTCGGTGGGGGCGGCGCCGGCCGGCGGCCAGCCCGCCGCCATCAGCCCGGTGCCCAGCTCGTCGACGGCCTTCTGGTCGGCGGCGGCCTGCTTGAGGTCGAGCCCGGTGCCGGTACGGGCCCGGGTGGTCAGGTCGTCCAGCAGCTTGGCGATCTTCTGGTCGGCGTTGTCGGCCTCGGTGACGGCGTGCGAGATCCGGTCCGCCAGCGCCCTGGCCCGCCGCGGCGTGTCGTAGTCCGGGTCGTGCCGCTCGGCCTGCGAGGGCGGCGGCCACGACACCGACCCGTCCTCACCCACCGTCAGCCCGGCCGTGGTGGCCTCCTGCAGCGCCTCCTTCAGCTTCGACTGCGCCAGCAGGAAGCTCTCCGACGCCTCGCGCAGCAGCCCCGAGACCGCCGACATCTCGGTGTGCGCGGCGTCCAGCCGGTTGCCGGTGCGCTGCAGCGCCGAGTTCGCCGCACCCGCCGCACTGCCCACCCACTGGCTGTTGAAGATGTGCTTGTTGACCTCGGTCGTCATCGCCTGCACGTGCTTGGCGAACGCACCGGACAACGTGTCGTAGGCGCCCGCCGCACCGTCCAGCCCGGACAGGTCGGCGTCACGCAGCTGCGCGAGGGTGACCATCAGTTCCCCACCGGCCCGTACAGGCCCGGCAGCTTCAGCCCGCCCGCGTTGGAGGTGTCGGTGCCCCGGTAGTTGCCCGCGGTCTGGGTCAGCTTCACCGCCACCCCGTCCACCTCCGACGCCAGCGCGTTCAGGCACTCCTCCCACGCCGCCGTGCAGTTGTGCAGCGACGCCCCCGTGCGCCAGCCCGCCAGCGCCGCGGCCGCGGTGTCCGAGGGCTGGTGGATGTGCTTGAGCTCGGTCGGCATCGCCTCACCGGTGTCCTTGGCCACCTTCGCCGCCGCGTCCAGATCCGCCGGGTTCACCCCGAACAGCGGACCGCCCGGCGACCCCGCCACGCTCACCGGCGGCGCGAACGGCCCGCCCGGCCCGTCGGAACCTGCATACGCGTTCATGGATCCCCGTCCCCCGTGTCCTCGACCAGTGCTGCGCGCCTCGCCGCACCCGCCGCCCCCGCGCGCGTGCGCCCGTGCCCGCCGTGCGCGGCCCGCCACGGGCACGCGCGCACGCGCGCAGGACCGCGTGGGGGTACGGAACACGCACGCTTGTACGGTTCGCGTCGAAGCATGGCGAAACTAGCAGATCGGACCCACCGCTCCCACCGGCCCCGTCAACCCCACCCACCCCACCCCCACCACCCCCACACCCCGGGCCGGTGCTCCGGCGGGGGAGGCCGGTGTCCGGCGCAGGCGGCGCCCCGGCGCCGACCGGGGCGGGCGGCCTCGCCGGCGCCGCCCCGCCGGCGCCGGGCCCACGGCAGCGGCCCCGTCCTCTCCGGACAGGCCACCCGGGGCCCTCCCCGCCCTGGGCGTGGTCCGGCCCCCGTCGGGACCGTGAAGAGCCGTCAGCGCACACGCCGTGCGGATGCCCGCCCGTGGCGCCGGCGGCGGTGCGCGTGGCGGCCGGCGGACCCGGCCTGCCACCGAGGCCGGCGCCGCCGCCGGTACGCCCTGACGGCGGGAACCCGGTGCCTCGACCGCCCCACCCCCGCGGAGGCCGTCACACCGGGCGCGGCCGGTGTCCGGTACAGGCAGTGGCCCGGCAGCCGCCGGTGCCCTGACGGCGCGCCTTCGGCCTCGTCGGGACCACGGAGGGACGCCGCCCGTGGTACCGGCGGGCGGTGGTGTGCGGCCGGCAGGCCTGCCGCCCCGCACCCATACCGGCACGGCCCGGCGACAGGGACCCGGCTCTTCGCCGCCCCGCCCTGCGATGGGCGGAAACCGATGGTGACGGCGCACCAGAAGTCGGACAGGCCGACTTTTGGTGCGTACGAGGCGGCTCTGGGTCCAGGGTTCTGTGGCCATGCTGCCTGTGGCGCCCGGCCCGGAGCCGAGAGGCAGGTCGGTGCCCGGAGGTGGGGGTGAGTGCCGGCGAGCACCAGAAGTCGGACAGGCCGACTTTTGGTGCGTACGAGGCGGGTCCGGGTCCAGGGTTCTGTGGCCGTGTTGCCTGTGGCGCTGGGCCCGGAGCTGAGAGGCAGGTCGGTGCCCGGGGGCGGGGATGAGTGCCGGTGAGCGCCAGAAGTCGGACAGGCCGACTTCCCGCGCCTGGTCCGTGGCCGCGGTCCGGCATGTGGAGCCCGCGGGCTGCGCCCGGCACCGCCGTGCCGGTGGTGGTGTTCACGCGTGGGACGTCGGGCGGGCCGACTTCCCGCGCCTGGCGACGCGCGTCCCGAGCACTGGAACCGGGTCAAGGACACGTACCAGGGCCTTGGCGGGCCGTGGGCGACCGGCCGCCGCCTCGCGCACGGGTCCCGCGCCGCGCGGGACCGGCGCCTGCTCCACATCGAGGACCACTGCTGAGCGAACCCGCTCAATGGACGACGGGCCCCACCGGCGGGGTGACACCGCGCCAGGCCGGACGCCGACACCGCGCACGGCCCGCCCGCCGCACCCGGCAGGCCCTCGGCACCCCGCCCGCCCCTGCGCGCGCTGCGCCCTGCAAAGGCCGCACCAGGGCCGGGCATGGGGCCGGGGCCGGGGACGAGGCCGGGGTGGACACGGCGCCGCCCGCCGCCCGCCCGCCGCGGGCGCCCCCGCCCCCCGGGGCCTACCGGGGCGGGACGGCGCCGTCGTAGACGTGGTCCGGGGTGACCAGGGCGGTGACGGCGCGGGCCAGCAGGGTGGACGGTTCCTGGCCCTGGCTGGCGATGTCCGTGTTGATCAGGATGACCAGGGTGGCCCGCTGCTCGGGCAGGTAGACCGTCACGCTCTCGTACCCCGGCAGGGAGCCGTTGTGCCCGATCCACCCGCCGGTCTCGAAGATGCCCAGGCCGTAACCCGTACCGGGGAAACCGGTCGGCAGCATCGTCAGGCGCTGTTCCTGGGTGCGGGCGCTGAGCAGTTCGCCGGTGGCCAGGACCTTGGCCCAGCGGTGCAGGTCGTGCAGGTCGGAGATCATCGCGCCGGCCGCCCACGCCCAGCTGGGGTTCCAGTCGGTGGAGTCCTCGACGTCGCCGCTGAGCGTCTGGTCGGTGTAGCCGTGCGCGTGCGGGGAGGGGAACTCGGGCCCGGCGGGGAACAGCGTGTGGCGCAGACCGGCCGGGCGCAGCACCCGCTCGTGGACGACGTCGGCCAGGCGGCGGCCAGTGACCTTCTCGACGACCAGGCCGAGCAGGACGAGGTTGGTGTTGGAGTACTGGAACTCCTGGCCCGGTTCGGCGGTGTTCGGGTGCTTGAACCCGTAGGCGAGGACCTCGGCGGGGGTGAAGGAACGACGGGGGTCGCTGAGCAGGTCGTGGACGAACCCGGGGTCGGCGGTGTACGGGAACAGGCCGCTGCGCATCTCGGCGAGTTGACGCAGGGTGATCTCCTCGCCGCAGGGCACGCCGTCGACGTAGGCGGAGATCGGGTCGTCCAGGCCGATGCGGTGCTCGTCGACGAGCTGGAGCAGCGCGGTGACGGTGAAGGTCTTGGTCTCGCTGCCGATGCGCAGGTAGGTGTCGGCGGGCATGGGGGCGCCGGTGGCGGTGTCGGCGACGCCGCTGGCCCGCACGTAGCAGCCCCTGCCGGGCAGCCACAGGCCGACGACGGCGCCGGGGATGCCGGCCTGGCGGCGCACGTCCTCGATCGTCCGGTCCAGGCGGGCGCTCAGGTCGGCGTCCAGGCCCCCGCGCGGGCAGTCCTCGCCGGGCCCGCCGACACCGGGCCCGCCGACACCGGGCCCGTCGACACCGGGCCCGCCGCCGCGCCCGTCACCCCGGTCCGCGGTGCCCGCGGCGGCGGGCGCCGGGGACCGGCCGGCGGTGTGGCCGGCGGCGGGCGCCGCCGTGACCGGGGCCAGGACACAGACCGCGGACAGTGCCGCGGCGCACAGCCGGCGATGGGTGGTACGTCGCACGTCGGGGCCGCCTCTTCCAGCTCACGGGGGTCGGACGGCAACACCACCACCGCGACCCGCGGACCACCGCCCGCGCCCGCCCGCCACGGCGGCGAGTCCACTCGTTCGGAGCCCACACCCACTCGTGCCGGCCCGCCGCCGGCCCCGCAAGCCCGCAGGCGCTGGCGCCCCGGCGGTGCCACGGCGGCGATCCGCGGGCAAGGGGCCCCGGTCCGGCTGCGCCCGCCGGAGCGGCAGCGCCCCGGTGGTGGGGCGGGCAGGGGTCAGGGCCGCCAGCGGGGGGCCGAGTCGTCGGGGGTGCGGGGGCTGGCGAAGTGGAAGGGCACCACCAGGCGTTCGGCCAGGGCCCGGCCGGCCCGTTCGGCGGCCGCGGCCTCCAGGGGCTGCGCGCCCACGCCCGCCGCGTCCGCGCCCAGGTGGTGCTCGGCGGTGGACCGGTAGACCGTCGCCAACTCGTGCTGCTGCGCGGGATCGGTGGTGATCGCGAGCAGGACCACGAACCAGTCGTGGACGGTGTCACCGTCCCAGACCGCCTCGACGGCCACGATCCGCCCCGGGCAGCCGGCCGCGCGGTGCGCCAGCGACGCCACGTCCAGGGGACTCTCCGGCGTACGGGCTATCCGGTCCCCGTAGTGGAGGTAGCGGTCACCGACGATCAGCTGCGCGGCACCGACCCCGATGTTGTGGGTGACGAACCCGACGTCGACGACGACCTTCACCGCCTGCAGGAACGAGTCCTGCAACACGTAACCGTCGACCTGGTCGCGGATCCCGGCCGGCAGGCTCTGCCACCACTTGGCCCTGGCCGCCTCGTCCATGATCATCCGGGCCCCCCTGGACTCCCGCGGCCCTCACGGCAGGGCCCCGCGCGCCACTGTACCCGGGCCCGCCCGGCCCGCACGGCGGACCATGACAAGCCCCCGCCACCGCCCGTGCGAAACCGGCCGCCGCACCGCCCCACCAGCCCCGGCCCCCACACCCGACCACCGCAACCCCTGGTCACGACCCCCGCGAAACCCGCCGCCGCACCGCCGACACACCCCCCGCCCCGACCCGCACGGGACGCCGAACGGGCCGACTCCCGCACACGCAGTGGCCGGATTCCACCACGACCACCACCCCCACCCACGCCACCACGGCCCGGGCACACCCGCACCCCACCCCCGGACGAGGCGGCCCGAACCCCCGCCACAGCACGGGAAGTCGGACGGGCCGACTTCCCGCGCGGGGCAGTCCTGATCCCCGCCGGATGCCGGCGCGCCGGTGGAGAGGAACCGGGGGCGCGGCCCGGCCGACGGGCCGGGCCGGGCGGCCGGGGGTCAGGACGGGGCCGGGCCCGGGAGCCGGCGCTCCTCGGCGTCGGCGGCGGCGACCACCGCCGACAGCAGGCCCGGGAAACGCCCCTCCAACTCGTCGGCACGCAACGCGTTCATCTTGGTGGTCCCCACGTAGTACTGGCGCAGCAGACCCGCCTGGCGCAGCACGTTGAAGTGGTGGGTGGACGTGGAACGGGAGATCGGAAGGTCGAAGGAACCACAGCTCAGATCAGCGCCGGCGTGGGCGAGCCGGCGCACCACCGATCTGCGCGCCGGGTCCGCCAGCGCTTCCAGTACCTGCTGGACGCTCAGGTCCTCCACACCAGGGTGCACGATCACCCGCGCGACGACGCGTGCCCGTCCCACACCCACCACCCCTTCCCACCATCGCCCCCGTTCCGGTTTCGGTGAAAAGCCGCGCCGCGTGCGCGACTTCGCGTCCCTGACGCTACTACGAGCACGACCCCTCCCACGCCCACCGCAACACCTCCGCAACACGCCCCGGCACAGCGCAGAACGGGAAGGAGCAGAAGGCAAGGAGCAGAAGAGGGGAGAGGAAGGCAGGGACCGGAGAAGAGGACGAGGGCGGGGCCGGGGCCCGGTCAGGCCGCGCGCACCGGCGGCCCCGCCGGACGCGGCGCCAACCGGGCCAGCGCCAGCGGCTCGAAGATGCCCATCAGCACCGGATCCACCGGCCGCACCACCGCCGGCGCCGGCGCCAGCGCAACCGGCGAGCGCAGCAGCGCCAGATACAACTCCTGCGTCTCGGCCGCCGGATCGATGCCCAGCTCCTCCGCCAGCACCTGACGCAACTGCTGGTAACAGCGCAGCGCCTCGGCCCGGTTGCCCGCCGCCGCCAGCGCCTCCATCCGGCACCGGTAGGCACTCTCCCGGAACGGCGCCCGCCGCACCGCCTCGTCCGCCCACCGCAGCGCGTGGTGCTCCTCACCCAGCGCCGACGCCGACAGACTCGCCGTCTCCAACGCCGACATCCGCAACTCCTCCACGTGCTCGCGCACCCCGCCCGCCCACTCACCCTCGTGGTCGGGCAGGAACGCCCCCCGCAGGTTCGCGATCGCCCCGGCCGCCAACTGCTGCGCCACCGCGTAGGAACGCGCCGCGTACGCCTCCCCGGCCTCGCCGACCGCACTGGCCGCCGCCTCCAGATCCACCGCCGCGTCCGCGGGCAGCCGCAGCACGTACCGCCCGCCCTGGGCGATCAACGGGGTCGCCCCCGGCCCCTGACCGGGGGAGGCGACGAAGGCCCGCACCCGGCTGACCACGCTGCGCAGCGCGGACGCCCAGGTGTCGGGCAGCCCGTCGGGCCAGATGGTGTCGGCCAGCTGGTCGCGGCTGGTGCCGGCGGAGCGCTCCAGCACCAGGCGGGCGAACGCCACCTGGGCCTGGGCGCTGGACAGGTGCTGCGGGGCGCCGTGGTCGTGCTCGATCGTCACCAGGCCCGTCAGACGGATCAGCATGCGGACGCCCCCGATCTGCCGGACGGACTGTCTTCCCGGAAGCCGTTCATCGTGCTCCAACCCCCTTGAGCCAAAGCGGAGCCGCCGGCCCGTGCGCCGGGCCTGCGGTATGGGAAACCTGGACCGGAAAAAATGCCGCCGACCAGCCGTTCGGTTTCGGCGGATTTCGACCATACATTCGGCGTATCACGCGGTGTCAACACCGGTAGGGGAAACATACCCACCGGCCGGTCCATACGTCGTGGACGCAAGGTTTCTGCACGTCAGGGTAGAACCGCAGGCCGGGAATGCGGCTATTGCGGACGCCTTGCGCTTCCTGCCGTAGAAATGTAGCCATCCTTGAGCACCTCGCGTGAAGGCTTCCAGAAAAGCCCGCCCGAACCACTGCCCGTGAAAAGCCCGGGACCGCCCCGCGCCTTTCGTCCGGCAAAAGCCGCGCACCACCGCCCGTCACACCCGCGGATAAACCGCCCGCATACCGCGGAACAACCCGCGCGAAGAATGCCGCACACCGCACCGTGCCACCGCAGCACCCGCACCGCCGCCCGAAGCACCACCACCGCCCGCACCACCGCCGCCCGTAGCACTGCCGCCCGACGCACCCGCCGACGAAGGAGACCCGTACGTGAACGCCACCGGAGCATGGGACCGCCTGGAGCCGAAGCTCGCCGCCACCCTGAACCGCGTGGCCGCACTGGAATCCGACCCCTCCCGCCGCAACAGCTTCGTCGCCTACACCATGGAACGCGACAGCGCCTACTGCGACCTCGACGGCGAACGCCTGCTCATGATGTCCGGCTACAGCTACCTCGGACTGGCCGGCGACGAACGCGTCGTCGCCGCCGCCAAGGCCGCCGTCGACGTCTACGGCACCGGCAACCACGGCGTGCGCGCCCTGGCCGGCACCATCCCCCTGCACGAGGAACTCGAAGCCGAGGTCGCCCGCTTCGCCCGCCGCGAACGCGCCCAGGTCTTCGGCTCCGGCTACGCCGCCAACGTCGGCACCGTCGGCGCCCTCGTCGGCCAGGGCGACACCGTCCTGATCGACAAGTACGACCACGCCAGCATCGTCGACGGCTGCCGCCTCTCCGGCGCCACCGTCACCCGCTTCCGCCACAACGACGTCGACCACCTCGAACGCCGCCTCAAGGCCGCCGCCCCCACCGGCGTGCGCCTGGTCATCGTCGACAGCGTCTACTCCATGGACGGCGACATCGCCCCGCTGCCCGAACTGCGCGAGGTCTGCGACCGCCACGACGCCCTCCTCATGGTCGACGAGGCCCACGCCCTGGGCGTCATCGGCGCCACCGGCGGCGGCATCGAGGAACACTTCGGCCACCGCTACCGCGTCGACATCAAACTCGGCACCCTCTCCAAGGCCATCCCCTCCATGGGCGGCTGGGTCGCCGGCAGCCACGAACTCATCGGCCACCTGCGCTACGCCGCCCGCCCCTTCCTCTTCTCCGCCGCCCTCGGCCCCGCCCAGACCGGCGCCGCCCTGGAATCCCTGCGCATCCTGCGCCGCGAACCCGAACGCGTCACCCACACCCAGACCCAGGCCCAGCGCCTGCGCGAGCGCCTCAACCAGGCCGGCATCTCCACCATGGACTCCACCACCGCCGTCCTGCCCGTCATCGCCGGCTCCGACGACGCCGCCTACGACTACGCCACCGCCTGCCGCAAGGCCGGCGTCATCGGCCTGCCCGTCGTCACCCCCGCCGTGCCCAACGACCTCGCCCGCCTGCGCATCGCCGTCACCGCCCGCCACACCGCGGCCGACATCGACTTCGCCGCCGACGCGTTCCTGACCGCCGCCGCCCAGACCGGCCTGATCTGACACCCGGCCGCACCCGGCCACCCCAGGCCGCACCAGGCCGCACCCGGCCACCCAGGCCCCACGCCGGCCACCCCAGGCCCCACGCCGGCCACCCCAGGCCCACGCCGGTCACCCCAGGCCCACGCCGGCCGCACCCGGTCACCCCCCGGCCCGGACAGGAGAGGAAGCCATGGCCCCGCACCCCCGCCCACCGATCGCCGTCACCGGCCTCGGCGTGCTCAGCCCCGCCGGCCACACCGTCCCCGAGTTCTGGCACACCGTCACCTCCGGGCACTCCACCGCCACCGCCCTGCACGACCCCGACCTCGCCCGCCACAAGGTCCGCCTGGGCTGCCGCGTCAACGACCTGCCCCACGACGACTGCCTGCCCGCCAAGGACGCCCGCCGCCTCGACCCCTTCGCCCACTACGGCACCCTCGCCGCCCTCGCCGCCCACCGCGACGCCGGAAGCCCCCACCCCGAACCCGGCCGCGCCGCCATCGTCGTCGGCAACGCCGTCGGCGGACGCACCACCAGCGACCGCGAATCCGCCCTCTACACCACCCACGGCCCCCTGCGCGTCTCCCCCCTGATGCCGCTGGTCACCATGCCCAACGCCGCCGCCGCCCAGATCGCCATGCGCCTGAACTGGAGCGGCCCCGCCCTGACCATCGCCACCACCTGCGCCTCCAGCGCCGACGCCATCGGCCACGCCGCCCTCCTCCTGCAGACCCACCGCGCCGACGTCGTCATCGCCGGCGGCTGCGAGGCCACCCTCACCCCCGTCACCCTCGCCGCGTTCGGCAACCTCGGCGCCCACTCCCAGCGCAACCACGACCCCGCCCACGCCAGCCGCCCCTTCGACACCCACCGCGACGGCTTCGTCATGGGCGAAGGCGCCGGCTTCCTCGTCCTGGAACGCCTCGACGACGCCCGCGCCCGCCACCGCACCCCCTACGCCCTGCTCGCCGGCCACGGCTCCAGCTCCGACGCCTACCACCTGGCCAACCCCCGCCCCGACGGCGCCGGCGCCGTCACCGCGATGCGCGCCGCCCTCGCCGACGCCGGCCTCACCCCCGCCGACATCGCCCACGTCAACGCCCACGGCACCTCCACCGTCCACAACGACCGCGCCGAAGCCGCCGCGCTGCGCACCGTGTTCGGCCCGCACGGCGTGCCGGTGACCTCCACCAAGGGCGTCATCGGCCACCTGATCGGCGCCGCCGGCGCCGTCGAGCTGATCGCCGCCGTCCAGGCGATGAACAGCCGCCTCGTCCCTCCCACCGCCAACCACGAGAAGACCGAAGAGGGCCTGGACCTCGACGTCGTCCACGGCGCCGCCCGCCCGATCCGCGCCGGCGCGGCCCTGTCCAACTCCTTCGGTTTCGGCGGCCACAACTCGACCCTGGTGGTGACCCCGCTATGACCACGACCGCCCCGCCCGCCCGGCGCGCCCGCCACACCCTCGGCGCCGAGGACCTGGCCGCCTACCGCGCCGCCGCCCGCACCCGCCTGCCGGCCGCCACCACCGCCGCGCCCTCGCCCGCGCAGCCCTTCGTGCTGGCCCACACCCTCGCCCAGCAGAGCGTCGCCGACCTGACCGCGGGCGACGCCGGCTTCACCGGCGTGGTCCACCTCGGCCAGGAGATCCGCACCCACCACCGCCTCAGCCCCGCCACCACGGTGCTGGTGGAGGTCGCCCTCACCGCGGTGCGCCGCGAGGCCCGCGGCACCCGCCTGGCCCTGGCCACCCGCATCAGCGACGACACCCGGGGCACCCTGCTGGCCGAACTGTCCACCGCCGCCCTGCTGGTGGGCGTCACCACCCTCGAACCGTTCGGCGCCCCGGCCCCGGCCGCCCACCCCGGCACCACCGCCGACACCGAACCCCTCACCCTCACCCACACCCTCACCCGCGCCGACGTCGCCGCCTACGCCCACGCCTCCGGCGACCTCAACCCCATCCACCTCGACGACACCGCGGCCCGCGCCGCCGGCTTCCCCGGCGTCATCGCCCACGGCATGCACCTGGTCGCCCTGGCCGCCGAGGAGATCACCGACCGCCACGCCGGCGGCGACCCGGCCCGCATCACCGCCCTGGGCGCCCGCTTCGCCGCCCCGCTCGCCCCCGGCGCCGCCCTGCGCCTGACCCTGCAGCCCTACGACCGGGCCACCGTCGTGCGCTTCAGCGTCGCCACCGACACCGGCACCGCCGTCAAGGCCGGCTGGGCCACCCTGGCGGGGGAGTGAACACCGTGACCACCACCCCCACCCCCGCCCCCGCGGACACCGCCGCCACCCCGGCCACCGCCGCCCCCACCGCCGCCACCCCGGCCACCCCCGCCACCCCCGCCACCGCGGACTCCGCCGCCGCGGGCACCGCCGGGCACGGCGCGCCGCCGCTCACCCTGGCCGACGCGTTCGCCGCGCACGCCCGCCACCAGCCCCACGCCGCCGCCCTCCTGTGGCACGAGCGGGCCGTCACCTACCGCGAACTGGCCGACGCCGCCGACGCCGAACGCACCCGCCTGCACACCCTCGACCTCGCCCCGGGCGAGCCGGTGGGCCTGGTGGCGACCAAGTCCCCCGAGGCGATCGCCCTCGTCCTGGCCTGCCTCACCGAACGCCGCCCCTTCCTGCTGCCCTCCCCCCAGCTGCCGCCGGCCCTGCTGGCCGCGCTGTTCGCCCAGGCCGGTGCCCGCCACGTCCTCGCCCCCCACGGCCAGGACACCCCCCGCCTGCCGCAGCCCCCGCACCCCGCCACCCGCCCCACCCTGGCCGCCGGCACCTCCTTCCTCCTCACCACCTCCGGCTCCACCGACCTGCCCAAGATCGTCCCGCTCGCGCAGAGCGCCGTCGACCGCTTCACCACCTGGGCCCACGACACCTTCGACCTGGGCCCCGGGCGCACCGTCGCCAACTACGCCCCCCTCAACTTCGACCTGTGCCTGCTCGACGTGTGGGCCACCCTGGCCGCCGGCGGCACCGTGCTGCTCGTCGACCCCGCCCACGCCCTCAACGGCCGCCACCTCCTGGACCAGCTCACCCGCCACCGCCCCCACGTCCTGCAGGCCGTCCCGCTGGCCTACGCCCTGCTGGTCCAGGCCGCCGCCCGCGACAACCGGGCGCTGGAGAGCGTCGAACACGCCGCGTTCACCGGCGACGCCATCGACCCGCGCACCCTGGCCGCGCTGCCCGCACTGCTGCCCCGCGCCGCGCTGTACAACATCTACGGCTGCACCGAGACCAACGACAGCTTCCTGCACCGCCTGGACCGCCTGGACGCCACCGCCGCGCTGCCCGTGCCCATCGGCACCCCGCTGCCCGGCGTGCGCACCCTGCTCGCCGCCCCCGACGGCACCCCGGTCACCGGGCCCGGCAGCGGCGAACTGTACGTCTCCACCCCCTTCCAGGCCGCCGGCTACCTGGACCGCTCCCGTGACGCGGGCCGCTTCACCACCCAGCCCGCCGGCGCGGGGCAGGGCCGGCGCTGGTTCCGCACCGGCGACCTCGCCGTCCGCGACGACCAGGGCCGCCTGCACCTGCGCGGACGCGCCGACTTCCAGGTCAAGGTCCGCGGCGTCGCCGTCAACACCGCCGAGGTCGAACGCGTCCTGCTCGCCCACCCCGAGGTGCGCGAGGCCGCCGTCGCCGCCGCCGACGACCCGATGACCGGCAAACGCCTGCACGCCGCCGTCCAGCGCGCCCCCGGCAGCACCCTCAACAGCCTCGTCCTGCGCGAGCACCTGGCCCGCAACCTGCCGCGCGCCGCCGTGCCCGAGCGCCTGGCCATCCACGACGCCCCGCTGCCCAAGACCCCCACCGGCAAGGTCGACCGCAAGGCCGTCCTGCCCCCCACCTGAACCGGCCCCGCCTGAACCGGCCCCGCCTGAACCCCCCGGCCTGACCCCCGCCTGAACCCCCTCGGGCCTGAACCGGCCCCGCCTGAACCGGCCCCATCCGCATCCGATTCCTTCTTCGATTCCTCACTCTTGCAAGGGAGTTGCCACCATGAGCAACATCGCCCAGATCAAGCGGTTCCTCATCGAGGAGTTCCTGCCCGACGTCACCCCCGAGCAGCTCGCCGACGACCACGACCTGCTCTCCGACGGCGTCATCGACAGCCTGGGCGTCCTCAAGCTCATCGCCTGGGTCGAGGACCACTTCGCCCTGCCCGTCGACGACACCGACCTGGACCCGAACAACTTCCGTTCCGTCGCCGCCATCGACGCCTTCATCACCGCCCGCCGCGCCGCGGCCACCGCCACGGTGGGCGGCTGATCCCATGCACCCGGCCCTCACCGCACTCCTCGCCGGCCGCCCGGTGCCCCTGGAGGCCTGGCGCTCGTGGTGGGACCAGCTGGAGCAGCGCACCTTGGGCCCGGCCCGCGACAGCGACCGGGCCCAGGCGGCGGCCCTGCTGGCCAGCCTCACCACCGGCCTGCCCGAGCCCGCGACCCTCGCCGCCCTCACCACCTCCCTCACCGAACGCGCCCCCGACCCGGGCCCCGCCCACCCCGGCAGCGTCAACATCGTCGGCACCGGCGGCGGCCCCGCCACCTTCAACCTCTCCACCGCCGCCGCGCTGACCGCCGCCAGCATGGGCATCCCCGTCGTCAAGACCGGCTCGCGCGCCTACACCAGCGCCGCCGGCTCCATCGACCTCCTCGAACGCCTGGGCATCACCCTCACCTCCTCCCACGCCGCCACCGGCGAGGACCTCGCCCGCCACGGGATCGCCTTCGCCGGCCCGCACGTCTACCCGCCGGCCCTCACCCGCCTGGCCCGCATCCTGTACCCGCTCACCCTCAAACCCTTCGGCGCGTTCCTCAACACCCTCGGGCCCCTCCTGGCGAGCGTGCCCGTCACCGCCCAGCTCACCGGCGTCTGCGCCGCCGCCCGCCTGGACGCCCTGCGCGACCTCGCCGCCCGCACCGCCACCCGCACCGTGTGGCTGGCCACCAACAGCGCCGGCGCCGACGAGCTCCTGCCGTTCGCCGACAACACCCTGCACACCCCCGGCGGCGCGATCCACCTGCCGGCCGGGTCCGTCGCCCCGGACCGCGGCACCCTCGCCGACCTCGCGCCGCACCCCGACGACCTCACCGGCCACTTCCTGCGCGCCCTCGCCGGGCAGGGCGGCGACACCGCCACCCACACCATCGCGCTCAACGCCGCCGCCCTCGCCCTCGCCTCCGGCCGCCACACCCGCTGGCACACCGCCCACGCCGCCGCGCTGGACGCGCTCGCCGACGGCGCCCCGCGCGCGCTCGCCGAACGCCTGCGCGCCCGCCCCCGGGAGGCGGCCGGTGTCTGAGCCCCTCTTCCCCGACGGACGGCTGGGCCTGGCGCTCTTCCTCAACGCCGGCGACCCCGCCGGGCGCCTGGCCGACCTCGCGCACATGCTCGACGCCCACGGCGTGGACGTCCTCGAACTCGCCGTGCCCTTCCCCCACTCGCCCACCGACGGCCCGGTCATCCGCCGCTCCGCCGCCCGCGCCCTGGCAGCCGGCACCACCCTGGACACCGTCCTGGCCGAACTCGCCGACCTCACACCGCGGCTGACCCGCCTCAAGGTCGCCCTGCTCGCCGACTGGAGCCACAGCCTGCGCCACCGCGACCCCGCCGCCACCGCCCGCGCCGTCACCCGCGCCGGAGCCGCGGCCCTGCTCGTCCACGCGCTGCCCCCACGGGTGCGCCCCGCCTGGCAGCAGGCCCTGCACGACGAGGGCCTGCCCGAGGTCACCACCTGCTACCCCGCCTCCACCCCCGAGGTCCTCACCGCCGCCGCCCGCGGCGCAGCCGGCGCCTACGTCTACCTCGTCGCCCACTACGGCCGCTCCGGCACCACCCCCGCCCACGGCCACCGCGCCCTGGCCGACACCGTCACCGCGCTGCGCACGGCGGCCCCCGCCGTCCCCGTCGCCGTCGGCTTCGGCGTCAAGAGCGCCGCCGACCTGGACGCGGTCGCCGCCGCCGGCGCCGACGCCGCCATCGTCGGCTCCGCGGCCGTCGCCCGCATCGAACACGCCCACACCGAAGGCCTCGACGCCGTCGAGGAGTTGCGGGCCTTCCTCACCGACCTCCGCCCCACCCGTCCCCCACACCCGGACGCACCCGGCGGACGCACCACCATCACCCTCACCCCCGCCAGCACCACCACCCGAGAGGAACAACCGGCATGCTGATCCGCGACATCGCCGACGTGAAGACCGTCGAGTGGGGCAACGGCGTCTCCCGCCGCTTCCTGCTCGCCGGCGACGGCCTCGGCTACAGCCTCACCGACACCGTCGTCAACGCCGGCACCAAGTCCC
Organism: Kitasatospora sp. NPDC051702; assembly: GCF_040681575.1. Lineage (NCBI taxonomy): Bacteria > Bacillati > Actinomycetota > Actinomycetes > Kitasatosporales > Streptomycetaceae > Kitasatospora > Kitasatospora sp. NPDC051702. The sequence continues at coordinate 31,129 of NZ_JBFAZB010000004.1, forward strand.
GCCTGGAGTACCGCAACCACCTCGAGGCGTGCTACTGCATCGCCGGCTCCGGCGAGGTCGTCGACATGGACGGCAACTCCCACCCCATCACCCCCGGGCGGCTGTACGCCCTCGACCAGCACGACGCCCACTACCTCATCGCCAGCCCCCACGAGGACCTGCGCCTGGTGTGCGTGTTCTCCCCGGCCCTGCGCGGCGACGAGGTCCACCAGCTCGACGCCCACTCCTCCTCCGCCTACTGAGGCGAAAGGTCCACGCACACGCCCCCAGGCGTGCCGGGCACGCCGCGGGGCGCCTGCGACCCGCCCCGGGGCGGGCCCCCCGCCCCGAGCCACCCACCGGCGCGCCGCCCCGCGCGCCGGCCCTGCCACCCCGGGCCCCCACGGCGGGCCCGGGAGGAAGGCGGCAACGTCATGATCCGCTGGGACGCCGACCAGAACGCCCTGCGCGAGGGCCTGGCCCGCTTCGGCGACGACCTGAGCGCCGGCCACATCGAAGGCGACGAACAGGCCGCCTTCTCCCACGACAAGTGGCGCCTCATCCAGAAGACCGGCATCCTCTCCCTGCCCTTCGACGAGCGCTACGGAGGCCTGGGCCAGTCCCTGCTCACCACCATGTACGTCCTCGAGGGACTGGGCCACACCTGCCGCGACGGAGGCCTCAACTTCTCCGTCACCACCTCCATGGCCTCCACCGGCGTACCCCTGCAGGCCTTCGGCTCACCCGCCCTCAAGGAGGCCTACCTGCCGCGCATCGCCTCCGGCGAGGCGATCGGCGCCCACGCCATCACCGAGTCCGACGGCGGCTCGGACGCCATGCAGATGCGCACCCGCGCCGTGCGCGACGGCGACCACTTCGTCCTCAACGGCGCCAAGACCTTCGTCTCCAACGGCCCCGTCGCCGACGTCATCGTCGTCTACGCCCGCACCCACCCCCAGGGCGGCGCCCTGGGCGTCACCGCGTTCCTCCTGGACCGCGACACCCCCGGCATCACCACCGGCAACCCCATCAAGAAGATGGGCCTGCGCACCTCCCCGCTGTCCGAGCTCTACCTCGACGACGTGCGGGTGCCCAAGGACCGCGTGCTGGGCCGCGTCGGCGGCGGCTTCCTCGTCCTGGACCACGTGATGAAACGCGAGATCCTCTACTCCTTCATCGTCAACACCGGCGAGATGCAGCACCGCCTGGCCCGCTGCCTGGACTACGCCAAGACCCGGATGTCCTTCGGCAAGCCCATCGGCTCCTACCAGTCCGTCGCCAACAAGATCGTCGACACCAAGATCCGCCTCGAGACCGCCCGCAAGTGGCTCTACGACACCGCCCAGCGCCTGGAGGCCGGCGAGAACGTCACCGTCGACATGGCCATCGCCAAACTCCTCACCAGCGAGTCCAACCTCGCCACCTCCCTGGCCGCCGTCCAGGTCTTCGGCGGCAACGGCTACATGTCCGAGTACGGACTGGAGAAGGACGTGCGCAACGCCGTCGCCGGCACCATCTACTCCGGCAGCAACGAGATCCAGTACAACCGCATCGCCGCCATGCTCGGACTGGGCAAATGAGCGCCCCCGCCCCGCCGCGCCCGGCCCCCGCCCGGCCCCGCCACCTCAAGGTGTGCGGGGCCCGCACCCGCGCCGACCTCGCCCTGCTCGCCGAATCCGGCCCCACCCTGGTCGGCCTGTGGCACGGCGTCCCCGACGGCCCCGCCGACCTCACCGAACAACGCCTCGCCGACCTCGCCGCCACCGCCATCCGCCTGGGCCTGGAACCCGTCCTGGTCACCTTCCTCGACGACGCCCACCGCCTGGCCGCCCTGGCCCGCGCCACCGGCATCCGCTGGATCCAGCTGCACGCCTACCAGCCGCCGTCCCTGGTCGCCGAGCTGCGCGAGCGCCTGCCCTACGCCGTCCTCGTCAAGGTCCTCCACCTCTCCCGCGGCCGCTGCCTCGAACGCCCCTTCATCGGAGCCTTCGAACGCGCCGGCACCGACCTGTTCCTCCTCGACACCGTCACCGCCGACGGGCGCGTCGGATCCACCGGCCACCCCCTGGCCCCCACCGACGTCCACACCCTGCTGCCCCGCCTGGGCATCCCCTTCCTCCTCGCCGGCGGCCTCAACGCCGCCAACCGCGACACCTACCGCACCGTCACCGACCACCCCCTGTACGCCGGCGCCGACATCGACACCGCCGCCCGCGACCACGCCGGCCGCTTCACCCGCGAAGCCGTCACCGCCCTCACCCACGCCTGGCAGCACACCCGGCGCACGCCCCACCCGACGGAGGCCTACGCATGAGCAGCGCCCACCCCCAGCGCTTCACCGACGCCCTCCTCGCCGCGCAGCGCCCCCTGATCATGGAGGTCAAACTTCGCGACCCGCACGGCACCGACCTGCTCGGCCCGCGCACCGTCACCGACCTCGTCACCCGCTACGAACAGGCCGGCGCGCCCTGCCTGTCCGTCGTCACCGGCCGCTGGTTCGGCGGCACCCCCCGCCTGCTGCGCGAGGTCACCGCCGCCACCCGCCTGCCCGTCCTGCAGAAGGACTTCCTCACCCGCCCCGCCCAGCTCGAGGCCTCCGCCGCCCTCGGCGCCAGCGCCGTCCTGCTCACCGCCGCCCTGCTGCCCGCCGTCTCCCTGCGCCGCCTGGTCGCCGCCGCCCTCACCCTCGGCCTGACCCCCTTCGTGGAGATCACCGACGCCCGCGAACTCGACCTCCTGGACGACCCCGCCGACTGTGTCATCGCCGTCAACAACAAGGACATCCGCACCCGCGAACGCGACCCGGGCGACCTCACCCGCAGCCTGCGCCTGCTGCCCGCCCTGCGCGCCGCCGCCGTGCGCGCCCCCGTCTCCGCCTCCGCCATCACCGACCCCGCCGACGCCGCCCGCCTCCTGGACGCCGGCTACGCCGGCCTGCTCGTGGGCACCACCCTGATGCGCACCGGCGACCTCACCGGCTGGCTGGCCGGCCTCGACACCGCCCGCGCCGGAGCCGCCGCATGAACACCGCCACCCGCTCCCTGGTCCTGGACGCCGACGGCATCCCGCTGTCCGTCCTGGTCGCCGAACCCCGCGACCGGGCGCCCAAGGCCGTCGTCCTCGCCATCCACGGCCGCGGCATGCGCGGCGCCTACTTCGCCGGCCCCGCCCACCCCGACACCGACCTGCTCACCCTCGCCGCCGACCTCGGCTACACCGTCCTGGCCCCCGACCGCCCCGGCCACGGCGCCTCCGCCCACCGCCTGCCCCACGGCCAGCTCATCGCCGACCAGGCCGCCACCCTGCACGCCGCCCTCACCGACTACGCCCGCGCCCACGACACCGGCGCCGGCGTCCAACTCCTCGCCCACTCCTTCGGCGGCAAGATCGCCCTGCAGCTGGCCGCCCACTGGCCCCACGACCCGCACCTGCCCCTGCTCGGCGCCGACATCTCCGGCCTCGCCCAGCACTACGCCCCCGGCGCCTGGGACCGCCCCGACGACCTCGCCGGCGGCGGCCGCCTCAACTGGGGCCCCCTCCACCTCTACCCGCCCGGCACCTTCCACGCCGCCCGCACCCTGCTCACCCCCGTCCCCGCCCTCGAATCCCGCGAACTGGCCACCTGGCCCGCCCGCTACCGCGCCCTCGCCGCCCGCGTGCGCGTGCCCGTGCGCCTGACCCTGGCCGACCACGAGCACTGGTGGCGCCTGGACCCCGCCGCCCGCACCGCCCTCACCACCGCCTTCCCCGACGGCCTGGCCCACCTCGTCACCGCCCACCGCGCCGGCCACAACCTCTCCCTCGGCCACGCCGCCCGCCCCTACCACCTGCGCGCCCTCGCCTTCACCGACGACTGCCTCACCCGCGCCCCCCACACCCCCGCCACCGCGGCCCCGGCCCTGGCCACCGTCTGACCCGCCCCCGCCCCCGGCACCGTCCGCACCCCCGGCACACGCGAAGGCCCGGCACGCGCGAGGGCCCCGCCGCCCCCGGCGCGCGGCCGGGAAGCGACGGGGCCCTCACACCGGATCAGGCCTTGCGGATGTTGTACGCCCAACCGGAGCCGTAGCAGCTGCTGGTGCTGTACGAACCGCTGACCACCCACCCCGACGGGATCGGCGAGAACGAACACACCGTCGCACCCGTGCGCCCGGCCGTGTCGGCGATCGTGTACGCCACGCCGGTGCCGGCGCAGCCCGCGCTGCTGTAGGACGTGGTGACGACCCACCCGGCGGGGATCGGCGACATCGAGCAGACGGTGGCGCCGGTACGCCCGGCCGTGTTGGAGATCGAGTAGGCGACGCCGGTGCCCGCGCAGCCCGCGCTGCTGTAGGAGCTGGTGACGACCCATCCGGTCGGGATCGGCGACATCGAGCAGACGGTGGCGCCGGCGCGCCCGGCCGTGTTGGAGATGGAGTACGCGACGCCGGTGCCGGCGCAGCCCGCGCTGCTGTAGGAGCTGGTGATCACCCACCCGGTGGGGATCGGGGACATCGAGCAGACCGTCGCACCGTTCAGGGTGGCTGTGTTGGCGATCGAGTACGCGACGCCGGTGCCCGCGCAGCCCGCGCTGCTGTAGGAGCTGGTGATCACCCACCCGGCGGGGATCGGCGACATCGAGCAGACCGTCGCACCGTTCAGCCCGCTCACGTCCGCGATCGTGTACGCGACGCCGGTGCCCGGACAACCGGAGCTGCTGTAGGAGCTGGTGATCACCCACCCCGGCGGGATGGGGGAGTTGGAGCAGACGATCGAAGCGGCGGTGCGCTGCGGGGCCGCCTGCGCGGTCGCGGCCGTCGCGCTCACCATGCCCAGCAGCATGAGCACGACCGTCACCACGTGGGGTATGCGGGTACGTAGGGTCTTCACAACAGGCCTCGGAATCTTCTCGGCGCTCGACGGCGACGCTGATGCAGACGAGGTGAACGCTTGGCACACGGTCCCTTCACCTCGGCTGAGATGGTGTCAGAGTCACGCCGGTGACACCAGAACGTCGCGAAGATCGCCCACCACCCCCGACAAGGCCGCCACCGCACCCACCCGCATCGGCGCCGCAACGAAGAACACCGCCGCCGCCCCCCAGGCCGAAGAAAGGGGGGCGACGGCGGTGCCGGGCCGAACGAAGGGTGACGTGCCGTCAAGGCACGGCCCGTCGGGGCTACACCTCCGGCTCCCAGGCCGCCAGCTGCTCGAAGATCCGCACATCGCCCTCGACCTTCAGGTCCGACACCGGGATCCGCCCGTACAGGGCCAGCACCAGCTGGCCGGCCGTGCCCAGGGCACTGAAGGCGGCCGCACCCGCACCGGCCTGCGCGCCGCCCGCGGGCAGACGGGTGGTGTGCGCGCCGGCGGCGGACAGCGCCAGGCGCCACGAGCGGCCCTCACTGGCGTGGTAGTCCACGACGCACGGCTCGTGCGGCCAGGGCGCCGTCGTCGCACAGCAGGTGAACAGGAAGTCCTCGACGCCGTCCAGCGCCACCTCCTCGGGCAGCGCGGTGGCGCCCGTGCCCGCGGCGAGCTGGGCGTCGTAGGTGTGCACCGCCAGCTGCTGGAGCTGGTGGCGGGCCACCGCGCCGCTGGTGGGCGGGGACTGCGGGCCCCACCACGTCCAGCAGCCCCGGTCGGGACCGGCCTGACCCAGCGCGTCCAGCAGCAGACGGGTGGACTCCGCCAGCCACTGCGACAGCTCCTCGCGCCCGCGCGGGGCGCCACCCTCCCACACCGAGGCCGGCGGCGGGGCGTCGGCCGGCCCGGCGGCGACGGTGGCGGCCCAGCGCCGCCGCCCCTCGCCGATGTGCTGCGCCAGGTCGAACAGCGTCCACTCGGGGCAGGTCGGCACCTGCGCGTCGAGGTCGGGGGCGGCGGCGACGGCGGCGCGGAAGGCGTCCGAGCGTTCGCCGATCAGCCGCAGCAGGGCGGGGAAGTCGAGAATGGTGTCCACGCGGGTTGTCTATCACCCCACCGCGGGGGCGGGGCAACCGAATTTCCGCACGCCGCAAGCCCTGCGGGCAGGCGTGCGGCGGCGCGCGCGGGACGCGAGGCCCCGCCCCGGGGCCGGCCGGCCCGGCCGATCGGGGAAGGGGCGGTGGCGCCCCGCGCGCGCCCGGGGGCCGCGCCCGAAGAGGGGGACGGCGCTCAAGCGGTCGAGCGGTCAGGGATTCAAACGGTCAGGGGCTCAGGCGGTCAGGCGCACGTTGCGCCGGTGCTCCGTCATCCCGGTGACCAGCTGGTCACGGATGCGCGCCGGCACCTGGGGGGCGAACCGGGCCAGGTAGTGCGCCAGATGCGCCTGGTCGTCGACGAGGAACGGCAGATCGAAGACGAGGAGCTTGCGCACCGCCAGCAACGGCACCGGAGCGCGCAACGGCCGGAACGAGCGGTTCCACAGACCGCCCTCCTCGCACACCGGATGGAACTGACCGATCATCAGCCCCTGCTCGACGAACTCGTCCTTGGCCTTGCGCTGCAACTCGTCCAGCACCGTGGAATCGGCCCGGTCCAGCTGGGGCAGCACCAGCAGCACCGTCAGCAGCTCCCGGTCCGACTCCTCCGTCAGAGCACCCACCAACTGCTCGTACCAGGACCGCAGTTCACCCACCAGCGCGGGCAGGTCGGCCCCCGTGCCGCCGCCGTCACCGGCCGCGCCACCGGCGGCCACCGCGACGTGGAACAGACCACGGCGCAGCGAGGGCTGGGTGTAGGGGCACACCGGGCCGCTGCGCCCCAGGTCGGGGTGGGCGGTGGTGAGGAACTGCCGGCTCCAGGCGAGGATCTCGGCGACCTCGGGGTGGGCGTCGGCGGCCCCGGCGTCGATCTCGTCGGCGGCGAAGACCCGCAGGCCGGCCTCGGCGGCGGCGGGCGCGTTCACCGGGGCCCCCGCCACACCGGGGTCAGCTGCGGCCCGCCGGCGGGCAGGGCCAGGGCGTCGCCGAAGCGGGTGAAGCCGTTGCGGGCGCACAGGTGCGCACCGCCGGGGGAGCTGGTCTCGGCGTAGGCGGCCTGCCCGGCCGCGTCGACCTCGGCGAGCAGGGTCCGCAGCAGGGCCGCGGCGGTCAGGTCGTGACGGCGCTCGGGGCGCACGCCGATGAACGCCAGGTAGTAGTGCGGGCGGTGGCGGGGGTGACGGCGCGCCTGCAGGCGGGTGATCGCCGCCAGCCGCAGCACGCTCTGCGGGTGGGCCGCCGCGTCCACGGCCTCGTCCAGCGCGCGGGCCGCGTCCTGGCCGTGGTGGTCGGGGTGCTCCCACACCCCCGGGGGCAGGAAGAGTAACGCCGCGTCCAGGTCCTCGGTGGTCAGCACCCCCCGGTGGGCCAGGCACTGGTCGACGTAGACGCGGAAGAACGCGGGCAGGACACGGGCCCGGTAGGTGGCGTCGGGGAAGGCCCAGCGGGTGAGCGGGTCGTCCTGGAACGCGGCGGCGAGCACCCTGGACAGGGCGGCCTCCTCGCCGGGCCGGGCGGCCCGCACGACGGGGTGCCCCTCGGGCCGGGCACTGGGGATCTCGGCCGGGCGGGCGGCGGGGGCGCCCGGCGGGACGGTGGCGGTGGTCAACGGACACGCTCCTCGGCAGACAAGCGGACAACGGGCGGGCGGTGGGGCAAGGCGCGGCCCGGCGGTGCGGGCACGCCGTGCCGCGCGTGCAGGGCGCGCGGCGGGTACACCGGTGCGGCGCGGCGGTGCGATCGGACACGGGCGGTGCCGCGCGGTGCAGCTGTTCTCCGTGCGGTGGCGCTGTGCAACGGCGGCGGCGCTTGTGCAACGGCGACGGCGCCGTTGCGGCAGGACGGCGGCGCCCGCACGCAACGGCGCGGCACGCCACGCGGGTACGGCGACGCCGCCCCCGGTCAGCCCCCGGCGGCCAGCGCCGCCACCCGCGCGTGCAGCGCCGGCAGGAACTCCCGCGCCTCGGGCTTCATCAGCACGCTGCGCAGCACCCCCGCCGTAGCGGCGTCGGCGAGCGCACCGCGGTGGCGGCGCGTGAAATCGGCGGCGTCCACCCGCAGCAGACTCAGGTAGACCGGATCGTCCTCCGCCGCCATGCCCCGGCGCAGCACCCGCTCGCTGGCGGCGTCCACACCCGACATCGACAACGGCCCGTCCGGGGTGGGGAAGTAGGTGACGATGTCCAGCTGCGGCTCCTGGTACGCCGTCAGCCTCCCGTCCGCACCGACCAGGCGCGACCAGTCCAGCGCGCTGCGCCGCGCACCGGCCAGCACCGCGCCCAGCCCGTCGGGCGTCAGCGGCAGCAGCTGCAGGGTCAGCCACAGCGCCGCGGCCGAGGCACCGGCGCGCGAGCACTCCAGACTGATCTCCCCCAGGTGCAGTTCGGCGTCGGTGAAGTAGGTGTACGGCGAGTCGTGGGCGAAGTGGCGCCCGATCCCGGGGTCCGCGAACAGCACCGCCCCGCACCCGTAGGGCTGCAGGCCGTGCTTGTGCGGGTCGACGGTCACCGAGTCGCAGCCCGCCACCGCCCGCCACGGCGCCGGGTCCAGCTCCAGCTCCGCCGCCAGCGCGTCGTCGGCGGCCAGCAGCGCGAAGAACCCGCCGTAGGCCGCGTCCACGTGCACCCGCACCCCGTACCGGCGGGCCAGCGCCAGCACCTCGTGCACCGGATCGACCGCACCCGCCCCGGTGGTCCCGGCGGTGACGACCACGGTGCCCACCCGCCCGGTGCGCAGCACCTCCTCCAACGCGTCCACGTCCATCCGCCCGGCCGCGTCGGCCGCCACCGCGTGGCCCGCCACCCCCAGCACGTGACACATCCGGCTGTGCGTGTAGTGGGCCTGCTCGCTGTAGGCCACCCCGAGCCCCGGATGGCTCTGGCGGGCCACGTACAGCGCCTCCAGGTTGGCGATGGTGCCGCTGCTGGTGAGGTGGCCCACGTGCCGGGGCAGGCCGAACATGGCGGCGAGCTGCTCCACGCACTCGCGTTCCATGTCGTTGGTGGCCGGCCCACCCTCGTAGGCGTGGTTGTTGGGGTTGAACCGCATCGCCGTCAGATAGCCCACGACCGCCGCCGGGTGCGGCGGCTTGACCATCTGCCCGGCGTAGCGCGGATGGAAGAACGGGTAGTTGTGCTCCAGGCGCTTGGCGAAGCGCTCGAACGCGACGGCGAAGTCCGCGTCCTCCACCTGGTGCGAGGGGTGCGGGCGGAAGGGCCCGAACCGCTCGCCCCACCGCTCGGCCACCTCGGCCGCCCTCGGCAGCCAGTACCGCAGGTCCACGCTCCGGCCCCTTCCCTTCGAGGGATCCTCCAGTGCTTCGCGAGCCACGGTGACCTGCGCCCGCAAGCCGGCCGCAACACCCGCAGCTCACCCGCACCCGCCCCGCCCCCGCCCGCACCCACCCCCCGTACCGGCCGGTAGGGCCAGCCCCTGCGCGGCCCGCCGCACACCCCCCACGCCTCAGCCGGACCCCAACCGCGCGCTAGGAACCGCTGCTGCAATCACCCCCTGGAAGACGGCGAAGACGGCCCCGGGGCGCCACCGGCCCGGACCGCACCCGCCCGGGCAGCGGGCGGACAGGCGAACGGGCCCCGGGCACCCGGCCGCCCCCCGGCAGCGAGCAGGAGGACACACCATGGTGACCAGACGCAGGATGATCGGCGCCGCCCTGGCGACCGGGGGAGGGGTCCTGCTCATGCGCACCACCGTGCGCCCGGCCGCCTCCGCCCAGACCGTCGCGGCCCGCACCCAGGACCAGGCCGACGCCCACACCCACGGCGCCACCCCCCAGGACGACCCCGGCCCCGACGCCGGACCGGCCCTCGCCCCCAAGTTCACCACCGCCATGCCCGTGCCCCCGCTGCTCACCCCGGTCTCCACCGCCGGCGGCACCGACACCTACACCATGACCATGCTGCGGGCCTCCGCCCGCATCCTGCCCGGCCTGCGCACCGACGTCCTCACCTACAACGGCTCCTTCCCCGGCCCCGTCATCCGCGCCCGCTCCGGACGCCCCGTCGTGGTGCGCCACACCAACCTCCTCGACGAGGGCGTCTCCGTCCACCTGCACGGCGCCCGGGTGCCCACCGACAGCGACGGCGACCCGATGAACCTCCTCGCCACCGGCCGCACCCGCACCTACACCTACCCCAACGACCAGGCCCACGCGAGCCTGTGGTTCCACGACCACGCCCACCACCTGGAGTCCGAACACGTCTACCGGGGCCTGGCCGGCTTCTACCTGCTCACCGACGAGACCGAACGCGCCCTGCCGCTGCCCTCCGGCCAGTACGACCTGCCCATCGCCCTGCGCGACGCCCGCTTCGACACCGACGGCAACCTCGTCTACCGCATGGACGACCCCTTCAACCGCACCACCATCCTCGCCAACGGCCGCCCCTGGCCCAAGGTCGACGTCGCCGCCCGCAAGTACCGCCTGCGCCTGCTCAACTCCTCCAACCTGCGCTTCTTCTCCCTGCGCCTGGCCGACGGCGGCCCCATCACCCAGATCGGCTCCGACGGCGGCCTGCTCGAACGCCCCCACCTGACCGACACCGTCGACCTGTCGCCCGGCGAACGCGCCGACGTCGTCATCGACTTCTCCCGCTACCCGGTGGGCAGCAGCATCGCCCTCACCAACACCCTGCCGCCCGGCCCCACCGAACACGTCGGCCAGGTCCTGCGCTTCGACATCACCCGCCCCGCCCACGACCCCAGCTCCGTCCCGGCCGTGCTGCGCACCCTGCCCGCCCTGCCGGCGCCCGCCCGCGAACGCACCGTGGTGCTGCAGGTCGACGAGGACGGGCGCGCCGAACCCCGCGGCCTGATCGACGGCAAGGTCTACGACCCGGCCCGCGTCGACGCCCGGGTGGCCCACGGCACCTCGGAGATCTGGACGGTCGTCAACGCCAACAAGGACGTCCCGCACAACTTCCACCTGCACCTGGTGCAGTTCCGCGTCCTGGCCCGCAACGGCGCCGCCCCCTCACCCGCGGAGGCCGGCCTCAAGGACACCGTGCGCCTGCTGCCCGGCGAGAGCGTGCGCCTGCAGGCCGTCTTCGACTCCTACCGCGGCCGCTACCCCTACCACTGCCACCTGCTCGACCACTCCGCGATGGGCATGATGGCCCAGATGGAGATCGCCTGACCCGGCCCCCGGCCCCCGGGCCCCGGCCGCCCGGGCCCCGGGCCGGCCCGCCCCCCGGGGCCCCGACCGCGCAACACGGCCGGGGCCCCGGCACCGACGTCGCCGCCTCAGGACACGTGGATCCCCTGACCCGGCGTCAGGATCCCCGCCGGATCCCACCGCCGCTTGGCCTCCACCACCCGCCCCCACAACCCGCCGTAGTGCCGCCGCCAGTCCGCCCCCGTCATCCCCGGCACCGCCCCGATCAGATACCGCTTCCCACCCAGCTCCACCGCCCGCTCGTACAACCGCCGGTTGCGCTCCAGCATCGCCCCCGTGTCCGCCCCCGGCCCCGGGAACGCCAACAGGTCGAAGTGCCAGCCCACCTCCTCCCGCGGCAACACCGCCAACGGCGCCCCCACCCGCGAACGCGCGTACGGGTAGAACAACAACAACCCCGCCCCCAGGTCCTGCGCCGACAGCACCCGCGCCGCCTCCTCCATGAACACCCGCGCCCGCGACGCCGGCAGGAACAGGCTCAGCCACGGCTTCGCCAGCCCCCACAACCCGGCCGCCCGCAGGTACCCCGCGAACGCGTCCACCCGGAACGCGTACTCCCGCCAGCTCTGCTCCACCACCTGCGTCTCACCCGCCACCGGACGCAGCCCCGCCAACAACGCCCCCGCATCCACCGGCCGCCCCGCGTCCGCGAACGCCACCAGCTCCGCCTTGTACCGCCACCGCGACCCGTCCGCGCTGCGCTGCACGTCACCCACCTGCAGGTCGAACCGCCCCTGCGCCATCACCCGCTCCTGGTCCGCCAGATACGCCCCCAGATCGTCGTAGAACAGCGAGAACACGTGCGCCCGCTCCCGCGCCGGCACCAGCCGCAGCTGCGCCCGCACGATGATCCCCACCTGCCCGCCACCGGCCAGCACCGCCTCGAACAGCTCCCGGTTCACCGCCCGCGAGGCCGTCACCAGCTCACCCGTGCCGGTCACCACGTCCACCGACTCCACCGTGTCCACCTGCAACCCGTACCGCTGCACCCCACCGCCGATCCCGCCCACGCTCAGCGTCCCCCCGACCGACAGGTGCAGGTAGTCCGTCAGACACGGCGGCATCCACCCCACCGCCAGCGCCGCGTCCGTCAGCTGCGCCCACGTCGCCCCGGCCTCCACCACGGCCCGCCCCGGGCCCACCGACACGATCCGCGACAGGCCGCGCGCGTCGACCGCGATCCCGCCGCGCGGGTTGGCCTGCCCGAAGCTGGAGTGCGACTCCAGCCCCGCCGCCCCGGCCGTCCCCGCGTCCCCGCTCTGCCCGTTGACCGCCACCGGGATCCCGTGACGGCGCGCGAACGCCACCACCCGCTGCACGTCGCGCACCGAGCCCGGCCGCAGCACGGCCCGCGGCCGCTGGGACACCAGGTGCCCGAAGTCCCCGGCGAACCGCTCCAGGCCCTCGCCGGACAGCGTCACCGACCCGTCCAGCACGGGCAGCCGCGCGACGTCGCCCCCCTCCTCCACCGCCCAGGCCCCCCGGGCGGTGCTCCACCCGATCACCGCGGCCCCCGCACCCGCGAGCACCGCCCGCCGCGACAGTTGCGACCCGCTCATACCAGACTTCTCCGATCAGTCGTCAAATACGGATTGTTGTACCGCAATCACCCCGCAACCACCTACCACCCCGCCCGCCCCTGCGACCCCTGCCGCCCCTGCGGCCCGTGCCGCCCCTGCGGCCCGCACTGCTCCTGCGGCCCCTGCGGCCCCTGCCGCTCCTGCTGCTCCAGTGCGGCCAGCGCCTCCAGCGCCCGCCCCAGCACCTTCGCCCGGAACGGATGCCCCACCTCCAGCACCCCCGCCGCCGCCACCGCCTCCTCCAGCAGCGCCCGCCGCGCCGCCGGCCGCCCCGCCACCTGCGCCCACCCGCTCGCCTCCACCAACACGTGGGCGAGCTTGGAGCCGTACACCTGCGGGCTCACCCCGAACAGCACCCGGTACACCCACAGGCCCTCCCGCCCCCGCAGCACCCGCCCGTCGTGACTCAACAACCGCATCCGCGCCCTCAGCACCAGATCCCCGTGCACCGACACCCGCACAACCCCCTTCGTCCGCCCACCGCCCACCGCCTGCCGCCCGGGCGCAGCACGACACGCACGCACACCGGCCCCCCGTGGACGGGGTGGCCGGCGCGTGGCCGCAGGAGTGGATGCCGACGAGTCTGCGGCCGGCGCGCCCCCGGCGACAAGACACGATCCGCGTGCGCTGCGTCCTACCGAAACCCCCCGCGACCTGCCAGGATGGGACCCGGCACCCTCCCGCCGCCCCCGCACCGCACCGCACCGCCCTGCGCCGCCTCACCACCCTCCCGCGGCCGCCGGTTCGCTTGCGAGTGATCCGCGCACGTCCTTGCCGCGTAAAGAGGGTGAGGACATCCGAAGGCGATCGGAGCAGAGGAAAACCCGAGGGCCTGTAAAGCCGCTCGCCGAGAACTCGGTCAAGTCTCAGCGATTCGCCCGTGAGTGGACGAAGGTCACCGTCTGACTCGAAACCACGGGGCTTCGATGCGGAGTGGACGCTTCTTGCCCCTGGCGGGAGATTGCGCCGTCTGCGAGGCAGAGTCTCGTCTTACGTCGGCTCGGCGATCCGTTTCCTGTCTCCGGGCCGCTCCCGGCGACGCGCCGCCCTATCATCGCGGCAAGGTTGAGCGCGGCGTTCTCGTCCCGGTCGATGACCAGGCCGCAGCGCTCGCAGACGAACGTACGCACCCGAAGGGGCAGCTTGGATTTCACTGCCTGGCAGCCGGAGCACGTCTTGGAGCTGGGAAACCACCGGTCGGCCACTTCCAGCTGGCCGCCGTTCCATGCGGTCTTGTAGGAGAGCTGACGGCGGATCTCGCCGAACCCCGCGTCGGCCACCGCGCGGGCGAGCCTGTGGTTCTTGAGCATTCCGGCGACGTTGAGGTCTTCGACCACGATGGTGCCGTACTCGCGGGCCAACTCTGTGGTGAGCTTGTGGATCGCGTCCCGTCGTAGTGCGGCTACGCGGTGGTGGACCCGGTTGCGAGCGTCGTTGGCCTTGAGCCAGCGTTTGGAGGGCCGCTGGCCGGCAATGCGGTCGGGTCCGACGCGGCGGGCGACGGTGCGGGACAACCGGGCGAGCTTCCTGCAGGCGGCGTCGTAGTGCTTGGGATTCTCCATCGCGGGGCGGCCGTCGGAGAAGACGGCCAGGGTCCTGATTCCGAGGTCCACTCCGACCACCGCACCCGGACGGGACGGCTGATGGTTGCCCCGCTCGACCTCGACCGTGAAGGAAACGTGCCAGCGACCCGCGTACAGGCGCACCGTCGCGGACTTGAGCCTGGCGGTTCCGTTCGCGATGCGGCGATGCAGCTTGCGGGTGTTCTCGTGCGTCCTGAGGGTGCCGAGCACTGGCAGCGTGACGTGCCTGCGGTCGTCCTCCAGACGTATGGCTCCGGTCGTGAACCGGCAGGACTTCGCCGCCTTGTGCTTGGACTTGAAGTGAGGGAAACCCATCACAGGGCCTCTGCGTTTGCCCCTTCTCGAGTCGGACCAGTTCCTCAGGCCGGTGGCGAGCTGCTCCAGACCAGTGGCATACGCCTCCTTTGAGCACTCACGCCACCACGGTGCGGCGTCGTCCTTGGCCAGATTCCAGGCCTTGCGCATCGAGTACATCGACCAGCCGAAGACCGGTGTCAGATCGTCCCCGGCGAGGCCGTATGACCGCTCTGCCTCTCGCTGGGAGAGGTTCGCCTTCACCTGCGCCAGGGCCCAGTTGAACGCCACGCGGGCCGCTCCGCAGTGCCGCAGAAGTTCGTGTGCCTGGCGCGGTGTCGGGTCGAGGGCGAATCGGTAGGCATGGGTGACGATCACGCGGCGCCCTCGCGGACGGCAGCTGCTGCCGTCCGCGAGGAGCGGCCGAGTGCGGTCCGCTTCCCGTACGGGCAGCCGCACACCGAGGTGAGCGTGTCGGTGATGTGGTTGCGGGTCGGGGCTCCGGCCGACTCGTTCTGATCGGGGACTGCGAGGCGTCGGCCCGTCACCTCCGGCACCACCGGGAGGTGTGCGGTGTCGAGCCTGACGAGAGACGGTCACGACGTTTCACGAGAACGACGATAGTGGCAGGGAGTCGACGACCATGACAGACCATCAGGCAGGGCGACCCTTGATGAACCGTCGGCTGCTGAGATCCCCCGCTCCGGCTGTGGCGGTTCGAATCCGCCCTCGCCCACCGCGCGTTCACCACCTCGCGCCGCCGCGTCCGCACCGCCGCGTCCGCGCCCCCTGGTGCCCGGGGCGCACGGGGTGCTGGCTAGCCTGGTCGCATGTTCGTACTGGAGCTGACGTACACCGCCCCGCTGGAGCGCATCGACGCCGTCCTGCCGCAGCACGTGCAGTGGCTGCACGCGCACTACGAGGCGGGCACCTTCCTCGCCTCGGGCCGCAAGGTGCCGCGCGAGGGCGGGGTGATCATCGCCCTGGGCGAGGACCGCGCCGCGATCGAGGAACTCACCCGCACCGACCCGTTCTCCCGCGAGGGCCTGGTCGCGTACACCGTCACCGAGTTCCTCGCCACCACCACCGCCCCCGCCCTGGACGCCTTCCGCCAGCAGCTGCCGGCCTGACACCCGGGCCGCACCACCCGGGCCGCACCACCCGGGCCGCACGGCCCGGCACGCACGGCCCCGCGCGGCCCCGCACGGGTACGGACGGCCCCGCACGGGCCCTGCGGGGCTGCGTCCGCATGCCCGTCGACGCGCCGTCCGCGTCCCGTTCGCGTCCCGTTCGTGTCCCCGTCCCGCCCGCCGGGTACGGGGCACGGTCGCGTTCTGGCTACGATCGGTGAGCACGGGGCAAGGACGCGACCGGGAAGTTGGCGGGAGAAGACGGATGGCACACGCACGGGCCGGGCAGCCGGCGCAGCCGGAGGACCTGGTGGATGTGGCGCGGCTGGTGACGGCGTACTACGCGCTGCACCCCGACCCGCAGGAGGCCGCCCAGCGGGTGGCGTTCGGCACCTCCGGGCACCGCGGCTCCTCGCTGGACGCCGCGTTCAACGAGGACCACATCGCCGCGACCACGCAGGCGATCTGCGAGTACCGCACCCAACAGGGCATCGCCGGGCCGCTGTTCCTGGGCGCCGACACCCACGCTCTGTCCGAGCCGGCCAAGGTCACCGCGGTGGAGGTGCTGGCCGCCAACGGCGTGCACGTCCTGCTGGACGCCGCCGACGGCTACACGCCCACCCCCGCGGTCTCGCACGCGATCCTGGCCCACAACCGCCGCAGCCCCAAGGCGCTGGCCGACGGCATCGTGGTGACCCCCTCGCACAACCCGCCGCGCGACGGCGGCTTCAAGTACAACCCGCCCAGCGGCGGGCCGGCCGGCTCCGAGGCCACCGGCTGGATCCAGGACCGCGCCAACGAGCTGATCCGCGAGGGCCTGCGCGGCGTCAAGCGCGTCCCCTACGCGCGGGCGCTGGCCGCCGCGACCACCGGGCGCCACGACTTCCTGGGCACCTACGTCGAGGACCTGCCCGCCGTGCTGGACCTGGACGCGGTGCGCGCCGCGGGCCTGCGCATCGGCGCCGACCCGCTCGGCGGTGCCTCGGTGGACTACTGGGCGCGCATCGCCGAAACCCACCGCCTGGACCTCACCGTCGTCAACCCGGTCACCGACCCGACCTGGCGGTTCATGACGCTGGACTGGGACGGCAAGATCCGCATGGACTGCTCCTCGCCCGCCGCGATGGCCTCCCTCATCGGGCGCCGCGCCGAGTACGCCATCGCCACCGGCAACGACGCCGACGCCGACCGCCACGGCATCGTCACCCCCGACGGCGGCCTGATGAACCCCAACCACTACCTCGCGGTCGCCGTCGACTACCTCTACCGCCACCGCCAGGACTGGCCCGCCGACGCGGCCGTCGGCAAGACCCTGGTCTCCTCCTCGATGCTCGACCGCGTCGCCACCGACCTCAAGCGCGACCTGCTGGAGGTGCCGGTCGGCTTCAAGTGGTTCGTCGACGGCCTCCTGGAGGGCTCCATCGCCTTCGGCGGCGAGGAGTCGGCCGGCGCCTCCTTCCTGCGCCGCGACGGCGGCGTGTGGACCACCGACAAGGACGGCATCCTGCTGGCCCTGCTCGCCTCCGAGATCACCGCCGTCACCGGCGCCACCCCCAGCGCCTACTACCGCGAGCTGACCGCCCGCCACGGCGCCCCCTCCTACGCCCGCGTCGACGCCCCCGCCGACCGCGAGCAGAAGGCCCGCCTGGCCCGGCTGTCCCCGGAGCGCGTCAGCGCCGGCGAACTCGCCGGCGAGGCGATCACCGCCGTCCTGGCCGACGCCCCCGGCAACGGCGCGCCCATCGGCGGCATCAAGGTCTGCACCGACAACGCCTGGTTCGCGGCCCGCCCCTCCGGCACCGAGGACGTCTACAAGATCTACGCCGAGTCCTTCCTCGGCGACGACCACCTCGCCCGCGTCCAGGACGAGGCCCGCACCCTGGTCGGCGAGGTCCTCGGCGCCTGACCCGCACCGCGCGTTCCCCGCGGCGCACCGCGTCTCCTGCACCGCACCGCGCACCGCTTACCGCCCGTGCCCCGGACCGGACCCCCGGCCCGGGGCACGGGCGCACCCGGGCCCGTACGCCGGCCCCGGCCCCGGCCCCTACGCCGCTGCCGCGCCCGCCTCCGCCGCTGCCGGCGCCCCCGCCGCCGCGTCCCGCGTGGTCGCCGCCGCGACCCCCGCCGCGACCAGCGCCAGCCCCGCCGCCGCCAACGGGAACCACCGCCCGCCCAGCACCGCGATCGCCCAACTGCCCGCCACACCCCCGGCCGCCGTCCCCAGGTACAGCGCACTGCTGTTCAACGAGATCAGCAGCGGCGCACTGCCCGGATCGATCGACGCCAACCGGTGCGGCAGCGCCACCGACACCGCCCACCCCGCCAACGGCACCACCACCGCGTACACCAGCGCCCCCGGCATGCTGCGCCCCAGCCACGGCAGGGCCGCGAACGTCGCCGCGGCCGCCGCCGAGCCGGCCAGCAGCACGCGGCGCACCCCGACCCGGTCCACCAGGCGCCCGCCCAGCCAGCTGCCCGCCACCGACATCACGCCCGCGGTCAGCAGCACCAGGCTCAGCCGCCCCGCGTCGCCGCCGGTGGCGCCCGCCACGGCGGTGGACAGGTAGATGTAGACGCACTGGAAGGCCAGGAAGAACACCAGGGTGGTGGCCGCGGCCCCGAGCACCCGGGGCCGGCCGAGCGGCGCCAGACGGTCGCGCAGCCCCACCGCGGCGCTCGGTGCGGGCAGCTCGCGCAGCAGCAGCGCGATCCCGGCCAGCGCGGCCGCGCCCAGGGCGGTGACCAGCCACATCGTCAGCCGCCAGTCGGTGCGCCCCACCCAGGTGCCCAGCGGCACGCCCAGCGCGGTGGCCACCGTCATCCCGCCCAGGACGGTCGCCAGCGCCCGTCCGCGCCGTTCGGGGGCGACCAGGGCGGTGGCCACGGCGTTGGCGGTGGGCGTGTACAGCGCGGCACCGGCCGCGGCCAACACCCGGGTGGCCAGGAGCAGGTCGTAGGTGGGGGCGAGCGCGCTGAGGGCGTTGGCCGCGCCGAACACGGTGAGTCCGGTCAGCAGCAGGCGCCGGCGCGGCCAGCGGGCGGTGAGTGTGGCCAGGACCGGGGCGAGCAGGGCGTAGCCGAGGGCGAAGACGGTGACCAGCTGGCCGGCGGCGGGCACCGACACGCCGAGGTCGGCGGCCACCGGGGCGAGGATGCCGGCCACCACCATCGAGTCGGTGCCGACGGCGAAGGTGCCGAGGGCGAGCAGGAGCAGGCGTACGGGCACGGAAGGAACCCCCCGGATCGTTTGATCACCATGCAACAGTTTGATGCTCGTCAAACAATCAGGGACGGGTGGATGATTGTCAAACCATCGCCACCCGCCGGCCACCGCCCGCCACCGCCCCGTGAGGACCACCGCCATGCCCGACGACGAGCGGCTGCCCCAGCCCGACACCGCCGACATCGACCTCGTCACGGTCCTGCACGCCCTCGGCGACCCCGTCCGCATGACCCTGCTGCTCAGCTACGCCGACGGCGCCGAACACTCCTGCGCCCCCCGCGACCTCGGCCTCGAACACCTCCACAAGTCGACCGTCTCCCACCACATGCGCGTCCTGCGCGAAGCCGGCGTCACCACCACCCGCGTCGCCGGGCGCAACCGCTTCGTCAGCCTGCGCCGCACCGACCTCGACACCCGCTTCCCAGGCCTCCTCGACGCCCTCCTCGCCGCCACCCCGCGCGCCTGAGCGCGCCACCCGCCTGAGCGCGCCGCCGGCCTGAGCGCGCCGCCCGCCCGAGCGCGCCGTCCGACGCCGCCTCGGCCCCGGCCGGCCGCCGCCCTGGCAGGATGGCGCCATGGAACACGTGCTGGGCATCGGCGGCTACTTCCTGCGCGCCGCAGACCCCTCCGCCCTCAACGCCTGGTACCGCGACTGCCTGGGTCTGGACACCGACGAACACGGCCTGTGGCACCAGGAGGCGGGCCCCACCGTGCTGGCCACCTTCGACGCGGGCACCGACTACTTCGGCTCCCGCGCCCAGCAGACCATGCTCAACTTCCGCGTCCGCGACCTCGACGCCATGCTCGCCCAACTGCGCGCCAAGGGCGCCGACGTCGCCGACGACATCCAGGACATGGACGGCATCGGCCGCTTCGCCTGGGTCACCGACCCCGAGGGCAACCGCATCGAACTCTGGCAACCCGCCTGACCACCCCCGCAGCCGCATCGAGGCGCGCACGCCGGGCCGCGCCGGAGCGGCGATCGCCCTGCGACGCCGATCGCCATCGCGAGCGGGCTCCCGCCCCCGGGGGCCGCTTCCGTAACTGTGGCAGCCTGCGGGCATGTCGGAGCTTCGAGAGCACGCAGGCCGTCACTACGCCGTCCGGTTCCACTACGCCCTGCCGGACGACGCCTGGTGCGTGGAACTGAGCGAGGCCGTGCCCGCGCCGGCCTCGTGGGCCGGGATCCCCGGCGCCGAGACCCACCTGCCCGGGGCCGCCTTCCTGGTGGCCGTCATACCCGACGAGGATCCCGACCTGGAGCCGACGGTCCACGTGCACGGCCATGACGAGCACGTCATCCCGTACGAGGTCATGCGCTGGTTCATGGACCTGGTCGCCGAGCAGGTGGCCCGCTGCCGCACCGCACTGACGCAAGGCACTCCCGACCCGGTGCAATGATCCCGGCGTGACCGGCGTGACCGGCGTGACCGGCGTGACCGGCGTGACCGGTCTGACTGGTGCGACCGGCGACGGCGGGGTCCGGGCCCGCGCCGAGCACGTCCCTCCCCGGCCTCCTCCCGGCCGGGGAGTGCGCCCCGGCAGCCGGCCGGCCGTGCACTGATCCCCTGGAAGGCCGATGACGGACGGCTCCAGGGCGGCGGGGGAGCGGGAAGTCGGCGGGGCCGACTTCCCGTGCCGCAGGTGTCGGCGGGCGGCTGGGCATCGAGCGAGTGGTGGTCCTGCCGGACCGGCAGCGGCCCCGGCCCCGGGGGAGTCGCCGGGTGAGGGGGCGTCAGGCCTGCTTCTCGGCCAGGGTGTGGGCGACCAGGGCGTTGGCGTGGCCGTGGCCGAGGCCGTGCTCGGACTTGAGCCAGGCGACGAGCTCCATGTGCTTGGTGAGCGGGGAGGTGCGGACGAGGTCCTGCCAGTAGGCGATCGGCCGGCCGTACTTCTTCTCGATCGAGGGGAAGTAGCTGGCGGGGCCCTTCACGGTGTTGGTCATGATCAGATGGTCCCATCGGTGTCGAGCGAGAAGATCTCCGCGGTGGCGGCGTTCCACAGATAGGACCGGGACACCGACCGGAACTCATCGCCCCCGCGGTGTGGCCTGAGTCACACCCGACCGGAGTCCGTACGGCCGGCCCCGGCGGCCTTGACCTCAAGGGCGCTTGAGCTCCTACGGTCGGGTACGTGATCTTCACCGAGACAGAACGCGCCTACCTCACCGCCCAGCCACTGGCCCGCCTGGCCACCACCGGCCCCGACGGCGGCCCCCAGGTCCGCCCGGTGGGCTTCCGCCTCAACGCCGACGGAACCATCGACATCGGCGGGCCCGCGATGGCCCGCAGCCGCAAGTACCGCAACGCCCAGGCCCGCCCCGAAGTCTCCGTCCTGGTGGACGACCTCGCCCCCGCCGACGACCCGGTCGCGCCCGGCTGGGGCCGCGGCGTCGAGATCCGGGGCCACGCCGAGACCCTCACCGTCGACGTGCCCCCCGTGGCACCCGACCACTTCAGCCACGACATCCTGCGCATCCACCCTCGACGGGTCATCACCTGGAACCTTCAGGCCCGCGGCAGCACCACCCGCACCGTCGACTGACCCGCGCGAGGACCGCGCGAGGACCGCCCCTTCAAGGCCTCGTCCCCGCACCGGCGCCGTCCGTCCGCACCGCTGCGTAGGGTGCGGGGCATGACCGGGGCCTTCGACATCCACACCCGCCTGCCCGCAGCGCTGACCGACCGCGCCCAGACCGGGCGGTTCATCGCCGACTTCGCGGCCTCCTGGCACCAGCCCCTGCGGCCAGGGGACGGCTGGAGCGCCGAGCAGCTCGCGGCCTGCGAGCACCGCCTGGGCCTGGCCCTGCCGGCCGCCCTGCGCGAGACGTACCTGCTCCTGGGCCGGCGCAGCGACCTCACCGCCAACCACGACACACTGCTGCGCCCCGACGAGCTGCACGTCCTCGCCCCGGCACCGTGATCCGCGCGGACCTCGCCGACACGACGCGCGAGCGGTGGGAGCCCTGGGAGCCGAGCCTGACCGTGGCCTGCATCGCCATGGTGATGACCGAGACGGTGCTGTTCGACGGCGGCTTCACCGACTTCCTGGAGGCCGATGCCGAGGAGACCGGCCTGACGCAGCGGTTGCGGGAACTCCCGGCCGTGGGACGCGGCGCGCGCTGGTTCGCCGACGACGACGTCCTGATCCGCGCACTCGACGGCCACGGCCTCAACGCCCGAGCCCGAACGCAGGCGGCTCTGGAACGGCTGCGCACCGCGGTGCCCGGAGACCGGCTCGACGGGTGATCACGCTGCCCAGGGCCCCTCGGGAGTGGGAAGTCGACGGGGCCGACTTCCCGTGTCGCGTCGGCCGCGCCCCGGCCCGGCCGCCCGTCACCCGTTCGAGTCGTAGCGGCTGCGCCGCGCATCCGGGCTTTGTAGCGTCGGGCCCGTGAAGATCATTGCGAGCGCACGCGTGGCCGGCACCGCCGCCCTCGTCGGCGCGGTCCTGACGGCCGGCACCGGGACCGCGGTGGCCACCGGCGCCGTCGCGGCCACCTCGGTGCCCTTCTACGCCCAACAGCTCAACAACGACTGCGAGGCGACGGCCCTGCGCATGGTCCTGGCCGCACGCGGCGTGAAGACCGACGACCAGGACGTCCTGGACAAGATCGGCGTCGACTTCGAGCACCCCGAGTTCGGGCACTCCGGCCCGCGCTCCGGCGACCCGAACGTGGCCTTCGTCGGCGACCCGGACGGCTCCGAGGTCGACGGGACCGGCTTCGGCGTGTACGCCCCGCCGGTGGCGAACGCCGCCCGCGCCTACGGGCTCACCGTGGACCAGTCCGGTTCGGGCATCGCGGTCCAGACGCTCAAGGACGCCCTGGCGGCCGGGCACCCCGCCATCGTCTGGGTCGACTACCTGTGGCGCCACCTCAGGTCGACCACCTACACCGCCTACGACGACGTCAAGGTCCTGTACGCCGGACCGGCCGAACACGCCGTCGTCGTCACCGGGTTCGGCAACGGGACGGTGTCGATCAACGACCCCGCCCGCGGCCGCACGACCGTCTCCGAGCGGGACTTCGAGAACGGCTACGCCACCTACGGCCGGATGGCCGTCGTCGTCGACTGACGAACGGCCCGGACTCCGGCCCGGAAACCCGGTTGACCTGTGGTGAATGACGAGGGCGTGATCTCCGAGGAACGCGCCGTCGAGCTCGTCGAGTCGCTGTTGGCCGACGAGCGGCCGACATGGGCGGGGCCGCTCTCCGAGCCGGTCGTCTGCGAGATGGAGGAGCACGCGGTCGGCTGGCTCGTCCTCTGGAACTCGGCCCAGTACGCGCGCACCCGCGATCCGCGCGACAGCCTGGCCGGCAGCGGGCCGCTACCTGGTGGACCGGTACGACGGCAGCATCCACCACGTCCCGGCCACCGCGACGGGTGGGGACTGGGAGGAGCTCTACCTCCGGCAGCTCCGAGGGGCAACGCCGTCCGACCCGCTGGTCATCGCTCTCCAGGAGCTCCTGCGTTCCTCCGGACCGACAGCGGCCATGCGCCACCTCCGCCGCCAGGCACCGCTACTCGGACTGCAGGACGTCCGGGCGTTCGTGTCGGCGGTGTCGCGCGGGGTGCCGCCTTCGGACGCGCTGGTGCGCCTCACGTGGCAGCGTGAGGCCGGTTCGCTCCCGGACATCGAGACCCTCACCGGCCCGGCCGGTTGACGACCGCGGCGGGATGACAGCGCTTGCCGTGCGTCGATCGCGTGTGTCCCCGGTCGAGGCCGTGGCCGCACGGGCGGCATGACGACCGCCCGAAAGGTCCGTGCCGCGTAACCGGCCCGGACGGATCCGGGCCGGCCTCCCGCGCCGGCGCCGTGAGCAGAACACCAGGACCGCCATCGACGGGCTGTCCCCGCGAGTTCCGAAAGGTCGTCGCCTACCTCGACGGCCGGCTCCATCGCCGCTCACTACCGCCACCGGCAACACCATGAAGCACAAGGCGGGGAGCGGGAAGTCGGCGGGGCCGACTTCCCCTGCGGGCAGGGGGACGCAAACAGCGGGGCCGAACGCCGCTGCTGTGCGAGCTCCTACCGTTCTGCCGACGGAAGGACGGGGGAGCAGGAGCGGCCCGCGTCCAGGGCCCGGCCGCAGAGCGAGCACCAGTCGAAGGGGGCGGTGGTGAGTGCGGGGACTGCGGCCCGCAGGGCGGATTCGGCTCGGTCGAGACCCGCGCCGTCCCGTGCGAAGCAGCGCACGATCCAGGTGTCACGGAGTGTCCGCGGCCTCCACCAGCTGTAGAGCTCCAGGTGGAAGGCCCACCTGCCGTCGAACCACCACGTGTCGGCGGGGCCGGTCGCCTCCGGTACGCGAGGTGGCAGGTGTTCCTCGGCGACGCGCGGGGCCACTCCGAGGCCGGTGGTGGTCCGCAGGACGAGGTGCGGCCACCGGTACACGCTCGCCAACAGGGCGTCGGCCTCCAGCCGCTGCTCGACGCTGCTGTTGAGCACCCTGTGCGCCAACCCCGGCACCGGTATCGCGGTGCGGCCGTCCGCGAGGACGTCCACCCGGACGGTCCCGGGGCCGTCGAGGATTCCGGGGAAGGCCCAGCCGTGGGACGTCCAGTGGGCGGACGGAACCCCGTCCAGACCGTACTCGTCGGGGTTGCCGCCCCGCGCTGAGTAGAACAGGCCGCCGTAGCGTTCCTCGAACCGGACCATCGCGTCCACGATCGAGGTCTCCGCGGGATGCTCGAAGCCGGCGTCGTCGACGGTCGTCGTCTCCTGCCTGATCCGGTCGGCAGACATCGGCGTATGCCGCCGTGCACGTGGCTCGAGGAAGCTGCGGAGCCGGGGCGACACAGTGGGGTCGTCAAGAATGTGTATGCCGCACAGGGTACGCCGCCCACGCCCAGTGAGTCCGTGGAATCGGCCGTCCAGGAGTGGGAAGTCGGCGAGGACGACTTCCCACGTCGAGCACCGGGAGTTGTTCGGGCTACGCGTCGAACTCGCCCGCGCGGACGGCGGTGACGAAGGACTGCCAGGCGGAGGAGTGGAAGAGGAGGGCGGGGCCCTCGGGGTCCTTGGAGTCCCGGACGGGCATCACGCCGGGGAAGCCGTCGGCGACTTCGATGCACTGGCCGCCGCCACTGCTGTGCGAGCTCTTCCTCCAGCAGGCGCCAGTCAGTTCGACATCCATTCGAGCTTCCTCCGTACCGAGCGGATCATGGCGAGTGAGTCGGCCTGGTTCATGGCCTCGACCACAAGCCGATCGTAGCTCCTGTCCAACTCCCTGGTCAGCGGAGAATTCCGCTCGATGTATCCACGGTGCTCAGTTTCCAGATATGTAAGCATTTTTTGATTCGGCATGGTAAGAAGCGTCACTGGACGAATGAACGGCCGGTTCTCGCCCAAGGAGAACGGGGCGATCTGGATGACGACGTTCGGCCGGGCGGCATACTCTGCGAGGTGGTTCAGCTGCTCCACCATGACCTCCTGGCCGCCGATGACGCGGCTGAGGCAGCTCTCGTCGAGTACCGCGTGCAGGAACGGTGGTGGTGTGCGGTCGAGGATCTGTTGCCGGGATACTCGGAACTGCACGCGTTCCTCGGCCTGTTCCGGAGTTGTGCTGCCTTGCCGCACATATCCGGCCTCGATTGCGGCCGCATAGGCTCGGGTCTGTAGAAGTCCGGGGATGACGCTGATCTCGAAGAGCTTGATCTGCTCCGCGCGCGTCTCGTAGTTGGCGTACTCCGGAAAGCCCTCCAACAACGCCGTGTGCTTGAGCTGCCAGTACATCAGGACCAGCGTGCCGCCGGTCTTCAGCTCCTGGTCGGCGAGTTCCGCCAGCTTCAGGCTCGGCGGCCGCTGCGCAAGTTCGACGTAGGAGAGGTGGGAGGCGGTGCAGTCCACCTTCTTCGACAGCTGGAGCTGGGTGAGCCCAGCGGCCTCTCGCGACCTGCGGAGTTGGACTCCGAAGGCAGCCCACGGGGATGACGTCGGGTCGATGGTCTTCTTGTTCATGGCAACCCCCAACTCGCGGCCGGCCCACCGGCAAGTCGCATTTCACTTCCGATGCTAGGCGACCCAGGGCCACCATGTGCACGGAACGTGAAAGAACGATCGCGGAGGGTTCCGTCCTCATGGCTCATGACCAAGCGCCCGAGCTCCACGGCTACGGGGTCCGGTGGGACCCCGAGGGGCGGTGCTACCGGGTGCGCAACGAGCGGGTGGGGGAGTGGCTGCGCCAACCCTCCGGGGAGCTCAGCGGGTTCACGTCCTTCGACGCGGCGTTCAGCGCGTGGCGGCAGTTCGAGCCGCCGCGCCCCCTGGGGGCGTGATGGGATCCGCCCTGAACCGCGTGACCGCCGACCAGCGCCGCCAGGCCGCCGACGCCCTGGACGACCTGACCACCGTGCTCGCCCTGGGCGGGGTGACGCTGCCCTCCGTCGAGGTGGACTGGGAGTACGGGCACCGCACCGGCTGCTACCTGATCGGCCTCGGATCCGCCCGGGCGCCCGAGGTGCTGCGCATCGTCGACCTGCTCCGCAAGGGGCTGCGCTACGAGCGCCTGACGTATGACGACTGACGATCTCCTCGCCCTGAGGAAGGACCCCTGATACGCGATCCCCGTTGCTGACCGTGCCGGACGAGTGGGAGGGCACTACGGTGGCGGGGCAGGGCGGTGATGCGGTCGGTGGTGACGGTGCCGCCGTCGAGAACGAGGACGAGGACGGGGACGCGCGAGGACGAAACGGCACACGGGCGGCCCGGCGAGAAGGCCACCTGCGACGTGATCGGGCCCCCACCGCGTTAGACAGACATGCACCGCACAACCACGAAGAGCCCGGAGCCGGGCGGCGAACCGCTCGACTTCCGGGAGTTCGCCGCGGCACGGGGGCGCCACCTGGTCAGGACCGCCTTCCTGCTCACCGGCGGCGACGCACACCTCGCCGAGGACCTCGCCCAGGAGGCCCTCGGCAAGCTGTACGGCAAATGGCGCCGCATAGCGCGCCTGGACAACCCCGCCGGGTACGCCCAGACCGTCCTGGTGAACGCCTTCCTCTCCCACCGCCGCCGGCGCAGCAGCGCCGAGCACGTGACCGACACCTTCGCCGAAGCCGCCGTCAGCGACCCCGACCCCGCCCTGCGGGTCACCCTGCTGCGCGCGCTGGGCGAACTGCCCGCCCACGACCGGGCGGTCCTGGTCCTGCGCTTCTGGGAGGACCGCAGCGTCGAGGAGACCGCCGCGGCGCTGCGCATCAGCGTCAGCGCCGTGCGCTCGCGCAGCGCCCGGGCCCTGACCAGGCTGCGCGCCGTCCTGGGCGCCGAGCTGGACGACCTCGCCCGCTCCTGAGCACCCACCTGCTCCCGAGCGCCCGCTCCCGAGCACCCGCCCGCTCCTGACGAGCGGACCCCCGGGCTCGGACCGACCGCCCGGGCACCCACCACCGACGAGGAAGCGGAGTACCGGCATGTCCCTTGACGCGCACGACGAACAGCTCGCCCGGATCCTCCGGGACGCGGCCGACCTGGCTCCGGACCCGCCCGGCGCGCTGCTGGCCGACGGCGCCGAGCGGCGCTGGCGCCGGGCCCGGCGCCGGAAGGCGGCGCTGGCCGGCAGCGCGGGCGTGGTGGCGCTGGCCGCCGTGGCCGCGGTGGCGCTGCGGCCCTGGGCGGCGCCGACCGACATCGCCCCCGCCGCGCCCGCCGGCGGCTGGCCCGAGCGGATCACCGCCGCGTTCATGGCGGACACCCTCACCGCGGTGCTGCCGCCCGGCCAGGTCACCGCCGCGGGCGGCAGCGGAAGCAACGACGGGCCGGTGCCGGGGCTGGCGCCGACGGCGCACCTGATCTACGACGACGGTCACGGCGCCGGGATGGTGACCCTGTCCGTGAACCGGGCCACCCTGCCGATCCGCGCCTCGACGTGGGGCACCGAGTGCCCCGACCCGGTCGAGGCGCCGACCGAGGCGTGCGAGCGGACGGTGCGCCCGGACGGCTCGATCGTGGTGGTCGCCAAGCTGAAGCCCGTCGAACCGATGAAGGTGCGCAAGTGGCAGGCGACCTACACCGGTGCGGACGGCCGGCAGGTGCAGATCTGGGAGGTCAACTCGACCAGCTTCGGTCCGCCGCTGAGCCGTGAGGAGCCGCCGCTGAGCGCCGACCAGCTCGTCGCGGCCGCCACCAGCAGCGCCTGGGACCCGCTCTTCGCCCAGCCCGGCAGCCCCGGCACGAGCCCGGCCGGCGCCGCCCAGGGCCGGACGCCGGAGCCCCAGGGCCCCGAACCGGAGCGCATCCTCGCCACCGTGGCGGGCGCGCTGCCGGCCGGCACGCGCACCGACAGCGGCGCGGCGCAGCACGTCCCGGGCCGGGCGCACGTCTCGGTCACGCTGGAGGGGCGCACCAGCATGCTGTCCGTCTCCGTGACGCCGGGCCCGGACACGGACGGCGGCGGGCGCGCGGGCTTCGAGGCGGATGCCGAGCCGGGGGCGCTGTCGCACACCGCCGACGGGTCGAGCGTGCTGGTGCGCGAGAGCGGTGCGACGAAGTCGGGCGGCGGGCCGACGGTGCTGTGGAGCGTGGAGGTGCGGCAGGCCGACGGGACGCGGGTGCGGGTGTCGCAGTGGAACGGCGCCGACGAGACCCAGATGACGCCCGGAAAACCGGCCCTGACGACCGATCAGCTCAAGGCCGTCGCCACCGCCCCCGGCTGGCGGCACTGAGGGCGCCGCGCCGGGCCCACCCGGGCCCGGCCGCGCGCCGGTGGACCGACCGTGCGCCGGCGACGGTGAACCGGGCCCCGGGCGGGGGGTGAACCCGCCCGCGCGGTGGGCACGTTCGCAGGAGAGGGGCGCGCAACGCGCCGCCGAACGGAAGGCCGAAGGAGCCACACCATGGGCATAGCACGTCGTGACCTTCTCAGGTGGAGCGCGGGAGTCGGCGGTGCGGCGGCCGTCGCCGGCCTCGGCGGCCTGGCCCTGCCCTCCACCGCCTGGGCCGGCGCCCGGACCACCCCGCGCGGGATGCCGACCGACAGCTGGATGCGCTACATCAAGGACGGCGTGCCCCTGCGCAGCCTCACGATCCCGGGCACCCACGACTCCTGCTGCGAGAACCCCAACTACGGCACCGAGTGGTCGCACACCCAGAACTGGGGCATCACCCAGCAGTTGCAGGAGGGCATCCGCTTCCTCGACATCCGCTGCAACGGCCTGCAGGGCGCGCCCAACGAGCTCGGGATCTACCACTCCAACGCCTACCAGTACATCCGGCTCCAGGACGTGCTCAACCAGTGCCGCTCCTTCCTGCAGGCGCACCCGTCCGAGACCGTCGTGATGCGGCTGAAGAACGAGAACGCCGGCGGCCAGGCGCTCGACGAGGTCGAGTTCCGCCGGCGGGTCAACTACTACTTCAACGAACTGGGCTTCCGCAGCCTGTTCCACTTCTACGGCTGGCCCACGATCGACGCCGCCCGCGGGAAGGTCGTGCTGCTCGCCGACTTCGCCAACGACTGGGGCCTGATCAACTGGTCCAGCAGTCAGAACAGTTACTTCGACACCCAGGACGTCTGGCAGATCGACGAGACCTTCCCGCTGGTCAAGAAGGGGAAGTACATCGTCGCCCAGTTCGACAAGGCCTTCCTGAACCCGGGCTCCTCGCAGATGTTCGTCAACTTCATCAGCTTCGCCAACGGCAACTGGCCCAAGAGCAACGCACAGACCCTGATGGACCAGACCGTCTACCCGTACCTGAAGGCCCGCACCGAGCAGCGGGCCCGGTTCGGCATCGTCCCGATGGACTTCCCGGACTTCCACGTCAACGTGCTGCACATGCTGATCGACAAGAACTTCGTCTAGCACGCGCCGGCCCCCGGCGGGCCCGGCGGTGGTCCCCTCCGGGGGAGGGGGGCCGCCGTCTCTCCACGGGGAATTGGCGTTTCGTCACATTCCGGGAGTGGCGGCGGGTGCGGCGAACGCGGCGACGTCCGCCAGCGACGGGTGGTAGCCGTCGGTGGTGTCCACGCACAGCCGGGGCACCGGCAGTGACAGGGGCGCGAAGTCGTCCAGCAGGTTGCCCGGCCCCGGCGGGGCCTCCAGCAGGGCGCGGTCCGCGTGCGCGGACCGGCCCGCCTGCCCGGCCCGTGCCGCCAGGCGGGCCCGGACCCGTGCGCGGGCCAGCGCCGGATCCACCCGGCAGTGCACGATCCGCAGCTCGGTCAGGCCGGTCAGCGGTGCCAGTCCGGGGCGCCACAGCCGGTCCTGGAACGCCGCCTCCGCCACCGCGCTCACCCCCGCGCGCACCAGAACCCCCAGCGCGTCGAAGAACGCCGCCCGCACCACCTCGTCCGGGTTCGAGGCCGCGGTCCCGGCGTGCACCAGGCCCTCCTTCACCTCGTCGCGGCACAGCGCCGGGCAGCCGACGGCCCGCGCCAGCGCGTGCGCCAGCGTCGTCTTCCCGCTGCCCGGCCCACCGCTGACCACGATCAGCACCGCGTCCTCCACCTGCCGCCCGGACCCCGCCGAACCCTCGCCGAACCCTCGCCGAACCCCACCGTAGGCCCGCCGCGGGCAGGTCAGCCGGATGCGGGCCGCAGGCCGTCCAGGAGCAGACCGAGGGCGAACGCGAAGCGGTCGTGCCCGGTGCCGGAGACCAGCTCGGCGGCATGGCGCCGGGTGTGCGGGAACTGTTCGGCGGGCAGTGCGCCGAAGCGCTCCAGCAGCTCCTCGGGGCCGAGCACCCATTCCTGGTCCTCGTGCCGGCGCCGCTGCCGGACCATCGACTGCTCCAGGGCGTAGGCGCCGACGTAGAGGGACAGCGCGTCGCGGGCCCAGCCGGCCGTCCTCGGGTCGAGGCCGCCCGCCAGCAGGATCGCCAGGATCCCCTCGCCGACCCGCAGCGTCGCCAGGTTGGTCGGCACCACGGCCAGCGCGGCGCGCGAGACCCCGGGGTACGTCAGGTAGAGGTCGCGGATCTGGGTGTACACCCCGACCAGCTGCCCGCGCCAGGCGCCCGGGTCCGGCGCGGGGACCACGACCTCGGCGTAGAGCCGGCCGACCAGCAGGTCGTCGAGGTCGTCCTTGTTGACGATGTGCGCGTACAGCGAGGACGGGCCGGTGCCGAGCACGGCGGCGACCCGACGGACGGTCAGCGCGTCGTACCCCTCGGTGGCGACGACCTCCAGCGCGGCGTCGGTGATCCGTTCGACGGTGATCGGCCTCTTGCGCGCCGGCGCCGCGGGGGCTTGCTCCGCGGGCTGGGCGTGGCGGGCCGCGCGGCGTCGGCGGGGATCGTCGGACATGCCGACCACTGTAGCTTGACGCGATCTAAGTTCGTCAATTAGAACTTAGATCGTCCGAACGAACTAAGTTCGTCACGATGTCCGGGAGGCATGTGATGCGAGTTTCCGTCGTCGGAGCCGGCCTGGGGGGCCTGACCCTCGCGCAGGGTCTGCGCGGGGCCGGGATCGAGGCCGAGGTGTTCGAACGCGACCCCGGCATCGCCGCACGCTTCCAGGGCTACCGCCTCGTCCTGGACCCGACCGGCTTCCAGGCGCTGCGCGCCTGCCTGCCGACGCGCTGGCACGCGCTGCTGGACGAGATCGTCATGCCCGCCGCCGCCGAACAACTGGTCCTGGACCCCCAGCTGAACGAGATCGGCAGGCTCGGCGCGGGCCGCACCGGCATCGTGGTCGACCGGCAGGTGCTGCGCCACCTGCTGCTGACCGGCCTCACCGTGCACACCGACGCCGCGCTCACCGGCTACGACCTGGCGGCCGACGGCCGGGTCCGCGCCCGCTTCGCCCACCGCGCCCCGGCCACCGCCGACCTGCTCGTCGGCGCGGACGGCATCACCTCCGCCGTCCGCGGGGTGCTGTCCCCGCAGACCGCCCCCACCGACACCGGCGTGCGCTTCGTCATCGGCCGCACCCCGCTGACCGACGAGTTCACCGCCCTGTCCAAGGCCTACGGCTCGAAGATCACGGGCAACGGCGTCAGCCTGCTGCTCGGCGCGATGCGCTTCCGCACCCCGCCCAAGCAGGCCGCCGAGCAGCTGGCCCCCGACGTCACCCTGCCCGACATCGGCGACTACGTGCGCTGGGCCATGATCCTGCCGCCGAACACCGCACCGACCACCGCGCCTGACACCCCGTCGGAAGACCCGACCGCGCAGCACGCCGTGCTGTCCAGGACGGAGGGCTGGCACCCGCAACTGCGCGCGCTCATCCGCCAGGCAGACCCGGACAACACCACACTGCTGTCCATCCGGGTGGTCGAACCCGGCGAACGCTGGGCACCCGGCCCCGTCACCCTGCTCGGCGACGCCGTCCACGCCACCTCCCCGACCGGCGGCAACGGCGCGAACACCGCCCTGCGCGACGCCGACCTGCTGCGCCGCCGCCTGACCGAGGCCGCCGAAGGCCGCCGGGACCTGCTCGACGCGGTCGCCGACTACGAGCGGCAGATGTTCGCGTACGGCGCCGAGGCCGTGCGCACCAGCCTGGAGAGGCTGCCCGCCTTCGCCCCCGACGCGAAGCTCGCCCGAGGCCGGTCCCGCTCGCGCGGACGTCAGGCCCGCGGCCCCAGGTGGGCGGAGCCGCAGCGCACTCCCCACGTGCCTTCGGGGGAGAGGACCTCGCCGGTCGCCCGGGTCACCGTCAGGACGCTCCTCATGCCGTCGAACAGGATCCGGTCGCCCGGCGCGAGGAACAGCGGGCTGCTCAGCGCGCAGTAGTAGCCGTCCGCCCTCCCGATGTCGTCGACCATCACGAACCGCGGGACCGGGGTCTCTCCATCCACAGCCAGGTGCATGCCCCGGATCGTGCCACAGGGGACGACGGACGCCGCGACCGGGGCACGGGACGTCAGGATCCGCCCACGGCGCGGTGCAGGCGCTCGGGGAGGGTGGGGTAGGGGCGGCAGTCCAGCACGGGCAGGTGGTGGGCGCGGGCCCGGGCGGCGAGCCAGTGCGAGTAGCGGGCGCTGACGGCCGCCCGGCGCTCCTGCGGGCCCGGGCCGGGTTCGCGCCGGGCGTAGTTGGCGCCGATCGCCGCCGGGTCGCCCTCGTGGAGGAACACCGCCCGCACCCGGCGGCCCGCTTCGGCGGCCTCGGCGCAGGCCCGGGCCGCGGCGGCCGGGGTGAGGTAGTCGCCCTCGACGACGGCCGGCACGTCCACGCTCAGACGGTTGCGCACCACGCCGAGCACGGCCTCCTCCAGGGCACGGGCGGTGGCGATCTGCCGGCGCAGCACCTCCTCGGCGCCCAGCGCCGCCTCCGGGTCCGGCCAGGCGTCGAAGAGGTGCAGGCCCGGGTGCTGCTCGGCGCTGGTGGCGGCGTGCAGGGCGGCGACGACGTCGTCGAACTCGACCACGAACGCGCCGAGTTCCCCGGCGATCCGGGCGGCCGCGCGGCTCTTGCCGACGCCGGAGGCCCCGCCGATCAGCAACACGTCCCAGGCCCTCGCGGTAGTTCGCACACGGGCACGCTACCGGCCCGCCCGCACCGGGCGGTAAGCGTTTTCGGGTGCCCCCGGGCTCCAGGAGGGTGGAGGGGAGGCCGGTCGGGGCTCCCCGAGCCCGGCCCCCGGCGCCCGACAGCCGGACCAGGCCCGGTCCCGTCCGTCACCCGCGCCCACCCGGGCCCCCGGGCCGCCACCGCGGCGCGGGTGACGGCCCACGGGCGGCACAGGAGCCGCGCGGGTCGGGTGCCTCGGACGCGATCGGGTTCGAAGTCGACAGCGGATTTCCCGTCCGGCCCGGCCGCGGCGGGCGGTCAGTCGTCGTCGGGCAGGGGGCGGCCCACCGCCCAGGGCAGGACGAACCAGAGCCCGGCGAAGATCAGCGCGACCACGCAGGCCATGGCCACGGCCACCGCCGTCCCCAGCACCACGTCCAGGACCAGCAGCACCGCGCCGGTGAGCGCGCAGGCGAGCAGCAGCAGGCCCAGCTGGGCGATGTGGGCGGAGATCCGCACGATCCGCGCCTTGCCCGGGTGGTGGAACAGCCCGCGGTGCAGCGCCACCGGGGTGGCCAGCACGGCCGAGGCGATGACCGCCAGCAGCAGGGTGGTGACGTAGATGTCCTGCTGGGCGTCGGTCAGCTCGACGAAGCGCGGGGTGAAGGCGACCCCGAGCATGAACGCGAACACGATCTGCACACCGGTCTGCAGCACCCGCAGCTCCTGCATCAGCTCCACCAGCCGCCGGTCGGCCCGCACGGCCGGGCTCTCCTGCCCGGGCTGCGCCCCGGGGGAGGGCCGCGGCTCGGGCCGCGGGTCGGGCCGCGGGTCGGGGTCGGGCTGGGACGGCGGCGGGGTGCTGGTCATGCGTCACATTGTGGCGCCGGGGCCCGGCACCGGGGTGGGCGCGACGCCCTGCCCGCGGGTGGCCCCGCCAGCCCGGACGGCCCGGCCCGCCGGTGTCCTCGGGCCCGGCGGTGCCCCCGGGGCCGGACAGCCGGCGTCCCCGCGACTCACCGACAAGCAGGTTTGTCTTGACAAATTTTTTTGTCGGCTGGACCCTGGAGGGGTGCTGGACGTCGCCGTGATCGAAGAACCCGCCGCCGCCGAGGCCTCCCTGGACCCGATACGGTCCCGGATCCTCGCGGCCCTGGCCGAGCCCGGCTCGGCCGCCATGCTGGCCGGGCGCCTGGGACTGCCCCGGCAGAAGGTCAACTACCACCTGAAGGAACTGGAACGCCACGCCCTGGTCGAGCTGGTCGAGGAGCGGCGCAAGGGCAACGTCACCGAACGGGTGTACCGCGCCACCGCCGCCTCCTACGTGATCTCGCCCAGCGTCCTGGCTGCCGTCAGCCCCGACCCGGCCCGCTCGCCCGACCAGCTCTCCGCGCACTGGCTGCTGGCCCTGGGCTCGCGGCTGGTGCAGGAGGTCGGCGCCCTGCTGGGCGGCGCCTCCCGGGCCCGGCGGCGGGTCGCCACCTTCGGCATCGACGCCGAGGTGCGCTTCGCCTCCGCCGCCGACCGGGCCGCCTTCGCCGACGGACTCGCCCAGGCCGTGGCCGCCCTCGTCAGCCGCTACCACGACGAGTCCGCCCCGCAGGGCCGCACCCACCGGGTCGTCGTCGGGCTCCACCAGATCCCCGCGGCCCAGCCCGACAGCCCGTCGAACACCCGGCCGGGCGCCCCGCAGGACGGGGACGCCGCGCAGCAGGAGGACCAGCGATGACCCACCCGTTCGAGATCGAGCTGGAGACCACCCTGCCGGCGAGCCCGGAACAGGTCTGGGAGGCCATCGCCACCGGGCCCGGCATCGACTCCTGGTTCATGGGACGCAACGAGATCGACCCGCGCGAGGGCGGCACCGCCGTCATGGAGACCGGCGGCCACCGCGCGCAGGCGCTGATCACCGCCTACGAGCCCGGCAAGCGCCTGGCCACCCGCACCGCCACCGGCGACGACGGCCGCTTCATGGCCTTCGAGTACCTCGTCGAGGGCCGCGAGGGCGCCGCCACCGTGCTGCGCGTCGTCCACAGCGGCATGCTCGGCGACGACTGGCAGGACGAGTACGACGCGCTGCGCCGCGGCTGGCCCTTCCACCTGCACACGCTGCACGAGTACCTGGCGCACTTCCCCGGGCGCACCGCGCTGCCCGTCTTCGCCGTGGCGCCCACCCCCGGGCGGCCGGTGGAACAGGTGCGGGCGGCGCTGGCCGCGGCCCTGTCGCTGCCGCACCCGGCGGCCGTCGGCGCCCGGGTGCACGCCGAACCCGCCGGCCTGCCGGCACTGGACGGCGAGGTGGTCTGGGCGGACGACGAACGCTTCGGGGTCCGCACCGCCGACGGCCTCTACACCTTCCACCACGGCCCCGGCGTGGTGCTGATGTTCCACCACCTGTTCGCGCCGGACACCGGCCGGGCCGCCGAGGCCGCCTGGCAGCGCTGGCTGAACGACCTGCTCGGCTGACCGCGCGCCGAAACCCGCGCGCCGAAACCCGGGTGCCGAACCCGGGGCGCCGAAACCCACCCCCCACCACCCCGTACCGAGACGTCAAGGAACTCCGATGCGCACTCTGATCAGCACCGCCTTCATCTCCCTCGACGGCGTCGTTGAGGCCCCTGGTGGCGAGTCCGGCTACCGCAACGCCGGTTGGACCTTCAAGGACGTCGAGTTCGTCCCCGAGGCCTTCGAGATCAAGGGGCGGGAACAGGAGGAGGCCGCCGCGATGCTGCTGGGTCGGGTCAGCTACCAGGCCTTCAGCCCGGTGTGGCCGGACATGGCGGAGTTCGCCCGCTACCGGACGCTGCCGAAGTACGTCGTCTCCACCACCCTCACCGAGGACGACCTGGTCCCGAACTGGGGCGAGACCACGATCCTGCGCTCGGTCGAGGAGGTCGCGGCCCTGAAGGAGGGCGAGGGCGGCCCGATCATCGTCCACGGCAGCGCCGACCTCAACCACGCCCTGTCCGACGCCGGCCTGGTGGACCGCTACCACCTGCTGGTCTTCCCGCTGCTGCTCGGCGCCGGCAAGCGCCTGTTCAGCACCACGGACAAGGACGCCCAGAAGCTGCGCCTGGTCGAGCACGCCGCCTACTCCAACGGCCTGCAGAAGCAGGTCTTCGACGTGGTCCGCTGAGCGCACCGCCGCCCCGCCGCCCCGCCGGGCCGCCGGCAGCACCGTCACCGGGGGGAGTCGAAGCCCGCTCACCCGCCCGGGAAGCCTCCGGGGGAGGCCTGCGCCTGGGCCGGCTGCACCTGGGCCGGCTACGCCGGGGAGGCTTGCGCCGGGGTGGCCTGTGCCGGGGTGGCCGCGGCGAGGCGGGTGATCTCGGCGGCGACGGCCCGCGGGTCGGCGGCGACGGTGACGCGGGCGACGCCGTCCAGGCCCGGGTGGGAGCCGACGCGCACCGAGTGGCGGGCGTTGCGCAGCAGGTCGAGGTCGTTGACGTCGTTGCCGAAGGCGTCGTACTCGTCGATGCCCAGCGAGGCCAGCGCCTCCCACTTGGTGGTGGTGCCGGGCGCGAAGTCGACGATGGCCTCGTCGAGGTGGCGGTTGACGGTCATGCCGAGCGCGCGTCCGGCCTCGGCGAGGGCCGCGAGGTCGGTGGCGTCGACGACGAGGAACTTCACCACCTCGGGCAGTTCGGCGAGTTCGACCCGGCGCGCCAGGCCGCCCTGGTCGACGCGGGCGCGGATCGGGTGGTCGGCCGGCCCGGTGTAGGCGTAGTCCCAGGGGCCGTCGGCGAGGTAGCCCGCCCGGTGGCGCTCGGCCTCGGCGAGCAGCGCGGCCAGCTCGGCGCGGCCGAACGCGGCCCGCGCCCGGACCCGGCCGTCGACCGAGACGAGGCTGCCGTTGCCGCCGATCAGCAGCGCCGAGGGGAAGGCCCCGCCGAGGACGGGCAGCAGGTCGCGCACCGGGCGGGCGGAGGCGAACACCAGCCGGCGCCCGGCGCGTTCGCAGGCCTCGAGCGCGGCGAGGATACGGGCGTCGATGGACCGGCCGTCGAAGCAGAGCGTGCCGTCGATGTCGAAGACCGTGGTGCGGGCGCTGGAGTCGATCACCGGGCGATGGTACCGAGCCGTCCCCGTACACGATCGACCGGCCGCCCCCGGTGGGGTGCCGGGCGGGGGAGCGGGGGTGCGGGGGCGCTCACGGGCGGCGGCGGGACCGGTCGGACGGGCCGTCGGCGGCCGGGAACTCCGCGCGCAGCCGGGTGCGGGTGCGCATCAGGATCCGGCCCAGCACGTTCCTCCCCGTCCCGGTGCGACCGCGCCCCCAGTAGTGGTCGGTGCCGGTGTCCTCGACGATCTCCTCGTCGCCGGTGGACAGCAGGACGGCCCGGATGTCGTCGTGGGTGCGGAACTTGGCCTCCACGGCGCGGCGCATCACGTCGTCCTTGACCCGCTCCCAGTCCCGGCGCAGCGGCCTGGACGGGTCCCGGCCCAGCTCGGCGGCGCGCAGCGCGGTGCGGGCCCGGCGCACGAGCTCGGCGTGGCGGGTGCCCGCGAACTTCTGGGCCTGGAAGTAGTGTTCCGAGGTCGGCCACAGCTGCCCGTCGAGTTCCAGGCCGTGCGCGGAGAAGTTGGAGAAGCAGCCGTAGGGCACGTCGTCCGCGCCGTAGAAGAAGATCGTCACCCGGGCCTCGAGGGTCGGCGGCCGGCACAGGGCGGCCGGCAGTGGTCGGTGGTGGGGCGTGCGCAGGGTTCCAGGCACCGGGCCGCACGCGCAAGCGGTTTCGCCCCGCCCGGCGCCGCACCGCCGGCCGTACCCCCGCGCCCGGGCCGGCGCCGAAAACCCGGTGACCGCGCGGCCCCGACGTCCCTACACTCGCCACTCGGACGAGCCGCAGCCCGCCCCGGACAGAGCCCGGGGCCGCGGCGCGCCCCCGTGACCCGCAGACGAGCAACCGAGAGGGAGGACCGGCCGTGCCGAAGCCGTACGCCGCCGCCCCCTCTCCCGCGTCGCGGTACGAGGTGATCCTGGTGTCCCCGCTGTTCCGGTGCCCGCTGCGCGGCCGGCACCGGGGCACGCCCACGACCGTCTGACACCCGCGAGCTCACACCCGCGAGCCGGAGGACCCGACCCGCCCGCCACCCGGCGGCCGCCGCGGGATCCCGGCGCCCCGCCCAAGGGGCCACCCCGGCACCACGTCTGACGAACCGTCGGCCCCATCGCGCGCCCACCCACCCCGCGGATCACCTCCGAAAGGCACCGGGCCATGCGCACCGACCTCACCACCACGACCGGCACCACCACCACGACGGCCACGGCCGGCACCACCACGGCCACCACGGCCGGCACCGCCGCAGCCGTCGCCGCCATCGCCGCCGTCCGCAACCTCGGCATCCTCGCCCACGTCGACGCCGGCAAGACCACCGTCACCGAACGGATCCTCTACCTCGCCGGCCTCACCCACAAGCGCGGCGAGGTCCACGAGGGCACCACCGTCACCGACTGCGACCCGCAGGAACGCGACCGCGGCATCACCATCTTCTCCGCCGCCGTCACCTGCGCCTGGGCCGGCCACCGGATCAACCTCATCGACACCCCCGGCCACGTCGACTTCGCCGACGAGGTCGAGCGCTCCCTGCGCGTCCTGGACGGCGCGATCGCCGTCTTCGACGCCGTCGCCGGCGTCGAACCGCAGAGCGAGTCGGTCTGGCGCCAGGCCGAACGCCACGGCGTGCCCAGGATCGCCTTCGTCAACAAGCTCGACCGCGCCGGCGCCGACCTCGACACCGCCCTCGCCTCCATCCGCGAACGCCTGCACCCGACCCCACTGGCCGTCCAACTGCCCATCGGCACCGAGGACTCCTTCACCGGCGTCGTCGACCTCGTCCACCTGCGCGCCCACACCTGGAACGACGAGGGCGCCCTCACCACCGGCCCCGTCCCCGCCGACCTCGCCGACCGCGCCGCCCGGCGCCGCCGCACCCTGGAGGAGACGGTCGCCGAACTGCACCCCACCGCCCTCGAGGAGTACTGCACCCACGCCACCCTGACCCCCGACACCCTCACCACCGCCCTGCGCGACCTCACCCGCACCGGCGAGGCCGTCGTGGTGCTGTGCGGCTCCGCCTACCGCAACCGCGGCATCGAACCCCTCCTGGACGCCGTCACCGCCTACCTGCCCTCCCCCCTGGACGCCCCACCCGTCCACGCCGCCGACACCAGCGGCCAACAGCGCACCGCCGACCCCCGACAGCCCCTCACCGCCCTGGCGTTCAAGGTGAACGCCGCCCCCACCGGGCGCCTCACCTACCTGCGCCTGTACGCGGGCACCCTCCGCAAGGGAGACACCGTGCTCGACACCGCCACCGGACGCACCGAACGCATCGCCCGCATCCTGCGCATCACCGCCGACCTCGCCACCGAGACCGACCACGCCCTGGCCGGCGACATCGTCGCCGTGATCGGCCCCAAGGCCGCCCGCGTCGGCGCCACCCTGTGCGCACCCGCACACCCGATCCTCCTGGAAGCCCCCGTCAGCGCCGAACCCGTCGTCACCGTCGCCGTCGAGGCCCGCCGCACCACCGACACCGACAAACTCGCCACCGCCCTGGCCCGCCTCGCCGAGGAGGACCCCTCGCTGCGCCTGCGCACCGACCCCGAGACCGGCCAGCGCACCCTGTCCGGCCTGGGCGAACTGCACCTGGAGGTCGCCGTGGAGAAGGTCCGCCGCGACAGCGGCGTCGACGCCGTCGTCGGCCGCCCGCAGGTCGCCCTGCGCGAACGCCTCGTCGAGGGGGTGACCGGCTTCGTCTACCGGCACGCCAAACAGGACGGCGGCGCCGGCCAGTTCGCGCACCTCGTCCTCGACGTCCACCCCCTGCCCGACGACACCACCGAAGGAGACCTGGTGTTCACCTCCACCGTCACCGGCGGCCGCGTCCCGCGCGAGTACGTGCACGCCGTCGAGGCCGGCTGCCGCGACGCCCTCACCGAGGGCCCGCTCGGCGGCCACCCCGTCACCGGCGTCGCCGTCACCCTCACCGACGGGGCCACCCACCCCAAGGACTCCTCCGAGCTCGCCTTCCGCACCGCCGGCCGCCTCGCCCTGCGCGAAGCCCTGCGCACCGGCCGCCTCCAGCTGCTCGAACCCCTCGCCCAGGTGGACGTCACCCTCCCCGAGGACGCGCTCGGCACCGTCCTCGGCGACCTCGCCGCCCGCCGCGGCCACGTCCAGGCCACCGCCGCCGGCACCGGCAGCCACGCCGGCACCGGCACCGGCACCGGCGCGGCCACCGTCACCGCGCTCGTCCCGCTCGCCGAACTCTTCGGCTACGCGACCCGCCTGCGCAGCCGCACCCAGGGCCGGGCCACCTTCACCACCCGCCCCGCCGGCTACACCCCGGCCCCGGCGCCCACCGCCTGAGCCGCGAACGGCCCGCCCCCGCCCACCCGCGGGGGCGGGCCCCCGCCGCCCGCCACCGCACCGCCGGCCGTCCGCCCGCCGTCCGCCCGCCGTCCGCCGGTCGTCCCCGCTGCGCCGCGCCGCCGCCCGCTGCCCGTAGGCTGGGCGGGCCGTCACCGGAACAGACCGTCACCAAAACGGACGAACAGGGCGCAACCGCCGGAAGGGCGGCGCACCACGGCACGGGCGGCAGCACACGACGGAGCGCGACGGAAGCGGGCAGGGGCATGCAGTTCGACGACCAGGGCGACCTCGACACCTCCCAGGTGGACGACCGGCGCGGGATCCCGGGCGGCAAGGTCGCCATCGGCGGCGGGGCCGTGGGCCTGGTGGTGGCCCTGCTGGCCATCCTGCTGGGCGTCGACCCCAAGCTGCTGGGCCTGTCCTCCGGCGGCGGCTCCACCACCTCCGCCGGCACCCGCACCACCGGCGAGGTGCAGCAGGCCTGCAAGAGCGGCGCGGACGCCAACAAGCGCCAGGACTGCCGGATCGTGGCGGTGACCAACAGCCTGCAGGACTTCTGGCGCACCGAGCTGCCGCGGCGCACCAACGCGGCCTACCGCGGCGCCGAGACGGTGCTGTTCACCGACCGGGTCTCCACCGCCTGCGGCCCGGCGACCTCGGCCGTCGGCCCGTTCTACTGCCCCGCCGACCGCAGGGCCTACGTCGACCTCGGCTTCTTCGACGAGCTCTCCAGCCGCTTCGGCGCCAAGGGCGGCCCGTTCGCCGAGTCCTACGTCGTCGCCCACGAGTACGGCCACCACATCCAGAACCTGCTGGGCACCACGCAGAAGGTCGGCGGCGACCGCCAGGGCGCCGACAGCGCCTCGGTGAAGCTGGAGCTGCAGGCCGACTGCTACGCCGGGGTGTGGGCACACCACGCCACCACCACCCCGCAGCCCTCCACCGGGCGGCCGCTGATCGCCGCCCTCACCGACCAGGACATCGCCCAGGGCCTGGACGCGGCCGCGGCCGTCGGCGACGACCGGATCCAGCGGCAGGCCACCGGCCGGGTCGACCCGGAGAGCTGGACGCACGGCTCCTCCGACCAGCGCAAGGCCTGGTTCACCACCGGCTACCGCACCGGCGACCTCGCCCGGTGCGACACCTTCGCCGCCCGGTAGCCGCCCGCCCCCGCCCCGGAGCCGTGGCGGCCCCGGAACCGCCCCCGCCCCGGAGCCGGTGCGGCCCCGCACCCGCCGCAGCCGCACCGGCCCTCCGTAGCCGAAGCAGCGGCGCGGGGCGCGGCGGCGCGCCCCTGTCAGATGTCAGGGACCGCGGCCGCCCCCGCGTTCCTAGGCTGCTGGTCACCGGCCCGACCACCCGTCAGGGCCGCCCACCAGCCAAGGGAGAACCACCCATGCGCAGGATCACCCACGCCGCCCTCGCCCTCGCCCTGGCGACCGCGGCCCTGACCACGCTCGGCGCGACCGGCGCCGACGCCGCCGACGGCTCCTGGGCGGGCTGCCCGTACGGCGCGGTCTGCGTGTACCCGCAGAACCAGGACCCGGCCTCCAGCCCGAGCGAGGTGTACTGGAGCTACGGCGCCCACAACCTGAGCAACCAGTACGGCAACCACTGGGTGCTGAACAACCAGTCCGGCGGTGCCCACGCGCACCTGTGCAAGAGCTCCGGCGGCGGCAACTGCGTCTACGACATCGCCGCCCAGAACGGCGTCTGGTACGACCTGGGCCCGATCAACTCGATCACCCTCGACCGTCCCTGACGCCACGTCACCGACCGGGGGGTGCCCGCCGCACGGGGGAGCGGCGGGCACCCCCCGTTCCCGCTTGACGTGCCCCTGACCTGCTGCGGCGGGCTGATCGAACTCTTGAAGGGCGCCCCGCGGCGCCGGCTCCGCCGCCTCACCGTTTGGAGGTTCCTCCAGGTTTCAACCCCCGGCCCAGCGTTCACAAAGATAACGAGTAGAGGCATATTTCGGCCTGCATGGATTTACTTATTGACGCCATACCTGCGCTCAGGTTTAACTCCCCACACCCCGCCGCAGAGCCGCGGCGACGTCAGGGAGAGGCACCCCCACATGAACGCCACGATGCGTCGCGCCGTCATCGCCACCACCGGCATATCGCTGGCCCTGTCCATGGCCGCCTGCGGCAAGGCCGGCGGCGACAAGAAGGACAGCGCCTCCGCCGGAGACGGCAAGTCCATCGGCCTGCTGCTGCCCGAGAACGCCTCCTCCACCCGCTACGAGTCCTTCGACCGCCCCTTCATCGAGGCCAAGGTCAAGGCGCTGTGCGCGGACTGCAAGGTGCTCTACAGCAACGCAGAGGGCAGCGCCGCCAAGCAGAAGCAGCAGTTCGACACCCTCATCACCCAGGGTGTGAAGGTGATCGTCCTGGACGCCTTCGACGCCAAGTCCACCCAGTCCTGGGTGCAGGAGGCCGCCGCCAAGGGCGTCAAGGTCGTCGCCTACGACCGCCTGGCCACCGGCCCCGTCGCCTCCTACGTCTCCTTCGACAACGAGAAGGTCGGCGAGCTCCAGGGCCAGGGCCTGCTGGACGCGCTCGGCGCCAAGGCCGCCGACTCCGACATCGTCATGATCAACGGCGACGAGGCCGACCCCAACGCCGCCCAGTTCAAGTCCGGCGCGCACAAGGTCCTCGACGGCAAGGTCCGCAAGGTCGTCTACGAGCAGTCCGGCGAGTGGAAGCCCACCGTCGCCGGCCAGAAGATCGGCGCCGCGATCACCCAGTTCGGCAAGACCGGCTTCCA
This sequence comes from Kitasatospora sp. NPDC051702, assembly GCF_040681575.1. Taxonomy (NCBI): domain Bacteria; kingdom Bacillati; phylum Actinomycetota; class Actinomycetes; order Kitasatosporales; family Streptomycetaceae; genus Kitasatospora; species Kitasatospora sp. NPDC051702. The sequence goes on from NZ_JBFAZB010000004.1 coordinate 74,590, forward strand.
GGCCGTCTACTCCGCCAACGACGGCATGGCCGGCGCCATCATCACCCAGCTCAAGTCCGCCGGCATCAGCGTCCCCGTCGGCGGCCAGGACGCCGGCCTCGACGCCGTCCAGCGCATCGTCGCCGGCGACCAGGCCTACACCATCTACAAGGCCTACAAGCCGCTCGCCGAGAACGCCGCCGAGCTCGCCGTCGACCTCCTCCAGGGCAAGGACGTCAAGGCCGTCGCGTCCTCCACCATCGACAGCGCCACCGACAAGGGCATCCCCGCCAAGCTGCTCGAGCCCAAGGTCGTCACCAAGGCGAACATCAACGACACCGTCATCGCCGACGGCCTCTACAAGGCCGCCGACATCTGCACCGCCGACTTCGCCGCCGCCTGCACCGCCGCCGGCATCAAGTAACCCGGCACCAGGGCCCGTCCGGCACATCCCGCCGGACGCACCGCCCGCCACCACGCCCGCCCGCGCGACGCGGCCACGGCGCTCCCCGCCCCGGCGGGGAGCGCCGCCCGGCCGTGCCCCGCCCCGCGCGCACCCACCACCCACCCCACCACGCACTACCCCGCAGGAGATGGTTCACGTGACGGGCGCACCCGTACTGGCGCTGCGCGAGGTCTCCAAGCGCTTCGGCGCCGTCCAGGCACTCACCGACGTCGACCTCGACGTCCACGCCGGCGAAGTCGTCGCACTGGTCGGCGACAACGGCGCCGGCAAGTCCACCCTGGTCAAGACGATCGCCGGCGTCCACCCGATCGACGAGGGCACCATCAGCTGGGACGGCCGCCCGGTCCGCATCGAGCGCCCCCAGGACGCCCAGGCCCTCGGCGTCGCCACCGTCTACCAGGACCTCGCACTCTGCGACAACCTCGACGTCGTCGCCAACCTCTTCCTGGGCCGCGAACTGCACCGCCGCGGCACCCTCGACGAGGTCGCCATGGAACGGCGCGCCAAGGAACTGCTGGACACCCTCTCGATCCGCATCCCCAGCGTCCGCATCCCCATCGCCGCCCTCTCCGGCGGACAGCGCCAGGTCGTCGCCATCGCCCGCGCCCTGGTCGGCGACCCCCGGATCGTCATCCTCGACGAACCCACCGCCGCCCTCGGCGTCGAGCAGACCGCCCAGGTCCTCGACCTCGTCGAGCGCCTGCGCGAGCGCGGCCTCGGCGTCATCCTGATCAGCCACAACATGGCGGACGTCAAGGCCGTCGCCGACACCGTCGCCGTCCTGCGCCTGGGCCGCAACAACGGGGTCTTCCCGGTCGCCGACACCTCGCACGAGGAGATCATCTCCGCCATCACCGGCGCCACCGACAACGCCGTCACCCGGCGCCAGGCACGCATCGCGGAGGAAGCGAAGTGAGCACCAGCCAGACCACCCCCACCCCCACCCCGGCCCCCGCCGCCCCCGCCACCGACCCCCGACTGCTGGTGCGCCAGCAGGGCCTGGCCGGCTACGCCGAGGAGTTCCGCCGCAAGATCAAGAGCGGCGACCTCGGCTCACTGCCCGTCATCATCGGCCTGATCCTCATCGCGATCATCTTCCAGAGCGTCACCGGCCACTTCCTGCAGGCCGACAACCTCACCAACATCACCAAGTGGATCGCCGGCCCCGGCCTGATCGCCGTCGGCGTCGTCTTCGTCCTGCTCCTGGGCGAGATCGACCTCTCCCTCGGCTCCGTCGCCGGCGTCGCCGCCGCCGTCACCTCCGTCCTCGCCGTCCGCGAAGGCCTCAACGAGGGCCTGGCCATCCTGCTCGCCCTCGCCACCGCCGTCGCCATGGGCGCCCTGCACGGCTTCTTCTTCGCCAAGATCGGCGTCCCCGCCTTCGTCGTCACCCTCGCCGGCATGCTCGCCTGGAGCGGCCTGCAGGACTACGTCCTCGGCAAGCTCGGCACCGTCAACAACATCAACGACGGCATCGTCGCCAACCTCGACACCTACTTCCTCGGCGACGGCGACGTCCTCTACGCCTGGCTCCTCGCCCTCCTCTCCATCGCCGCCTTCCTCGCCGCCCAGCTCCTGGACGCCCGCCGCCGCACCGCCGCCGGCCTGCCCGCCCGCAGCACCGGCGAGATCGCCCTGCGCACCGGCGCCCTCGCCGTCCTCGCCCTGGTCGGCGCCTACATGCTCAACCAGGACCGCGGCCTGCCGCTGCCCCTGGTCGTCCTGCTCGGCGCCGTCGTCCTCACCGACTTCATGCTGCGCCGCACCTCCTACGGCCGGCAGATCTTCGCCGTCGGCGGCGGCGTCGAGGCCGCCCGCCGCGCCGGCATCAACGTCGCCCGGGTGCGGATCTCCGTCTTCATGTTCTCCGCCTTCCTGGCCGGGCTCGGCGGCCTGTTCATCGCCTCCCAGCAGGGCTCCGCGGACAAGCAGCTCGGCAGCGGCAACGTCCTGATGAGCGCCATCGCGGCGGCCGTCATCGGCGGCACCAGCCTGTTCGGCGGACGCGGCAAGACCTGGTCGGCGCTGCTGGGCATCCTGGTCATCCAGTCCATCACCACCGGCCTGGACATGGTCCACGCGGCCCAGGCCATCCAGTACATGATCACCGGCGCCGTCCTGCTGGCCGCCGTCGTCCTGGACTCCGTCTCCCGCCGCACCCGCGCCTCAGCGGCCCGCTAGCGGACCACCCGCGGCCGGCTCCACCGCCGGCTCCGCCGCGCACCGACGCCCCGGTGCCCCCGCCCTCCCGGCGGGGGCACCGGGGCGTCCGCGTCTTGAGGACCTGCCCGGCCGCGGGGCCCGGGGCCGTCACTCCTCGGACGGAAGCGGCCCGCCCGGACGTGACACCGGCCCGCGGACCGGGCCCCGGGAACGGGCGGGTCTTCAGGCCTGCAGCAGGCCGGCGAATCGCTCCAGGGCCAGGTCGCAGCGCTCGCGGTCGCCCGTGGTGGTGAGGTCGAACAGCAGGCCCCGCACCACGGCCATCACCAGCGTGGGGGTGGCGGTGTCCCCGGGCCCGGTGGTCACGTCGTGCAGGGACGCCCGCAGCGGGACGAACCAGTCCGTGACGGCCCCGGCCTGGTCCGGATAGTTCTCCGGGTGGGCCAGCAGGTCGGCGTGCACCTCGAAGAAGAGCCGTACGAACGGGGCGCGTTCGGGCGCGCTCATCCACGCCCAGATCCCCCGCAGCCGCTCGCGCGGGCCGGCCTGCACGGCGCCCGGGGCCCCGCGGTGCGGCGGCAGGTGCTCGGCGAGACGGGCCGCGCCCCGGCGGCGCGCCTCGGCGAGGACGGCCGCCACCAGCTCCTGCTTGCTGCCGAAGTCGTAGAGCAGCATCCGCGGACTGGTCTCCAGCGCGGCGGCCAGCGGACGCAGGCTCAGCCCGGCCAGCCCGTGCGCCAGCACGTAGTCGGTGGCCCGGGCCAGGGTGCGCCCGCGGCGCTCGGGGTCCGGGGGGCGTCCCACGGGCGACCGTCCTTCCGCCGGTGCCGCGCTGAGGCGGCGTCAGTGATCACCAGGAGTATATGGTACGACTGTTTCAACAACGGGGAGGGGATACCGCCATGGACACCGGCGACCGCACACCGCACCACGCGCAGGACCACGCCGCCGAGCGGGCAGGCGACCGGGCGCAGGACCACGCCGCCCGCCGGACCGACGGGCAGGGGGCGCCCGACCGGGCCCTGGTCCTCGGCCCCGGCGGACGCCTGGGCGCCGCCTGGACGGCCGGACTCGTCCACGGCCTGCACCTGGCCGGGGCCGACCCGGCCGGCGCCGACCTGATCGTCGGCACCTCCGCCGGCGCCGTGGTCGGCGCCCTGATCGCCACCGGACAGGACCCGAGCCACCTCGTCGACCCCGCCCGCCGCACCGCCCCCCGCCCCGGCGCCCGCCGGCCCGACCCCGCCGGCGCGGGCGCCGTGTTCGCCGTCCTCGGCCAGGGCCTGGACCCCGCCGAGGCCCGCCGCCGCGTCGGCCGCCTCGCCCTCGACACCGCCGACCCCGACGCCGAACAGGCCCTGCTGGACAACCGGCGCGCCCTGATCGGCACCCACCCCTGGCCCCGGCACCTCCTGATCACCGCCGTCGACGCCGGCACCGGCGAACCCGCCGTCTGGAGCGCGCACGACGGCCTGCCGCTGCTGCACGCCGTCGCCGCCAGCAGCGCCTTCCCCGGCGTCGAACCGCCCGTCACCCTCCCCGACGGGCGCCGCTGCATGGACGGCTCGCTGCGCGCCGGCGCCAACGCCGACCTCGCCGCCGGCGCCCGCGCCGTCCTGGTGGTCGAGCCGCTGGCCCACCGCTTCCCGCGCCCGCCGGCGGACGCCGAACTGGTCCTCGCCCCCGACCCGGCCGGCCAGGCCGTCCTGGACTCCGACCGCGCGGACTGGGACACCTGGGAGCAGGCCTACCGCGAGGGCCTGCGCCAGGCGGGCGGGCAGGCCCGGGCCGTACGGGCGGCGTGGGGCGCGTCGACCACCTGACGGCGTACGGCGGTTCGGCCCCGGGGCGGCTCCGGGGCGGGCTCCGGGGCCGGGCCGCCCCGGTGGCGGGTGGCCGGTGGCGGGTGGTCATCGGCGGGTGGTCGGTGGGGCGGGATCCTTCGGAGCGGCCCACCGCGGGCGCGGCCGCGGGCCGGGGCGGGCCGCCGCGGCGGTGGGGTTGCTTCCGGATGCGGCGGTGACCGGCACCGCAGTGCCGCTGCACAGGGGTGATGGCAAAGTCAAGGAAACTCACCCGAACGAGTGAGACCAGGGGTACGCCGAAGTGGGTGGTGATGTTCAACACCCTGGTACGGCAGTCGAGTTGACTGATAGACATCACCCCCGGGGGGCCCGACGAACAGTTCACACATTCGGAGGGAACCATGAAGAACCGCTTCGTACGTCGTGCCGGAGTCGTGGTCGCCGGCCTCGCTCTTGTCACCGGTCTCGGCAGCACGGCGGCCCTGGCCGCCACCCCGGCCGCGGCCCCGGCCCCGGTCGTCGTGGTCCAGGACGTCGCCACCGCCGCCGCGGAGGTGCAGACCTGGACCTACGTCACCGGTCCGCTGGAGACCACGCTCACGCTCGACACCACCGCCCGTTCCGCGTCCATCGTGGTCTACGCCAACGTGCCGCTGCTCGGGAAGAAGAAGGTCGGCAGCGCCTCGGGCAGCCTGACCGAGGGCATCACCTTCCACCTGGGCCTGTCGCCGTTCGTCAACGGCACGCAGAGGTTCTACCTGGTGGGCGACGACGTGCACCTGTACTACGACTTCGACGCGCTCGGCAAGCACTACACGGGCGACGTCAAGCTCGGCACGCTCCCGCCGCTGTAGCCCGTACGGCGCCGCCCGCCGCCCCGGAAGGTACCCCGGGGCGGTGGGCGGCGCCCGTTCGGCGTTCCGCGTTCGTTCGGCGCCGGCCCGTCGCGCGTTCGGCGCCGGCGGGCGCCCGCCGGCGTCAGCTGTCGAAGGAGACCTGGTCGACGGTCCAGAACGCGCTGTTGGTGCCGGTGTAGCGGAACTGGAAGCGCACGCTGCTCGCGCCGGCCGGCACCGTCACCGGCAGGTGCTCGACGGTGTTCAGGTCCGCGCGGTAGGACTTCACCAGCTGCGGGGCGCCGTTGTCGAAGACCGCGTACACGTCGCCGGTCTGCGGGCCGTCGACCTTGTAGTCCGTCGCGAAGGACAACGTGGCCCGCCCGGGCCCGGCCACCGGGTAGGCGGGGCTGACCAGGGTGGAGTCGAACTGGCCCGCGCCGTGGGTCTTGTCGTCCCACTCGTCGGAGTCGGCGACGGCGAACACGTTGCGCGCCCGCACGTTCGTCTCGCGGCTCTGCCCGAGCTGGGCGGCGGTCCAGAACTCGTCGGTGGCGAAGGCCCAGCCGCGCCACTCCGTCACGCCGCCGCCGGGCATCCGGGAGTTGTCGATGCTCCAGCCGGCGGGCGGGGTGTGGGTCCAGCCCTTGACGCCGGCCGGGATGCCGCTCTCGTCGGCCCGGGCCTGCAGGGCCGGGCGCAGCGCGTCGAAGGCGTCCGGGACGATCCGGTCGATCGGCTGCCCGTCGAGCTGCCAGGCCGGGTCGATCGCGGCGCCCTCGTGCGCGAGGACGGTCGGTGCGACGTCCACCGGCTTGACGTCGTAGCGCCGGGACCCGGCCGGGTAGCCCGCGCCGTCGGCGATCACGAAGGTCTGCCGCTCGTTGGCGCTGTTGCCGCCGTGGCCGCCGGCGTCGGTGTGGCCGTGGTCGGTGGTGACGACGATCAGCCAGTCCTCCGACCCGTACGTGGCGCGGGACTTGACGGCCTGCACCACCTGGCCGACGAGGGCGTCGACGGAGTGGATGGCGGCCGTGTACTGGGGGCTGGCGCCGCCGTAGGAGTGTCCGGCCTCGTCGACCTCGTCGAAGTGCAGGAAGGTGGCGTCCGGGTTGCCGTTGGCGAGGTAGTCGGCGGCGTCGGAGGCGGTCTTGGCGTCGTTCTCGCTCTCGGCGATCCGCACGTCGGCCCGGCCGTTGAAGACGTTGGCGGTGATCGGGTTCCACGAGCCGATCACCAGGGTGGAGGTGGCCGGGTCGGCGTTCTCCAGGCGGCTGGCGAAGTCGGGGTAGAGGTCGAAGCGGGCGCCCGCGAAGGTGTTGTCCTTGACCTGGTGCTTGTCCGGCCACACGCCGGTGCCGATGGTCGACCAGCCCGGTCCGGACAGGGTGGGCGCCAGCGGGTTGGCGTACAGGTTGCCGGTGGCGGTCATGCCACCGGCCATCAGTGCCTTCAGGTTGGGCGCGTCGGCGCTCAGCAGCTTGTCGTAGCGGGTGCCGTCGACGCCGATGACCAGCGTCTTGGCCTGGCGCACGCCACCGGGCAGGCCCTTGTACGGGGCTGCGGCGGCGTCCGTGCCGGCGGTCGCGGTGCCCGCGCCGGCGGGGGCGGCGGTGGCGGTGACGGGGGCGAGCGGCAGCAGCGCGGCGGCCACGGCGGCGGTGGTCAGGGCGGTCCAGGTGGAGCGGGGGATACGCACGGGGGCTCCCAACTCGGGGGCGGCGGGGTGCGGTTGCACCGGCACCGAGAATGGGGCGGCCGGACGAGGAGGACCCCTCCCATCTCCCACGCCGGTATGAACAACTGCCGAAATTCAGTCCAGACCGGTTATCAATCCGTTACCTGAGGGGTGTGACACCACCGCTCGATACAGTGGCGCGGTGAACCACGGCACCCCGCAGGCCCCCCTCGCCCCCGCCCGCTCCGGCGTCCCCGAGCACGGCCGGGTGCCCAAGTACTACCTGGTCAAGGCCCGCCTCGAGGACCTCATCGCCGAACTCGGCCCCGGCGGACGCCTGCCCACCGAAGCCGACCTCGCCGAACGCCACCACGTCGCCCGCGCCACCGTCCGCCAGGCCCTGCGCGAACTCCTCCTCGAAGGCCGCCTGCGCCGCCAGGGCCGCGGCACCGTCGTCGCCGGCCCCAAGATCGAACAGCCGCTCTCCCTCGCCAGCTACACCGAGGGCGTCACCCGCCAGGGCCTGCGCCCCGGCCGCACCCTCATCACCCTCGACCGCCTGCCCGCCGACCCCGCCATGGCCGAACGCCTCGACGTCCCCGCAGGCGAACCCCTCTGGCACCTGGAGCGCGTGCTGCGCGCCGACGAGGAACGCGTCGGCCTGGAGTCCACCTACGTCCCCGTCGCCCGAGTCCCGCACCTGGACGAGGAGTTCGACCCCGAAGGATCCTTCTACGGGCACCTGCGTGAACGCGGCATCCACCTCGGCGGCGCCGACGAACGCATCGAGACCGTCCTCGCCACCCCCCGCGAAGCCCTCCTCATCGGCACCCCGCCCGCCCTGCCCATGCTGCTGCTCCACCGCCGCAGCCGCGACGACGCCGGCCGGCCCCTCGAACAGGTCCGCACCCTCTACCGCGGTGACCGCTTCAGCTTCACCCTCGCCCTGCACGCCCCGACCACCGACTGACCGCGTCACGGCCGGCGCCGCCACCTCGCCCCAGGAGCAGCCGGCCGTCCTGGTGGTCGTGGTCTCCCTCGTCGACGCGGCGAACCGGATGAACGTCCCGGCCCGCAACCCCGGCGGCGGCCGGGTCGTCAGGCCCGGCGCACCCGGGGGAGCCCGGTCACCGCCATGACCACGGAGTACAGCGAGGTGGTCGCGGTGAGGAAGAGGCGGTTGTTCTTCGGCCCGCCGAAGGCGATGTTGGAGACGGGCTCGGGGGTGAGCAGGCGTCCGATCAGCGTGCCGTCCGGGTCGTAGCAGTGCACGCCGTCGTCGAAGGCGGCCGCCCACAGGCGCCCCCCGTCGTCGAAGCGGATGTTGTCGAATCCGCTGTCCGGGGCCTCGGCGAAGACCTTGCCGTCGGAGAGGGTGCCGTCCTCGCGCACGTCGAAGACGCGGATGTGCCGGGCCCGGCTGTCGGAGACGTACAGCTGCCGCTCGTCGGCGGAGAAGACCAGGCCGTTGGGGCCGGTGAAGCCGTCGGCGACCAGACGGATCGTGCCGTCGGCGGGGTCGATGCGGTAGACGTGGCAGCCGTCGAGCTCGGGGTCGGCGCGGTGGCCCTCGTAGTCGCTGGTGATGCCGAAGTCCGGGTCGGAGAACCAGATCGAGCCGTCGGAGTGCACCACGGCGTCGTTGGGGGAGTTGAAGCGCCGGCCCCGGTAGCGGTCGGCCAGGACGGTGAGGGTGCCGTCGTGCTCGGTGCGGGTGACGCGGCGGTTGCCCTGCTCGCAGGTGACGAGCCGGCCCTCGCGGTCCAGCGTGTTGCCGTTGCTGTGGCCGGCGGGGGAGCGGAAGACGCCGACGGTGCCGGTGGCCTCGTCCCAGCGCAGCATGCGGTCGTTGGGGATGTCGCTCCAGATCAGCTGGCGCCAGGCGGGCAGGTAGACCGGCCCCTCGGCCCACCGGCAGTCCCCGTGCAGCTTCTCCAGCCGCACGTCCCCGTTGGCGCACTTCCCGGCCCGGAACCGGTCGTCCAGAACCTCGTACAGGCCGTACAGAACATTGCCAGACACAGTCCACCCCTTGCTGCTCAACTCCGAACCTCATTCGGTTCGGCATGAGTATGGCAGAAGCGGATATGGTTCCACCATGGCATCGGAGAACCTCGACGAGACCGACCGCGCGCTGGTCGCGCTACTGCAGCAGGACGCCGGGCAGGCCTACGCCGCACTGGGCAAGGCGATCGGACTCTCCGCGGGCGCGACCCACGAACGGGTCCGCAAACTGCGCGAACGCGGCGTCGTACGGCGCACCACCGTCGACGTCGACCCCAAGGCGCTGGGCCTCGGCGTCCTCGCCTTCGTGATGGTCGAGTCCTCGGCCTGGATGGGCGACTCCGCCCAGGCCTTCGCCGCGATCCCGGAGATCGAGGAGGCCCACATCATCGCGGGCAGCGCCTCCGTCCTGGTCAAGGTGCGCACCCCCAGCACCGAACAGCTCCAGGACGTGCTGCGCCGCCTGTACGCCATCGACGGCGTCAGCGGCACCCAGGCGACCGTCTCCCTGGAGACCTTCTTCGAACGCCCGCCCTCCCCCACCCGCTAGGACGCGCCCGGCGCCGCAGCCCACATCGACAGCCGCTGCGGCAAAGGGAGTTCGGCCATCAGGCCACCATCACCTCGGGGAGTGGACCTCCGGGGCCACCCGCCGCCCCGCCACCCACCCCGGCCGACCCCGGACCACAGTGTGGTGGCTTCCCCGCCCCGGACATCACCGAATCCCGTCGCCGCCGCGGGACGTCCCGCTAGGCTTCCCCCAAATCGCGTTCGGCACAGGGGAGATGCGGTTCGTGGCAGACATCGCCGAGATGGTCCAGCAGGCCGGAACGCTGATGACGGCTGCCGTGGCCGCCCACGGCCGGCAGGTGCTCGCACCGTCGCCGCCGGCCACGGCCGACCGGGCCGCCGCAACCGGGCACCGGTTGCTCCGGGCCGTCTGGGAGCACCAGGACGCCACCCGGCGCTCCGCCCTGGAAGCGGTGCTGGCGGACCTGGCGCAGGACACCCGCGACCCCGACGCCCTCGCCGCGCTGCGCATGCACGTGCGGCGGGCCCTGCGCGAGAGCGTGGACCTCTACCGCGAATGGTCGGCGCTGCTCCCGGCACCCGGTGACACCGTGACGATCAACGCCTCCGGTGAGCGCTCGATCGCCGCCCAGTCCGTCTCCAACACCATCCACGGCGGTGCCTTCCGCGGGACCGTCATCCAGGCGGGTGCCATCGGGGACGTCCGAACGCCCGGCGGGAACGGTTCCCCCCGGCGCCCCCCGCAGGACGCCGCCGTCCGGGACCGGGCCTCCGGCACCGCCGAGGACCTCACCGCCCGCAACAACGAGGCGATCGTGGCGCACGCGACGGGAGACCTCGAGCAGGCCACCGCCCTGATGGAGCGGAACGTCGCCGAATCCGCCCGGCTGCTCGGCCCCCACCACCCGGACACCCTGGCCGCCCGCAACAACCTGGCCAGTGCCTACCAGGAGGCCGGGGACCTGCACCGGGCCGTCCCGCTGCTCGAAGCGACCCTCCAAGCGTTCGAGCGGGTCTCGGGCCCCGAGCACCCCGACACGCTGACCACCCGCAACAACCTGGCCAGCGCCTACCGTGCGGCCGGCGACCTCGGGCGCGCCATCCCGCTGCTGGAGTCCACCCTCACGGAGCGCATCCGGGTCCTGGGGCCGGAACACCCGTCCACGCTCACCAGCCGCAACAACCTGGCCAGCGCCTACCGTGCGGCCGGCGACCTCGGACGTGCCATCCCGCTGCTGGAGGACAACCTCGCCGCCTCCGAACGGATCCTGGGGCCGGAGCAGCAGTCCACGCTCACCAGCCGCAACAACCTCGCCGGTGCGTACGTGGCCGCGGGGGACCCGGGCCGCGCCATCCCGCTGCTGGAACGCAACCTCGCCCTGTCGGAGCAGCTCCTGGGGGAAGAGCACCCCGGCACCCTCGGCGCGGCCAACAACCTGGCCGGCGCGTACCGCGCGGCCGGGGACCTGAAACGCGCCGTTCCGCTGCTGGAACGCAACCTCGCCCTGTCGGAGCGACTCCTGGGCGGGGAACACCCGCGCACCCTCGCCACCCGGCAGGACCTCGCGCTCGCCTACCACAGCGCGGGGCGCCTGCAGCAGGCCGTCGTGCTGCTGAGGATCACCCTCGGACAGTACGAGCGGATCTTCGGCGACACCCACCCCCTGACGCTGGCCTGCCGTGACGACCTCTCGGCCACCGAGCGGGAGCAGGCCGCAGGAGACCGGCGGTGACCGGTGACTCCCAGCGGACCAGGATCATCATCATCGAGCTCAGCGAGAACGACACCACCGACCTCCCGACCCTGATGCGCGCCCTCACCGAGGGCCGGCAACCGGCGATGGTGGTCGTCGAAGGAGGATTCACCATGGGCGACACCTACAACGTCGACGGACAGGCCGGTGCGGTCGGCCCGCACGCCAAGGCCAGCGACAACACGTTCATCCAGCTGCGGATGCCGGACGGCTCGCCGGTGGACCTGCCCGGCCTCGCGGCCCAGCTGGAACAGCTGCGCCTGGCCCTGAAGAGCGAGGCGGTCACCCTGGAGCACGACACCGCGGTGGGCGCCGTCGCCCAGGCCGAGGTGGCCGCCCGGCAGGGCGACGAGAACGGCGCCCTCGCCCACCTGAAGGCCGCCGGGGCCTGGGCCCTGGGGATCGCCCGCAGGATCGGCGTCGAGGTGGCCGCCCTCGCCATCGCCCACGCGATCGCCGGTGGCTGACCGGACCCGGCCGGAGTGGGACGTCGGCCGGGCCGACTTCCCGCTCGCTCCGGTGGCCGGTGGCCCGGGACCGTTGGGTGGGCCTGCGCCGGGTCATGCGCACCGACCTGGGCCTGGAGGGCTGAGGCCCGCACCCGCCGGGCCCCGACGCCCCCCGCCGGGGCCCCGGCGGGTCAGGTGGTGAGGGGGGTCAGGAGGATCCAGACGTGGCCGAAGGGGTCGCGGAGCATGGACTGCCGTGCGCCGTAGGGCATGTCGGCGGCGGGGGAGAGCAGCCGGGCGCCGGCGTCGACGGCGCGGGCGGTCAGTGCGTCGACGTCCGGTACGTAGACGTGCAGGGCGACGGAGGCGGCGCCGGGGGCGGGCGGGGCGAAGGGGGCGGCGTGGGCGTCGCCGAGCATCAGCGTGGCGCCGTGGACGGTGATCTCGGCGTGGGCGATCCGACCGTCCTCGCCGTCGAGCCGGAAGAGCTCGGTGGCCCCGAACGCGGTCGTGTAGAAGTCGATCGCCTCGGCGGCCCCGTCGACCATGACGTGGGGGACGACTGCGTGCCGGTGGTGCTCGGGAATCCTCATGTGGATCAAGGTAGAGCGGTGCCGGGTGCCGGGGCATTGGGCGCAGGCCCCGCCCGGTCTGCGACGAAGGGAGTAGGACCGAGGTCTCACCGGCCGGCGCCGGACCGCGGTGGCCGGACCGCGGTGTCGGGGCGCGGTGGTCGGGGCGCGGTGGTCGGGGCGCGGGACTTTGGTCCCCTCCCGGCCGGGGGTGGGGGTCACGCACCCTGGGAAGGGAGACCACGGGCCGTGAGGCAGAGAGGAAGAGTGCCGGACGCATGTCGGACGAGTCGACTGCCCACCGCCTGATCGAGGCCTACTTCACCCACTGCGACACCTGTCGCGAACCGCACGATCCGGACTGCCACTCCCGCTCGCACTGGCGGCTGTACCTGGATCTCGACCCGGCCACGCTGGAGCGCCTGCGCCGCTGGGCCCAGGCCCCGGACCCGCACCACCCGATCACCGACACCGAGCGTGCCGTCCTGCTGCACTGGCTGGAGGCCCGCGCCGCCTGAGCGGCGCGGGCCCGGGGCTCAGTTGTCGGAGCCGACGGTGGCGTCGTTCTCGGCGTTGATGATGTCGTCGCCGGCGATCTGGTTGCCGTCGCCGATGATCACCGTCCAGAAGTTGCCGCCGGCGACCTGCGCGGCGTCGTCCATCGCGCCGCCGGCCACCTGGCCCGAGCCGTTGTGGGAGCCGACGGTGGCGTCGTTGCCCGCGTTGATGATGTCGTAGCCCGCGACCTGGTTGCCGTTGCCGATGATCACCGTCCCGTGGTTGCCGCCGGAGACCGTGTCGGCCGAGGCGGTGCCCGGGACGGCGGCGGCCACGCCGGCGGCGGCGAGCAGGGTCAGCGCCCACGTGATGCTGCGGGTCGTACGGGTCATGGGTGTTTTCTCCGCTTCTGTCGGGTTTCGCCCCGAACGGGGCCAGGCGACAGTAGGAGCCGCGGCGGCGGTGGTGGGCGACCTTCCCCCGGTGGGCGGCGTGTCGGCCCGGTGCCGCGGTGCCGGGTGCGGCCGCAAGGTTTCGCCCGGCACCCGCGCCCCCGCGGCCGCCGGGACGGCCCGCCCGCCGCGCGCCCGCCACGTCAGACGATCTTCATCGTCCCCATCATGCCCATCGCCGCGTGGTCGATCAGGTGGCAGTGGTACAGGTACTCGCCGCGGTACCCGGTGAAGGTCGCCTGCAGCTTGACGCTCTCGCCCGGCAGCAGCGACACGGTGTCCTTCAGGCCGCACTCCGGGCCGGAGGTGACCGGTTTGCCGCCGCGCTCCAGCACCCGGAACTGCACCAGGTGCAGGTGGAAGTTGTGCGGCATCCGCTGGTTGGTGTTGGTGACGGTCCAGATCTCGGTGGAGCCGTACGGGATCACCGTGTCGATCCGGTCCGAGTCGTAGACCAGGCCGTTGATGTAGGCCATCGGCATCGCGCCGGGCGTGGCGGGGCCCTCGTCCATGCTGAGCCTGAAGTCGCGGGTGGTGGTGGCGGCCGGCAGCTCGGGCAGCGTGCGCAGGGTGTCCGGGAGCGGCTCGGTGTCGTCGCGCTCCCGGCGGGTGACCCGGAACTGCAGGACCTGCGCGGTGGGGGCGCTCTGGTCGCCGAAGGTGTTCTTCAGCACCAGGGTGGTGCCCACCGGGTAGTGGCCGAAGTCGACGACGACGTCCGCCCGCTCGCCGGGGGAGAGGAACACGCTCGTGGTGGTCAGCGGCGCGGGCAGCAGCCCGCCGTCCGAGCCGATCTGCTGGAACGCCGAGCCGTCGGACAGCGCGAGCTTGAAGAACCGCTGGTTGGAGGTGTTGAACACGCGGAAGCGGTAGCGCCGGGTGGCGACCTCGAAGTACGGCCAGGCCTTGCCGTTGGCCAGCACCACGTTGCGCAGGCGGTCGCCCATCACGTAGACGAGCTGGCCGGCGCTGTCGAAGCGTGCGTCGCGCAGGGCGATCGGCACGTCCTGCTCCTCGTCCGGCAGGTCCAGGCCGTCCTCGACGTCGTCGGTGAGCAGGTAGAGGCCGGCGAGCCCGCGGAAGACGTTCTCCGACTCCATGTGGTGGGCGTGGTCGTGGAACCACAGGTTCGCGTGCGGCTGCTGGTTCGGGTAGACGTACGTCCGGCGGCCGCCGCCGGCCGCGATCAGGTCCATCGGCGCGCCGTCGCTCTTGGCCGGCACGTGGCCGCCGTGCAGGTGGACCGAGGTGTCGACGCTCAGCCGGTTGGTCTGGTGGATCACCACGGGGCGCCCGGAGGTGGCCTGGATGAGCGGGCCGGGGAAGCTGTCGCCGTAGGTGCGCACCGCGGTCCTGAAGCCGGGCACGATCTCGGCGGTGGTCTCCTTCATCGTCAGCTTGTAGACGTCCGCGTCGCCGTCGTCGGAGTACGGCTCGAGCGGCTGCGGGACGGGCATGGCCTGGGCGAACTTCGGGATGGTGGAGGCGTCGAGGTCGGCTGCCTGCGCGACGTCCGTGAGCGCGGGGAGCAGCAGGCCGGCGGTCCCGAGCGTGGCGCTGGCCGCCACGCCGGTCCGGAGCAGGGTCCTACGTGTGATCACTGGTGTCCCCCGGGGAGAACGTCGGGCTCCCGGCGCCTGGCGGCACCCGAAGCGGTGAAGAACAGCGGGGCGACCCTTGCGCACGGGGCTCAAGATCGGCTTGCTTTCCGCTCGGATGTTCGTGTCCCGAACGAACGGCTGACACCGCGGCCCGGGCCGGCCGGGCCGGGTCCCGCTCCCGGCGGCCGGTCAGGCCAGCGCCTCCAGCACACCCTGCGCGCTCCAGTGCCCGGCCGCACCCGGACGCGAGGCCAAGTAGCGGGCGGTGCGCCGGCTGTCCCAGCCGTGGGCCTGCGCCAGGCCCGCGGCCAGGGTGCGCAGGTAGGCGGCGGAGGGCGGGTTGAGGTCGGCGCCGGCCAGGCCGGTGGGGGCGGTGAGGGTCAGCAGGGGGAGCCCGTCCAGTTCGCCCGCGTGCACCAGCGTCTCGTAGCGGCCGGGGCCGAGCGTGGCGCGCCCGGTGGCGAGCACCCCGGTGAGGTCGAGGTCGGTGCCGGGGGAGCGGTACATCTCCTGGGCGGCGATGTCGCTGAACTGGCCGAGCGTCAGCAGGTAGGCGCGGCCGGGGGCGGGTCCGGCGGCGTCCGGGTCGTAGAAGCCGCGGCCGCCGCCCCACACCGCGGACTCGGTGGCGAAGTACAGCAGCCCGGGCAGCAGCACGGGCACGTCCCGCAGCGGCGGGCGCGGGTCGCGGCAGCCGGGGCAGGCGAGGGCGCCGCCCTCGGGGCGCCCGCCGAGCAGGTAGCGGGCGAGCCGGGGGGCGTGCAGGTTCGACCCGTACGCGGCGTACCAGACCAGCGCGCCGCTCCCGGCCGCCGGAGCGCCGCCCGCACCGCCGGGCCGGGCCGCCGCACCGCCGGGCCGGGCCGCCGGCCGGTCGGGGCCCGGCGTGCCGGGGCCGTCCACCCGGTCGGGGCCCGGCGTGCCGTCACCGGGCCGCATCGCGCTCACGGACGGGGACGCTAGCAGCGCCGGCCCCGTGGCGGGCGGGCGGCGGGCCCGCCACACCGCGCCGCGGGCACCGGGCCGCCGAGCGGCTACCCTTCACCAGCGAAAACGCCCACACCCGCCCGAAACGACTTTCGAATCATCGGGCCGCCACCCCCGGCCGGCACCGATCATGAGAATTTCCTTTGACCGTACCTCCGCTGCATCCAGCCAACTCCCAGCGGAGTCATGGTGAGTGGGCGCTTCCCGCCAAGCGACACCCCGCACCACCCGTACGCGGCGAAACCCGCGCACCCGCACCGACGGAGCCGAGGACACCACCCCATGGACGCACGCCAGGACACGGTCGGCCCGGGCACCCTGCACCACCCCCACCCCCACCCCGCCCCCGCCGCCGGCTGGCCGGTGGCCCCGCCCGCCCACCCGCGCAGCCTGCTCGACATCGTCGACGCCACCGCCCGGACCCACCCCCACGCACCCGCCCTGGACACCGGCACCGCCGTCCTCGACTACCGCACCCTGCTGCACGAGGTCGACACCCTCGCCGGCGTCCTGGCCGGCCACGGCATCGGCACCGGCGACCGGGTCGGCGTGCGCATCCCCTCGGGCACCGCCGACCTCTACGTCGCCGTCCTCGCCGTCCTGCGCTGCGGCGCCGCCTACGTCCCCGTCGACGCCGACGACCCCGACGAACGCGCCGCGATGATCTGGCAGGACGCCGGGGTCTGCGCCGTCCTGGGCGCCGAACGGCACCTGTACGCCGGCCCCGGCCCCCAACCCGGAGGCCGCCCCGCCTGGCCCGGCCCGGCCGACGACGCCTGGATCATCTTCACCTCCGGCACCACCGGCCGCCCCAAGGGCGTCGCCGTCACCCACCGCTCCGCCGCCGCCTTCGTCGACGCCGAGGCCCGCCTCTTCCTGCGCCGCCGACCGCTCGGCCCCGGCGACCGCGTCCTGGCCGGCCTCTCCGTCGCCTTCGACGCCTCCTGCGAGGAGATGTGGCTGGCCTGGCGCCACGGCGCCTGCCTCGTCCCCGCCCCCCGCGCCCTCGTCAAAGCCGGCACCGACCTCGGCCCCTGGCTGGTCAGCCGCCGCATCACCGCCGTCTCCACCGTCCCCACCCTGCTCGCCCTGTGGCCGCAGGAATGCCTGGAAGCCGTCCGCCTGATCATCGTCGGCGGCGAGGCCTGCCCCGCCGAACTCGTCGAACGCCTCGCCACACCCGAGCGCGAGTTCTGGAACACCTACGGCCCCACCGAGACCACCGTCGTCGCCACCGCCGCCCGCCTGCTCCCCGGCCGCCCGGTGCGCATCGGCGCCCCCCTGGACGGCTGGGAGATCGCCGTCGTCGACCCCGCCGGCCACCCCGTCCCCTGGTACGGCACCGGCGAACTCCTCATCGCCGGCGCCGGCACCGCCCGCTACCTCGACCCCGCCAAGGACGCCGAGAAGTTCACCGCCCACCCCGCCCTGGGCAGCACCCGCGTCTACCGCAGCGGCGACCTCGTGCGCAACGACCCCGAAGGCCTGGTCTTCCTCGGCCGCGCCGACGACCAGGTCAAACTCGCCGGCCGACGCATCGAACTCGGCGAGATCGACGCCGCCCTCCAGGCCCTGCCCGGCGTACGGGCCGCAGCCGCCGCCGTCCGCACCACCCCCGCCGGCACCGACCTGCTCGTCGGCTACCTCGTCCCCCACCCCGGCACCACCCCCGACCTCACCGACGCCCGCCGCCACCTGCTGGAACGCCTCCCCGCCCCGCTCGTGCCCGTCCTCGCCCTCGTCGACTCCCTGCCCACCCGCACCTCCGGCAAGGTCGACCGCACCGCCCTGCCCTGGCCGCTGACCACCACCGCCCCCCAGCACACCCCCGACGACCGCCCCACCCCCACCGACGGCACCGCCGGGCGACTCGCCCGCCACTGGGAACGACTCCTCGGCACCACCCCCACCACCGACGACGACTTCTTCGCCCTCGGCGGCTCCAGCCTCACCGCCGCCCGCCTCGCCTCCGACCTGCGCACCACCCACCCCGGCGTCTCCGTCGCCGACCTCTACGCCCACCCCGTCCTCGGCGACCTCGCCGACTACCTCGACACCCTCACCGGAGACCCCGACCCCACCCCCGGCCCCACCGCCGCCCCCGGCCCCGCCCGCCCGGTACGCCGCACCCCCACCAGCGCGGGCCTGTGGCAGACCCTCGTCCTGCTCGGCGTCTTCACCCTCGCCGGCCTGCGCTGGACCCTCGTCCTCGTCGCCCTCGACAACCTCACCGGCAACCACCTCGCCTGGGCCCCCCACAGCTCCTGGTGGCCCGTCGCCGCCGGCCTCCTCCTCTTCTACAGCGCCCCCGGCCGCACCCTCCTCGCCGCCGGCGCCGCCCGCCTGCTCACCGCCGGCCTACGCCCCGGCAGCCACCCCCGCGGCGGCCCCACCCACCTACGCCTGTGGGCCGCCGAACGCGTCACCACCCTGCTCGGCGTCGCCGCCCTCACCGGCACCCCCTGGGCCCCCCGCTACGCCCGCGCCCTCGGCTGCCGCGTCGGCCCCGGCGTCCTGCTGCACACCCTGCCCCCCGTCACCGGCCTCGCCCGCCTGGGCGCCGGCGCCACCATCGAACCCGAAGCCGACCTCGCCGGCTGGTGGCTCGACGGCGACACCCTCCACCTCGGCCGCGTCGACATCGGCGAAGGCGCCCGCATCGGCCACCGCGCCACCCTCATGCCCGGCGCCCGCGTCGGAGCCCACGCCGACATCGCCGCCGGCTCCTGCGTCACCGCCACCGTCCCCGCCGGCGAACACTGGCACGGCTCCCCGGCCCGCCCCGCCCCCCACACCCCCACCCCCTGGCCCGCCCCCACCACCACCCGCTCCCGCACCTGGAACCTCGCCCACACCCTCGGCCTCACCCTCTTCGGCCTGCTCCCCCTCCTCGCCGCCCTGCCCGCCCTCGCCGTCGTCTACCCCATGATCGACACCGAGCGCACCCTCACCGACGCCCTCCTCCACCTCCTGCCCGCCACCATCCCCCTGGCCGCCCTCACCCTGCTCTGCCACGCCGCCCTGACCGCCCTGCTCGTCCGCCTCCACTCCCGCCCGCTGCGCCCCGGCTTCCACCCCGCCCACGGCCGCACCGCCTACTGCGCCTGGGCCGTCACCCGCCTCGGCGACACCGCCCGCCGCACCCTCTTCCCCCTCTACGCCAGCCTCCTCACCCCCACCTGGCTGCGCCTGCTCGGCGCCAAGGTCGGCCGACGCGTCGAGGCCTCCACCGTCCTGGCCCTGCCCGCCCTGATGCGCGTCGACGACGGCGCCTTCCTCGCCGACGACACCCTCGTCGCCCCCTACGAACTACGCGCCGGCTGGCTGCACCTGGGCCCCTCCCACATCGGACGCCGCTCCTTCGTCGGCAACTCCGGCATCGTCGCCCCCGGCCGCACCCTGCCCGACAACTCCCTCGTCGGCGTCCTGTCCGACACCCCCGCCCACGCCCCCGAAGGCTCCTCCTGGCTCGGCCGCCCCGCCTTCGCCCTGCCCCGCGTCGCCGACACCGGCACCGACACCCGCACCTACGACCCCTCCCGCCGCCTCATCGCCGCCCGCGCCGGCGTCGAACTCTGCCGCCTGCTGCCCGTCATCCTCGCCGCCCTCCTCGGCGACCTCGTCCTCGCCACCCTCCAGGAACTGCGCGACGCCTACGGCCTGCCCCTGGCCCTCGCCACCGGCGGCCTCGTCCTGGCCGCCGCCGCCCTCACCGCCTGCCTGCTCACCACCGCCGCCAAATGGCTGCTCGTCGGACGCTTCCGCGCCGCCGAACACCCCCTGTGGTCCCCCTTCGTGTGGCGCAACGAGCTCTACGACACCTTCGTCGAGGAACTCGCCATGCCCTTCGGCGGCCACAGCCTCACCGGCACCCCCTACCTCAACGCCTGGCTGCGCACCCTCGGCGCCCGCATCGGCCGCGGCGTCTGGTGCGAGACCCACTGGCTGCCCGAGAGCGACCTCGTCACCGTCGGAGCCGGCGCCAGCGTCAACCGCGGCACCGTCCTGCAGACCCACCTCTTCCACGACCGCGTCATGCGCCTGGGCCCCGTCCACCTCGGCCCCGGCTCCACCACCGGCCCGCACTCCGTCGTCCTGCTCAACTCCACCCTCGGCGCCGGCTCCACCGTCGGCCCCGCCTCCCTGGTCATGCGCGGCGAGAACGTCCCCGGCGCCACCCGCTGGCTCGGCAACCCCGTCGCCGCCTGGAACACCGACCCCACCCCGCCCCCCGGCCGCCGACGCCGCCGCCCCGCCACCCTCTGATACGAAAATCCCCCGCCCCGGCCGGCCCGCCCCGCCCCCGGGCCGGCCCGGCGACCGCCCGACCCCGACCTCCCCCGGAAACCCCCGCCCGCGCCACCGCCACCGCACCCCACCGGTGCCACACTGCCCGGATGGACACCACACGGGGGAGTGGAACGCCAACCGGCCTGCCGCCGTTCGCGGTTCGGCCCGTCCTCGCGATCGCCGGCGCGCTCGCCGCGCTGCTCATCGCCCTCTCCGGACGCTACGGCTTCCACCGCGACGAGCTCTACTTCCTCCTCGCCGGCCACCACCCGGCCTGGGGCTACACCGACCAACCACCCCTCACCCCGATCCTCGCCCGCGCCACCGCCCTCCTCGGCGACGGCCCCACCGCCCTGCGCACCCCCTCCGCCCTGCTCAGCGCCGCCACCGTCACCCTCACCGCCCTCACCGCCCGCGAACTCGGCGCCCACCGCCGCGCCCAGACCCTCGCCGCCGCCTGCTGTGCCGCCAGCGGCTACACCCTGGCCGTCGGCCACCTGCTCTCCACCAGCACCTTCGACCTCACCGCCGAACTCGCCGTCCTGCTCACCGCACTGCGCCTGCTGCGCACCCGCGACCCCCGCTGGTGGCCCGCCCTGGGCGCCGCCGTCGGCACCACCCTGCTCAACAAGCAACTCGTCCTGCCCCTGCTCGCCGCCCTGGCCGCCGCCCTGCTCCGGGAACACCGCCACCGGATCCACCGCCACCGCACCCCGCCCCACGCCCCCACCCCCACGACCCGGACCCCGCCCGGCGCCGCCTGGGCCCTGCTCGGCACCGCCCTGGCCCTGCTCATCGCCGGCCCCACCCTGTGGTGGCAGGCCATCCACGGCCTCCCCGAACTGAAGGTCGCCCACGAACTCGCCGCACAGAACGGCTGGGCCGGCCGATGGCTCCTCCTGCCCCTCCAGGCCCTCCAGTTCTCCCCGTTCCTGCTACCCGTCGCCCTCGCCGGCTGGCGCGCCCTGCGCCACGACGACGCGCTGCGCCACGCCCGCCCGCTGGCCACCGCCTACCCGGTGCTGTGCGCGATGGTCATCGTCGGCGGCGGCAAGCCGTACTACCCGCTGCCGCTGCTGCTCGTCCTCACCGCCGCCGGCTGCGAACCCGTCCTCGCCCGCACCCGCCGCAGCGCCCGCGCACTGGCCCGCACCCTGGCCGCGGCCACCGCCGTCAGCGCCCTCGCCACCCTGCCCCTGCTGCCCGCCGGCGCCCTCGCCCTGCCCAACGCCGTCGACCCCGACCAGGGCGAACAGGTCGGCTGGCCCGAACTCACCGCCGCCACCGCCACCGCCTGGCACGACCTGCCACCCGACCGGCGCGCCCACGCCGTCCTGCTCACCTCCAACTACGGCGAGGCCGGCGCCCTCGCCCACTACGGCCCCGCCCTCGGCCTGCCGACCCCCTACTCCGGCCACATGAGCCTCGCCGACTGGGGCCCGCCGCCGGCGGACGCCACCGGCCCCGTCCTGCTCGTCCACCCCGCCGGGCATCCCGCGCTGGAGGCCCCGTTCACCGGCTGCCGCACCGTCGCCAGGGTCGACAACGGGCACGGCGTCGACAACCTGGAGCAGCACGCCGCCGTCGTCCTGTGCGACCCGGCCCCGCGGCCCTGGAACGAGCTGTGGCCGCAGCTGCGGCAGTACTGATGCGCCCGCGCCGGTCCGGTGTGCGCGAGGGACGAACGGGTGAATCCTCCGAGACCGTCGGCCAAGTCACCTGGGCGGATCGTCAGTTGGCCGGTCCTCTCCCGCATCCGGATGGCAGTTTCGCCACCGCCGCCGTGTAGGTTTCTGTCCGTCGCCCCCCACGGGTGCGGTGTTCCTCCCCCTCCTCTGAACCCGGCCCGGGCCGACCGGCCCGGGCGTCGTACGGAGACGGGAGGAGACCGAGTGGAAGGCGACGAGCCGCCCCGGACACGGAGGTCGGAGCTGATCGGACGGTGGCTGCGGCGCAACGCCGGGGTCATCACGGCGCTGGCGACCGTGGCCGCAGTGGTGGTGGCGGCGGTGAAGTAGGGCCCGGCAGGGCCCCGGTGAACCGCCGGGCGGGCCCCGGTGAACCGCCGGGCGCGCAGGGCCCGGTCCGTCCACCCGCCCGCACACGAAGGGCCCCCGACCAGTCGCAGTGGTCGGGGGCCCCTCCGTTCGCCCCACACGCTACCGCACCGGGCCGCCGCCCACCGGCCCCCCGTCCACCGGCACGCCGCCGGTCAGCCGCGCCGCCAACTCCTCGGCCAGCACCGCCGACGGGCCCCGCCGCCGGCGCGACAGCACCAGCCCCAGGTGACGGCACGGGCCCGGCGGGGCCAGCGGCAGCGCGACCAGCTCCCCGTCCCCGCTCAGACCGATCTCCGGGATCAGCGCGATGCCCACCCCGGCGTGCACCAGCGCCTGCGCGAACCCGTAGTCCGTCGCCGTGCACGAGATCCGCAGCCCCACACCCGCCGACTCGGCGTACCGCGCCAGCTGCACCGCGGACTTGCGGCACCCCAGGATCCAGCGCTGATCGGCGAGTTCGGCCAGCCGCAGCGGCTCGGGCCGCGCCCGGTAGCGCACCGCCACCGGATGGCGGCGCGGCAGCACCACCCGCAGCGGGTCCTCGCCCAGCGGCGTCCACTCCAGCCCCGAACGGTCCCCGGGCCGCCCCGGCGCCGGGGCGTCGTCGAAGTGATAGGCCAACGCGAGGTCGGCACGCCCCTCGCGCACCCCCGGCAGGCTCTCCTCCGGCTCCTCCTCCAGCACCGTCACCTCCACCTCCGGATGATCGGCGACGAAACCGGCCAGCGCCGCCGGCAGCAGCCGCCGCCCCGCACTGGCGAACGTGGCCACCGTCAGCACCGTCTGACCGGCCGCCAGCCGCTCCAACCGCTGCCGGGTGTCAGCCAGTTCGGCGGCGATCGCCTCCGCCGCCTCCACCAGCAGCCGCCCCGACTCCGTCAGCACCACCCCGCGCGTGGAGCGCACCACCACCGCCGCGCCCAGACCGCGCTCCAACGCCGCGACCTGCTGCGAGACCGCCGAGGCCGTACACCGCAGCGCCACCGCCGCCCGGTTGAAACTCCCGTGCCGGGCCACCTCACGCAGCACGGCCAACCGCTGGACATCGATCAACAGTTTCCCTAACGACGAGCCAATCCGATCGATACTACCGCTGGTGACCGCCGTCCAGCAGGCTGAACCCCGACACCACAGGACGGGCCGAAAGGGGCCACCGCAAATGGACGTGTGCGTGATCGGCGGAAGCCGCCACTTCGGACGCCGACTGATCGAGGAACTACGCGACGGCGGCGCCACGGTGACCGTCGTCAACCGGGGCTCCACACCCCCGCCCCCCGGCGTGACCCACCTGCTCGCCGACCGCGACGACGAACGGGCCCTGCACACCGCCCTCGCCGACCGGCACTTCGACACCGTCGTCGACCAGGTCTGCTACACGCCCCGCCAGGCCGCCATCGCCACCCGGGTCTTCGCCGACCGCACCCGCCGCTACGTCCTCACCTCCACCGTCGAGGTCTACGCCGAGACCGGCCGGCCCGGCGGCCCGGCCCTGACCGAATCGGCCGTCGACCCCGCCACCCAGCAGATCGACCTCGAACTTCCCTGGCACGAGCAGCAGTTCATCGCCGACCACTACGGCGAGGGCAAACGCCAGGCCGAAGCCCTGCTCACCCGGCAGGCCCCCTTCGACACCGCCCTCGTCCGCACCGCGCACGTCCTCGGCGGCGCCGACTTCACCGGCCGCCTCGCCCACTACGTCCGGCGCATCGAAGCCGGCCTGCCGGTGGCCGTCCACCCCGCACCCCAGCCCGCCTCCTTCGTCCACGCCCCCGAGATCGCCCGCTTCCTGGCCTTCACCGCGACCGCCGACTTCACCGGCCCGGTCAACGCCGCCTCCCACGGCCCGCTCGACGCCCACGAGTTGTCCGCCGCCATCGCCCGCGAACTCGGCACCCGCACCGAGCCGGTCGCCGCCGCGGACGTGGCGGTGGACGTGGCGGTGGACGCGGAGACGGACGCACTGTTCTCGCCGTTCTCCTTCGACCGCTGCTACGCCATGGACACCACCCGCGCCGCCGGCCTGGGCTTCCGCTTCTCCCCGGTCGCCGACTGGCTGCCCCAGGCCGTCCGGGAGGCCCGGGCATGACGCGCACCCCTGACGCCCCCGCGGTTCCCGCCGGCTGCGCCGGTCCCGGCGCTCCCGCCGTTCCTGCCGGTCCCGCCGGTCCGGTGGTCCGGAGCATCGGGGCAGTCGCGGTGGGCGCCATCGGCCTCGGCGCGATGCCGCTGTCCGTCGAGGGCCGCCCGGGCGAGGAGCAGGCCGTCGCCGTCGTCCACGCCGCCCTCGACGCGGGCGTGCGGCTGATCGACACCGCCGACTCCTACCACTGGCACGCCGGCGAACTCGGCCACAACGAACGGCTGATCGCCCGCGCCCTGGCCTCCTACGGCGGCACCCGCGGCGCCGACGAGGTCCTGGTCGCGACCAAGGGCGGCCGGGGCCGCCCCGGCGACGGCACCTGGACGGTCGACGGCGACCCGCGCCACCTGCGCCGCGCCGCCGAGGCCTCGGCCGCCCGGCTCGGCGTGGCCGCCATCGGCCTCTACCAGCTGCACAAGCCCGACCCGGCCGTCCCCTTCGCCGACTCGGTCGGCGCGCTGCGCGACCTCGCCGACGCCGGCACGATCCGGATGGTCGGCCTCTCCAACGTGGACACCGAGCAGATCCGCATCGCCCGGGAGATCCTCGGCCCGCGCCTGGTCTCGGTGCAGAACCGTTTCTCCCCGGCCCACTCCGCCACCCGGGACACCCTCGACCTGTGCACCGGGCTCGGCCTGGCCTTCCTGCCGTGGAGCCCGCTCGGCGGGATCTCGCCCAGCGCCGTCGACGACCCCGGCGGCCCCGCGCCGGCACCCGACACGCCCTTCCACGCCCTGGCGCGCGAGCGCGGCGTCAGCCCGCAACAGGTCTGCCTGGCCTGGCACCTGGCGCAGTCGCCCGTCGTCGTCCCGATCCCGGGCGCACGCCGGCCCGCCTCCGTGCGCGACTCGGCCGCGGCGGCCGCCCTCACCCTGTCGTCGGCCGAACTGGCCGCCCTGCGGCCGGAATCGGGCTGACGCCGCGCGCGGGGCCCCGCGGTCGCGTTCGGGGCTCCGGCGGGCCCTGCCGGCCCGGGGCCGCCTGCGGCACGATCGGAATCCAGGCGGCCCCGGGACCGGACGGGTCCGTACGGGCGGGGCATCGACCGCGGTGCCCGTACGGCGCGGTCGGGACCCATTCGACGACGTCAACCGGGCTTGAAGTCAAGCCCCGGCCGTCGCCACTCCCGGACGCCCGGCCGTCGCCCGTCGCGGATGCCCGGTCGCGCCCCGGATGCCCGGTCCCGCCCCGCGCGCCCGGGGCCGTCCGGGGCGGGGTAGCCTCGCTCCCGGTGGGGGCGGCGGACGAGCTTTCAGGGGCGGGGATGGACGAGCAGCAGCGCGGCTACTGGCGGGTCGCGGACGGGGCGGCGGTCAGCGCCACCCAGGCGCAGGTGGCCTGGACCAGGGCCGCCTACCCGGCCCTGGTGGACGTGGCGGGCCGCTACCACGCGGTGATCACCTACGCCGAGCTCGCCGAGGAGGTGCAGCAGGCCGCCGGGGTCCGCACCCGGGTCCACCAGCGCAACTGGATCGGCAAGGTGCTGGCCCTGGTGGTGCGCGAGGCGCACCGGCGCGGCGACCCGCCGCTGACGGCGCTGGTGGTGCACTCCACCGACGGCATGGTCGGGGCCGGCTACCAGGAGGTGCTGGCCGTCGCGGGGGAGCCCCCGGTGGCCGGGGAACTGGACCGCGAGTACCACGCCGCCGCCGCCCGGCTCGCCTGCTACCGGCACTTCGGCGCGACGCTGCCCGCCGACGGCGGCACGCCCGCGCTGGCCCCGCGCCTGAAGGCGTCCGTGGAGCGCAAGGCGGCCGCCGCCGCCCCGCCGCGGCCGCCGGCGATCTGCCCCTCCTGCTTCCTGGAGCTGCCCGCCACCCGCATCTGCGACTCCTGCGGGGAACGCGCCTGACGGGGGCCGTCCCGGCGGGCGGCCCCGTTCTCACACGCGTGCGGGCAGACGGCCGGGCATCCGCCAGCCCTCGGCCAGGCGGGACGGCGACAGGCGCTGCCCCTCGCCGAAGAACTCGCAGAACTTCATGATCAGCGGGTCCCAGCCCAGCGGGTCGACGTAGTGGTCGGTGCCGGGGACGATCAGGGACTCCTCGACGTGCGCCCGCACGACGGTCACCTCGAAGGCGGTGCACCCCGGGTTGCCGGCCAACGGGACGGCCGCCTCCAGCCGGCACTCCAGCTGGACGGGGCACTCGGCCACGCGCGGCGCGCGCACCAGCTCGGACGCCTGCTCGGTGAGCCCGGCGGCGGCGAACTTGCGCCGCTCGTGGCGGTAGCCCTGGCGCTGCCGGTACTCGGTGATGTGCGGGTTGGCGGTCAGCAGCGCGAGCCGGTCCACCGCGTCGACCAGTACGGAGGAGGGCAGGTTGAGCACGCACTCGCCCTCGCGCCGCAGGTTCTGCGAGGTCTGCGAGCTGTTGCCCAGGCCCAGGACGCAGGACTGCCCGAGCCACCACGCCGAGGACATCGGCGCCAGGTTGGCGCTCCCGTCCTCGTTGCGCGAACCGATCAGCACCACCGGGGTGCCGAAGTAGAGGACCTTGAGGTCGGTGACCTTGTGCACGTGATGCCGTCCTTGCCCGTCGTCGTGGAACGTTGACCGGGACCGACTCTGCCCGCCCGCGCCGCGTGGCGCTGGCGGAGATCGGACACGGCGTTCGGGCCACGGGGCTCGGGTGACGGTGTTCGGGCGGCGGCGTTCGGGCCGGGGCCCCGGGCCGGGTCCGCAGGCGCGTCCGACGGGGTGCGGGGTTCGCCGTACCGGCCTGAACGGCCCTGCGGCGGTGCTATGTTCGGCCCGTCAGACAGCCCGACCAGCCGCCGCACCGACCGGGGCCGTGACCATGACCCACACCGACCAGCCGTCCGCCGCCGAGACGGCGGCCACGCGCGCCTTCCTCGACGAATACGCCTCCGGCGTCCGCGAGTTCACCGGCCGCGAGTTCACCGGCCTGCGGCTCGGCCGCGAGGACCTCTCCGACGCCGTCTTCGTCGACTGCGCGTTCGACAACTGCGTCCTCGCCTTCGGCGACCTCTCCCGGTGCATCTTCCGGCGCTGCCGCTTCCGCCGGATCAACGCCCTGTACGCCCGGTTCATCGAGGCGCGGTTCCTCGACTGCGACCTGAAGAAGGCCGCGTTCGGCACCGCCGACTTCTTCCGCGCGGTCTTCGACGGCGGGACGTTCGAGGGCAACTACCACGACGCGTTCTTCCTCCAGGCCACCTTCCACCGCGTCACCTTCGTCGGCGCGATCTTCGAGGGCGCCCACTTCGGCCTCGGGGTCTTCGCCGGCTCGAAGTTCCTCGCCTCCACGCTCGACCCGGTGGTGGTCAACGGTCTCTGCCGGGTCGACGAACGCACCGTCGCCGACTCCTTCCAACTCAACCACCAGGCGCTGGAGCTGGCCCGGGAACAGCTCGGCGACCAGGAGGCCGTGCGGGAGCTGCGCACCGACCTCGCCGGCCTGGACCGCTTCTTCACCGCGGTGGGTGCCGACCCGGACATGGTCCGCGCCCACCGCGACAGCGTGCCCGACCTGGCCGGGCCCGACCGGCCGAGCGCCTTCATCAGCTACTCGTCACGGGACGAGGCGTTCGCCGCCCAGCTGCACCGGATGCTGGAGGCCAACGGGGTGGACACCTGGTTCGCCCCGCACGACATCCGCGGCGGGCGCACCGTCCTGGAACAGATCACCGAGGAGATCCAGCGGCGCGGCCGGATGATCCTCGTGCTGTCCGAGGCGAGCATGGCCAGCAACTGGGTGGCCACCGAGATCGGCCGCGCGGTGCGCGCGGAACGCGAGAGCGGCACCCGCAAGCTCTTCCCGATCCGCATCGTCGCGCACGAGCGCCTGCTCGACTGGGAACTCTTCGACGCCGACGCCGGACACGACCTCGCCCGCACCATCCGGGCCTACCACATCCCCGACTTCTCCACGGCCGCCAACCCGCTCACGCTCAGCGAGGCGGTCAGCCGGCTGGTGCGCGACCTGCGCCAGGACTGACCCCCCACCGCCCGGGCGGCGGCAGGGGGTCCGGTCCGGGTCCGGTCGGGTCGTGTCCGGTCCGGTCCGGGTCCGGTCGGGTCGTGGTGGACGGTCGGGTCGGTCGGGTGGGTGATCAGTCGGGGTCGCCGACCGGGCCGCGGGCGGCCACCGTACGGGCCTGGCCGTCGTGCAGCCGGTAGGACAGCCCCACCACGGCCGCCTCGCCCGCCGCCACCTTGGAGGCGAGCACCTGGGAGCGCTCCAGCAGCAGGTCCACGGTCTGGCGGATGTGCTCGTCCACGATCGCGTCCGGGTCCTCGATGCCCGCCGCCCTGGCCGCCAGCACGCTCGGGGTCACCCGCTCCACCACGTCGCGCACGAAGCCGCCCGGCAGGCGCCCCTGGTCGAGCGAGTCCCGCGCCGCGGCCACCGCACCGCAGGAGTCGTGCCCCAGCACGACCACCAGCGGGCACTCCAGCACGCTCACGCCGTACTCGATGCTGCCCAGCGCCTCCGCCCCGGTGACGTGCCCGGCGGTACGGACCACGAACAGGTCGCCCAGCCCCCGGTCGAAGATGATCTCGGCCGCCAGACGCGAGTCGGAACAGCCGAACAGCACGGCGAAGGGCCGCTGTGCCGGAGCGAGGGCGGCCCTGCGCCCGGCGTCCTGGTTGGGGTGCTCCGGGCTGCCCGCGACGAACCGGGCGTTGCCCTCCAGCAGGACCCGCAGCGCCTGGTCGGGGCCGGATATCGGTGAGGAGATCATGCCAGCACCCTAGATCGGCGCTGGTGGGGACCGCACCAGGGGGGTCCGTCCGGCGTTCGTCCGCTGCCGTCCGGTGTCCGCTGCCGTCCGATGGCCGATGGCCGATGGCCGATGTCGTCCGCGGCCCCGGGGGCTGGGCGCGGGCTCAGAAGGCGTAGCGCACCCGCAGCCAGGGGGCGTGGCGCTCGATCAGCACCCCGAGCTCGGCCAGCGCGGCGGCCTTGGTCCGGGCCCGGTAGCGCACGTTCCAGGCGCCGTTGCCGGAGAGCTTGGGCTCCTGCAGCGCCGGACGCCACAGCACCTGCTCCGCCTTGGGATGCCAGCCGAGGTTGACCTCGTGCAGGTCCTGGTTGTGGGTCAGCATGATCACCTCGGCGGCCGCCTGCGCCTTGACCGCGGGCCCCAGCACGTCGTCCATCCGCCGCAGGAGCTCGGCCCAGTCGGCCTGCCAGCCGGGGCGCAGCACGACGGGGGAGAGGTTGAAGTGCACCTCGTACCCGGCGGCCAGGAAGTCGTCGGCGGCGCGCACCCGCTCGGGCACCGGGCTGGTGCGGACGTCCAGCAGCCGGGCGTCGGCCGGCGGCATGACGGAGAAACGGATCCGGGTGCGCCCGCGCGGGTCCAGCTCCAGCAGGTCCCGGTTGACCCACTTGGTCGCGAAGGACGCCTTGGCGGTGGGCCACTGCCGGAACGCGGCGACCAGGTCGGCGGTGTTGTCGCACACCAGGGCGTCCACCGAGCAGTCGTTGTTCTCCCCGATGTCGTACACCCACGCCAGCGGGTCGCGCTGGTCGGGCACGCTCTTGCGGCCCTGGCGGGCGACGTGCCCGCCCAGGTAGCCGATGATCCGGTCGATGTTGGTGAACACCGTGATCGGGTTGGCGTAGCCCTTGCGCCGGGGCACGTAGCAGTAGGCGCAGGCCAGCGCGCAGCCGTTGGCCGAGCTCGGCGCGATCCAGTCCGCCGAGCGGCCGTTGGGCCGGGCCGCCAGCGACTTCTTCACGCCCAGGACCAGCACCTCGCGCTTGATCCGCGCCCAGCGACGCACGTTGCCCGCGTTGCCGTGCAGCTGCGGGATCGCCCAGTGCGAGGGCACCTCGACGACCCGTGCCCCGGGGAAGCGCGCCAGCACCTGCCGTCCGCGCGGCGAGGCCAGGGCCGCCGGCTCGGCGTGGATCTCGCGGATGTCCAGCAGCGCGGCGGTGGTGGTGGCGGGCCGGGGGGTCGGGGCGCCGGAGTCAGGGGTTCCGGGCGCGGCCGGCACACCCGGCACACCCGGCATGCCCGGCAGGTGGGGCTGGTCGGTCACCGCGCGTCCCGCCCGGGGCCGGGGCGCCGTTCCGGTGCCGGCACCGGGACCGGTGCCCGCGCCGGTCCCGGCGCCCGCTCCGCCAGGTCCGCGAGCACCTCCCGGGCCGCCCGCGCGCCCGAGGCCAGCGCCCCCTGGACCGAGGCGGTGGCCCGGTGGTCCCCGCACACGTACTGCCCCGGCGCCCAGCGCGCGCTCCGGCTGAGCGGCAGCGGCGCCGGCCCGGCCGGCAGCGCATCGGCGATCCGGTAGTCCGTCAGCGTCCGCCACCGCGAGGTGTCCACCCCGTACAGCTCACCGGCCCGCGACCGGGCCGCCCCCTCGTCCGCGTCCAGCCCCAGCACCGAGGTCGACACCAGCGCCCGCCCGTCCGGCGAACACCGCGGCACCACCTCCGACAGCACCACCGTGTTCAGCACCCGCCGATCCGCGTCCACCACCAGCGTCGGCTCGCGCAACGGACTCACCGGCGCCACGTGGTAGAACGTCGTCACCGCCCGCCCCGCCGGTACCGGCAGCCCCGGCAGCAGCCGCGCCGCCTGCGCCATCCCGGTCGCCACCACCACCGCGCCGCCCGCCCGCAGCACCGACCCGTCCGCCAGCAGCACCTCCTGCCGCCCCACCCGCTCCACCCGCGCCCCGCACACCACCCGCCCCGCCGCCAGCCCCCGCGCCAACTGCCGCGGCACCGCACCGATCCCCTCCTGCGGCAGGCACAGGCTCCCGCGCAGCATGCTGCGCCACACCAGGTGGAACAGCCGGCTCGACGTCTCCAGCCCCTCCTCCAGGAACACCCCGGCCAGGAACGGCCCCAGCACCCCCTCGACGGTGCGCCGCGACACCCCGGCCGCCCGCAGCGCCCGCGCGGTGCTCACGTCCGGCGCCCGCTTCAGCACCCCGGCGGGCAGCACCGCGTCCCGCAGCCCCAGCAGCCCCAGCGCCGGCACGTCACGCAGCGGCACCGCCCCGCCCGGGCGCAGCAGCTCCAGCGCCAGGCCCGGGCGCCGGGTCGGATCCACCACGGGGAACCGGCCGCGCCCGCCGGCCAGCAGGAAACCGGGCGTGAACGGGTGCAGCCGCAACGCCTTCAGGTCGACGCGCCGGCGCACCTGCGGATAGGCGGTGTTGAACACCTGGAACCCCCGGTCCAGCCGGAACCCCTGCACCACGTCGGTGCGCATCCGGCCGCCGACCTCGTCCCCGGCCTCCAGCACCAGCACGTCCCGCCCGGCCGCGGTCAGGTCCAGCGCGCAGGCCAGCCCGGCCGGGCCCGCCCCCACGACGATCACCTCGGCGGCGGTCTCCCGTCCCGTTCCCATGGCGGGCCGTCCTCTCGTTCCTCCCGCGGGCCGCGCTGCGCGTCCGCGGTCCTGCTGCGGTCCTTCCGGGGTCCTGCTGCGGTTCCTTCTACGGTCCGCCGGGACGCGCACCGCGTCGCGCACCGGTCGAAACGTGCTTCGGATCCGCCCGGCGCCGTGGATTGGACCCGCCCCGCCCCGCCCGAGTCCCGCCCCGCCCGGGTCCCGCCCCTCCTCGCCGGGCCGGCCCGGGGCGCCCTCCCATCCGTTCCGGCGGCGGCACCGAACCACCAGGCACCGTCCTGCTGCGCCGGACACCGTCCGCCGGACACCATCGGGAGGCCCGCCATGCCAACCGTCGAACGCCGCATCACCGTCCACCGCCGGCCCGCCGACGTCCTCGACTACCTCGCCGACTTCGGCCACACCGAGCAGTGGGACCCGGGCACGCTCTCCTGCACCCGCCAGGACGACGGGCCGATCGCGGTCGGATCGCGCTGGACCAACGTCTCCCGCTTCCGCGGCCGCGCCACCTGGCTCGACTACCGCCTCGCCCGCCGCGACCCCGACCGCCTGGTGTTCATCGGCCACAACGCCACCGTCACCGCCATCGACGACATCACCGTCCTGCCCGCCGGCGGGTCCACCGTCGTCCACTACCGCGCCGACCTGCGCCTGAACGGCCTCGCCCGCCTCGCCGGACCCTTCCTGCGCCCCGCCTTCGAGCGCCTCGCCGACGAGGTCGCCCTGCGCCTGCCGCAGGCCCTCGCGGCCGGTGACCCGGCGGCGGGCGACCCCGTGGGGCGGTGACCCCGCGGGGCCCGTCGGCCCGCCGGGTCCGCGGCGCCCCACCATGCGTCCCGCCACAACGCTGCGCAAACGATGCGAGTAGCCCTCCGGACCTCCACTACGCGACGGTCGCACTGTGGAGGAACCGGCACCGTGACAGCACTGATCGACCGCCCGGCCACCCGGCCGCCCGCGGACCAGGCCCCCGGCGACGGCGGGCGGGCCGCCCTGCGCACCCTGGCCGCACGCGTCGCCCACGGCGACGAACGGGCCTTCGAGGAGCTGTACGGCGCCACCGCCGGCGCCGTGCTCGGACTCGTCCTGCGGGTCCTGCGCGACCGCGCCCAGGCCGAGGAGGTCACCCAGGAGGTCTTCTGGCAGGTGTGGCGGGAAGCCGCCCGCTACCGCCCCGAACGCGGCGAGGTCCTGCCCTGGGTGCTGACCCTCGCCCACCGGCGCGCCGTCGACCGGGTCCGCTCCGCCCAGGCCGCCGCCGACCGCGACCGCACCGCCGCCCTGCGCGCCTACACCCCCGTCTTCGACGAGGTCGCCGACCAGGTCGAACGCGACCTCGAACGCGACCGGGAACGCGAACGCCTGCGCCGCGCCCTGGCCACCCTCACCGACGTCCAGCGCGAGTGCCTGCTGCTGGTCTACTTCGGCGGCCGTACCCAGGCCCAGGCCGCCCAGGACCTCGGCGCCCCCCTCGGCACCGTCAAGACCCGCATCCGCGACGCCCTGCTGCGCCTGCGCGCCCAACTCGCCGCCGACACCCCCGCCCACCAGGCGTAGACCCGTGCCCACCACCGCTCCCGGCCCCAGCCCCGTCCGTCACCGGTGCCACGGACGGCCGGCGACTGCCCGTGCCCACCCCACCGCCGCCCCCACCCCGGCCCGCCCGGCGAGCGTCGTGCACCGGCCGGCGCGTCCGGGTCCTCGCCTTCGCCCCGCCGCTGTCCTCGGTCGTCCCGGGGCAGGGCCCGGACCGGGTCGGGTCTCCGTCGGGCACCCCGGGTCGGCAGGCCCCCTGCGGCGGCCGGCTCACTCCCGCTGTCCCGTGCGGGTGCACGCATGGCCGGGCCCGGGGCGAGGGCCCGTCCGCGGGCCGGTCGGGCGGCTGGCGGCCGACTCCGGGCCGGCCGTCGGCGGCCCGGCGCGTCGGCAGGCCGCCTCCCCGACACCGGTCCGCTGCCCGGGGCGTCGCCCCGGCACCGGCCCGGCCCGTCCGGCGTAGGCTCGCGCACGTGTCCGCCCCCGCCTCCGCCTCCGTCGGCCGGCCGTCGGCCGAGGCCAGCCTGACCACCGGTGCCCTCGCCCGCCGGCTCGGCGTCTCACCGACCACCGTCCGTTCCTGGGAACGCCGTTACGGCATCGGCCCGGCCCACCGGGACCCCGGGCGCCACCGGCAGTGGAGCCCGCGGGACGTCGCCGTGCTGGAGGAGATGTGCCGCCTGACGGCCCGTGGCGTCACCCCGGCCGAGGCCGCCCGCCTCGCCCTCGCCGTCGATACCGGCGCCGACGTCGACCGGCCCGCACCGCCCGCCGTCGCGGCCCCGCCCGCCGGGCCGACACCGTCCGCCACGCCCACGTCCGCCACGCCCACGCCCGCCACCGGGACGGCGCCCGGCGGCCACACCCTGCCCGTCGGCACCGTACGACCCGAGTGCCGGGGCCTGGCCCGCGCCGCCGTCCGCCTCGACGCGCCCGAACTCGCCCGGATCCTGCGCCGCAGTATCGAGGAGTTCGGCGCCGTCACCGCCTGGACGGACGTGATGATGCCCGCGCTGCGCGCCGCCGGCCGCAAGTGGGCCACCGAGGGCGAACGCTACGTCGAGGTCGAGCACCTGCTGTCCTGGCACGTCGCCGCCGCGCTGCGCCGCGCCGCCGACCGGGCCGAGCCGCCGCAGGGGCCGGCCGTCCTGCTCGCCGGCATGCCCACCGAGCTGCACGCCCTGCCGCTGGAGGCGCTGGCCGCCGGGCTGGCCGAACGGGGGCTGCCGTTCCGGATGTTCGGCCCGGCGCTGCCGCCCGAGGCACTGCTGGAGGCGGTGCGGCGCACCGGGCCGCCGGCCGTGCTGCTGTGGTCCCAGGTCGCCCGCACCGCCGACCGGGCGCTGGCCCGTCGCGTCGCCCAGACCAGCTGGGGCCCGCACGGCGCCCGGATACACCCCGCCCTCCTCATCGCCGGCCCCGGCTGGACCGCCCCCCGCCGCCCCCCGGGCGCCCTGCACCCCCGGGACCTGCCCACCGCCCTCGACCAGCTGCAAAACCTGCTCCGCTGACCCCTGCCGCCGCAAGCCCCGGACGGCTCCTGACGTGTCGAAGCGGAGCCGGTGAGCCTCGGCGCCCGGGCCGTGGGGCCGGCGAACCGGCGTGCACTCTTCGGCGGTGTGGGCGGTGTGGGCGGTGTGGGCGGTGCGGGCGGTGTGGGCGGTGTCAGGGGGATCGGCTTTGATGTGGCTGTGCCTGTTTCTGACCTGATCCGCCAGTTGCCCGAGATCTCCCTCGTCCGGGACCGCTCCCGTGCCATGGCGATGCTGGACGCCATCCTGAGCCCGGAGTGGCGGGACCGGTACTTCTCGTTCGACTCCCGTTGGTCGCCGACGGAGGAGATGGCCTCGATGCGCGACGGCTCCGGCAACGAGTACTCGATCGTCTTCTCACCGGCAGGCGCTTATGCCCGCGGTTTCGATCACGAGTCGCCGATGACCCCGTACCGGGTGACGCCTCCGGCGCCGTGGCCGGGCCTGTTCGACGGGGTGCCGGAGGCACTCCGCGCGCACGTCGCGGAGCCCGCCTTCAGCGACCACGGGACACCGCGGGCGACGGTGTGCTTCTGGCGCGAACGATCAGACGGTGCGTGGAGGGCAGGGGCCGTCGAGCCCCTGCCGGAGGGCGTGGAGGACGACGGCAGCGCCGAGTGGTTGTTCGACGTACTGCTGGACGGTCGGCCCGAGGCGTATCAGCGGTTCGCTGAGGAGTACTACGAGGTGGCGGTCGACATGGCGGCCGTCCGGCACGTCTACGCCCTGCGCCCTCTCACCCGGCACGTCGTGTCCTCGCTGAACCCGGAACCGGACACTGCCCACCTGGCGGAGGACGCCGCCCAGATCGGATATCCGGGCGGATATCCGGCCCAGGAGTGACGGTCCGCCCCGGGATGGTCGGAGTGGAGGCCGCGCGGATTCACATGACAGCTGCGGCCGGCTCGGCGATCCCTTGCCGATGGCCACGGAACCGGACCTGCTCCGTCTGACCATCGTCTGCCCACCGCCCGGCGAGGGCGGCTGGGCTACCCGTGGCCGTAGCCGGGCGACCCGCCGTTCACGGGAACGGCGGGAAGACCGCTGGGTATAGTGCAGGCGTTTCGGGGGGCCAACGGCGGGAGTCCGTCGATGTGACGCGCCACCGCGCGGTCGCGGACAGCCAGGACGCTGCGGGAGCCCCGATGACTCGTATCGCCGAGGAGGCCGCCCCATGGAACCCGTCACGCTGATCACCGGCGGCTCGACCGGAATCGGTGCGGCCACCGCCCGCGCCCTGCTCGGGCAGGGCCACCGCGTGGCCGTCACCGGACGTGACGCGGACAAGCTGGCCGCCTTCGCGGCTTCGGCCGGAGCGGGCGAGCGGCTGCTGACGATCACCGGCGACGCCGGCGACGAGCACGACGTCGCCTCCGCCGTGCGCCGCGTGGTGGACGCGTGGGGCCGGCTGGACAACGTCATCGCCAACGCCGGCTTCTCGCTGCTCGGCAACCTGGAGAGCCACGCGCCCGAGGACATGCGCGCGATGGTCCTCACCAACGTCCTGGGCCCGGCCCTGCTGGTGCGGGAGACCCTGCCGCACCTCAGGGAGTCCAAGGGCCGGATCGTGATCATCGGTTCGGTCGCCGGGGTGCGCAACACGCCCGGCAACCTGTACTCGGTCACCAAGTGGGCCGCGCACGCGCTGGCCGAGAACACCCGGCTGCTGGTCGGCAAGGACGGAGTCGGCGTGACCGTCGTCGCCCCCGGGGTGGTGGACACCCCGTTCTGGGACGAGCGCGGCGGCACCCCCGACGCCTCGCCGACGATGACCCCCGAGCAGATCGCGAACACGATCGCCTTCGCCCTCGACCAGCCCGCGGGCGTCGACATCAACCACATCACCATCCGGCCGACCGGGCAGCTCGGCTGACGCCGCGTCCGCTGCGCGCAGGAAGTCGGACCGGCCGACTTCCTGCGCCGCTCTCCTGGCGGGCCCTCGCCCCCTGGGGTCCTCGTTCCCCTGGGAGCCCGGGAGGAATATGTCGATCGGTCTACATATTCGGCGCCGAGGGGGGAGTGGGGCCGGCCGTCACTCGCCTGCTGCCGGGTGCGGCACGGCCTCCAGGGCTGCCACCAGCTCCGGGAGGGTGCCCGTGGCGAGGGCGAGGGTGAGGTGGTCGTGGTAGTCGCGACTGTGGACGATCAGTCCGTCGCGCACCCGCAGCACCTGGACGTTGGCGGCCTCGAAGCGTTGCCCGCTCACCCGGTTGTGCACCTCGTAGTCCCACTCGGCGACGACCACCTCCGGATCGTCCGTCTCGCGGACCAGCACGTTCTTCGGGGTCAGCTGCAGCGGTGAGTGTGCGGCGACCTCCGCGAACCGCGCCTCGAGCGTGGCCCGCCCCTCGAACCGGCGTGGCCCGACGGGGGCGAGGGCGGTCTCCACCACGGTGTCCTCGGCGTAGAGCCCGCCCAGTTCCGTGAGCCGTCCTGCGGTGATGCCGTCGAGCAGGGCGTGGAAGGCCTCGCGCGGTGACCGCGTTTCAGACATGATCAACCTCCGGTACGATCCGTCGCTGGAATCGGACTAGCAACTCCGTTTCGACGATACGGACTGGCGACTCCGCTTGTCCAGGGGTGGCGTCGCCGGACCGTCGCGATCTGTGGAAGAGGGTGGACGGCATGACCGGCGCTCAGGAGCGCCCGCTGCGGGCGGACGCGGCCCGCAACCGCGCCAGGTTGCTGGACGTCGCCACGGAGGTGTTCACCACCCGTGGCGTCGCCACGCCGACCGAGGAGATCGCCCGGGCCGCCGGGGTCGGCGTCGGCACGCTCTTCCGGCACTTCCCGACCAAGGAGGCCCTGCTGGAGGCGGTGATGGTCCGCCGGCTCGAGACCATCGCCGCCCGCACCGCGGAACTGACCGCCGGTGCCGAGCCCGCCGAGGCCTTCTTCGACGGCTTCCGCCTGGTGATCGACCAGTCCGCGGGCAAGGACGAGTTCACCCAGGCGCTCGCCGCGGCCGGGGTGGACGCGCACGCCTCCCTGCGGGAGTCGAGCGGGGCGATCCGGGCGCAGCTCGCCGAACTGCTGGCCGGGGCGCAGCGGGCCGGGGCGGTCCGCCCGGAGCTGGGCCTGCCGGAGCTGATCGCCCTGCTGGTGGGCGTCGGCGCGACGATGGAGCAGCTAGGCCCGGACCGGGAGGCCCGCGAGCGGATCTTCGAGGTGGTCTTCGACGGGCTGCGCCCGCGCTGAGCTGTCGGTGTGAGAAGGCGGTGCGGGAAGGCGGCGCGAGAAGTCGGCTCCGTCGACTTCTCGCGCGTTTCGGGCCGAGGCCCCGCCGGACGGGCGGTGGCCGGTCCGTGGATCTCCGGTGCCGCGTGGTGCGGGCCGTCGACGACGGGGGAGCTGTGGTGCTGCAGGTTCTGTACGACGGGAAGTGCGGGGAGACCGAACTCTCCGGGACGCGCCCGGCGCTCCTGGCGCTCGGGCGGCAGTTGCGGGGGGCGGCGGGGACCTGCGACCTCGCGGAGAGCGGGAACCCCTCTCCCTACGAGAGGTCGCTGTCGCAGCTCGCGTTCCGGGAGGATCCGGAGCGCGAGGGCGCCTCGATCGTCACGGAGGGCCCGGTCCTGTGGATCCGGGGAGGGCGGGAGGCCCTCGACCTGCTCGCCGAGAACATCGAGGACTTCGCCGTCGAGGCCGACGCCACCGCCCACTGCCACGTCGAATACCAGACGTACGACTACATCGCGTCGGACTCGGACCCGCTGGTGATCACGTTCACCAGGTGAGCGAGGCAGGCGAGGCGGGCGAGGTGGACGAGGCGGGCCGGGTGGAGGCCGCGGGGGTCACCTGCGGTCGGCGGAGCGGTAGAGGCTCGCGAGCACCCACCCGTCGGCCGGCGGCCGGGGGCGGCTGAACACCACGGAGACCCCGGCCTGCGTCTGGACGGCGAGCTGGTCGTCGAAGGTCAGGGCGTCGTCGTCCCGCCATCGGCAGCCGGTCCGCCGGAGCCCGTCGAGCACCGCCTCGCGGGTCGGGGCCTCGATCACCTCGGTCGCTTCGGTCGACCCGGTGGCCCCGCGGCCCGCCGTGCCGGCGCGGGAGGGGGCTGCGAACCTGCCCGCGGTGTCCACCGCGTCGAAGCCGAGCAGGTGCACCAGCCCGTCGGGACCGGCCCACACCTCCAGGCTGCCGTCCTTGACGCCGGCGTCCCCGTCCTCGGCGGGCCGTGCCGCCGCCGGGGCGCCCAGGGCGGTGCCGCCGCCCAGCAGGAGGTCCGCCTCCCCGCCGGGCATGCCGAGCCTGAACGGGCCGATCTCACCCGTGGCCGCGAAGGAGATCATCGAATCGAGAAGGGAGTCCACCGGTGGGAGGCTAGCGGCGAAGTCCACCGGTCCTGCAGCGAGTTTCCGGAGGTGGACGGGGGCTTCGGCGCGCGGGAAGTCGGCCGGGTCGACTTCCCGCGCACCGGCGCGAGGGGCGTCTCAGCGCGACGGGAACGGGGACAGGTCCCGGTCCCATGCGTCGGCCGCCCGCAGCAGTGCGTCGTCGCCGCAGTCCAGCTCGACGGCGAACCGGTAGAGGTCGAAGCCCTCGGCCTCGTCGTCGCTCCCGTCCCCGTCCTGGCACTGCCACGGAGGTGCGGCCTCCAGCGACAGGTGGACGTGCAGCAGCGACCGGCCGCCGGAACGCCCGGCCAGGCTGAAGGCGAGGTTCGGTTCCAGGAAGGTCAGGCTCGGCGACGGTTCGCCGTCCGGGTCGGGCACGGTCACGGCCACCCTGCCCGCGGCGACGGCGCGCAGCCAGCGCGACAGGCCGCGGCACTCGTCGGTCAGCAGGGACGGGTCCTGGAACGACCACCGGCCGGACGGCGTCGTCACCTGGCCCTGGATGACGAGCCAGTTGTCGTCGTAGGGATCGCCGCTCGTCGCGGAGAACTGGTAGCGCAAGGGCCGCAGCTCGACGGCGGACTGATGACTCGCAAGCAGCACCGCCACAGGATGGCACGGGCGTTCGCCCCGAGGGTCGCCGGGCGGCGGTGCGGCCGGGGAATATGCAGACCGGTCTACATGGTGTGTGGGAGTTGTGGGGGTGCGGGGTGGCCTGTGGGTGGGCCCTATTACGCTGGGACGGGTCCGAACGATCCCCGGACCGTCGGCCGGGTGTTCGGTCGGCGGGGCGGGGAGGCCGGCTCGGGCTGACGACGAGGGAACTTCACGGGGGGAACAGGAGCATGGCCGAGGACCGGACGGACGTCGGGTACGGCGCCCACGGGTACGGGGACCAGGGCTACGCGGCTCAGGGGTACGGGGACCAGGGGTACGGCGGTCACGCCCACGGAGCGCACGCCCACCCCGGGTACGCGGACCAGGCGGAGGACGTCACCCCCGTCGGGGACGGGACCGGGGACGGGCCGGCGCCGCGCCGCTCGGCGGGGCGCCGGGTGTGGATGGTCGCGCTCGGCGGGGCGTTCGCCGGGCTGCTGGCGGCCGGGGGCATCGGCGCGTACAACCTGGTGAGCGCCGTGACCGGCGGGACCGCCGCGGACGACTCCCGGCAGCAGGAGCCCACCGCCGCGGTCCGCTCCGCGCAGCCGCCGCCCACCGGTGAGCAGGCCGCGGCCGTGGCGAAGGAGTTCCTGGCCGCCTGGAGCCGCGGCGACGTCGCGGCCGCGGCCGCCCTGACCGACCGCCAGGAGGCCGCGCGCTCCGCACTGGCGTCCTTCCGCGTGACGGTCAAGGCCCGCACCTTCACCCTGACCGGGACGGGCCCCGCGCCCGCCGGCACGCCCAGCGAGCCGGCGCTCGCCTTCCGGGCGAAGGCGGAGTTCGACGGCACGGCCGGCGCCTGGGAGTACGACGGTGCGCTGAGCGTGGTGCGGGCGGCGGACGGGCGGGTCGTCGTGCGGTGGGCGCCGAACGTGCTCCACCCGCACCTGGACCCGGGGGAGACGATCGCCCTGCGCCCGCTGCCCACCCCGGTGGTGAAGCCGGTCGACCGCAACGGCAAGTCCCTGGAGGCCTTCCCCTCGCTGCGCACGGTGCTGCCGCAGATCACGCCGGCCGACGGGGCGTCCGCCGTCACCGGGCAGGCCGTGGTGATCGCGGACGCCGCGGGCGCGCGGCAGCCCGAGCAGCTGTTCGTGCTGACCCCGCCGAGCGCCCCCGAGGTCAGGCTCACCCTGGACGCCGGTCTCCAGCAGGCCGCCGAGGAGGCGGTGAAGCAGCAGGCCGCCGGCGGCAAGCCGGCCTCGCTGGTGGCCGTCCAGCCGAGCACCGGCAACATCCTGGCGATCGCCTACTCCTCGCAGGACGGCTTCAACCGCGCCGTCGGGGGCGGGCAGGCACCCGGTTCGACGATGAAGGTGATCACCTCCGCCGCCCTGCTGGAGGCCGGGCTGAGCCCGGACAGCGCGGCACCGTGCAAGGAGACCACCGCCTCCCCGAAGCTCTGGCACAACGACGAGCCCGGGGACTTCCCCGGCTACACGCTCACCGACGACTTCACCCGCTCCTGCAACACCGGCTTCATCGACAAGGGCCTGGAGAAGCTGCAGCTCGGCACGGTGCCCAGCGTCGCCCGCGACCAGTTCGGCCTCGGCCTGGAGTGGCACATCGGCATCCCCAGCCGGGACGCCACCATCCCGGTGCCCAGGAACGGGGACGAGGCGGCCGCCACCTACATCGGCCAGGGCCGGATCCAGGTCAACTCGCTGGCGATGGCCTCGGTGGCGGCCACCGTGCAGAGCGGGACGTTCCGCCAGCCCGTGCTGCGCACGGACGCCAAGCGCGTGACGGCCCCCGGCCGGCTGCCCGAGGGCGTCGCCCAGGGCCTGCGGGCGATGATGGCCAAGACCGCCACCCAGGGCACCGCCCGGGCCCCGATGTCCGGACTGACCGGCCAGATCGGCGCCAAGACCGGCACCGTCGAGGCCGGCCCGGGCAAGGACACCAACAGCTGGTTCATCGCCTACCGCGGCGACCTGGCGGTGGCCGCCGAGGTCGAGGGCGGCGGCCACGGCAACAGCGCGGCGGGCGTCGCCGCCGCCCAGGTGCTGAAGGCCGGCGGCGGCCGGGGCTGACGGCGGCAGGGCGCGCCTTGGCGGCCGATCCGGTCCCCGGGGTGCCCGGTCCGGGGCCGCCGGGCTTCGAGGCGCCGGGCTTCGGGGTACCGGGTCCGTGGCCGCTGGGCTTCGAGGCCGGTGCTCCGTGACGCCGAAGGTCGCCGGGCCGGGCCCGGGGACACCCCGGGCCCGGCGGCCCGCCGACGCGCACCCGGCCGTACCGGGCGATGTCCGGCCGCCGCGCCGCGATCCGGGCACCGCGGCACTCCGACGCCCCGGCGCCGCGCGGAGCCGCCCGTCGGGGCCCGGTGGACGAAGGCGCCCGGACCGCGGGCGATGACCCGCGAAATCCGACGGGCGGGGGCAATCCGCTCCGGCCCCGGCGACGAATCAGGGAGCAGGAAGGCGCCCCGGCGCCGTGCGGGCTCCGGACCGTTCCCCGGACGAGACGGTCCGCCGCCCCCGTGAGGCTCCGGGGACCGGCCGTCCGCTGCTGGGTGCGGGCGGCCGGGCCGCCGCCGGTGCGACGCGGCGGTCGCCCTCCCGGGCCGGAGAACGGCCCTGTGGTGTCGGAGCGCGGGTGTCGGTGCCTGTGCCCCGCCGGGTGGCCCCCGGCGGGGCACAGGCGTTTCCGGCCGCCCGGGGGCGGGGGAGCAGGGTGCGGTCCCCGACTACCGGGGGTTGATCGTCGGGGACCGTGGTCCGGGGCCGGCGCGAGCTCAGTCCGCGGGGCGGAGGGGGCGGGAGCGGGACGGCGCCGTGCCGGTGAGCGCCTCGGCGGCCGGGCCCCTACCGGCCACGGGGGCCGCCCGCCGCATCGCTCACACTCCGCATTCGGTCGCCGCCCGCCCCCGGACGGGTGCGACCTCCGGAGGACCCCCGATCGGGCGAGGCGGGCCGGCAGCCGACGACGCGGCGGTTCGGCCGCCCGGGGGTGCCGGACGGGGCCGGGTTGCCCCGGCGCGTTC
The DNA here is from genome assembly GCF_040681575.1 of Kitasatospora sp. NPDC051702. Taxonomy (NCBI): domain Bacteria; kingdom Bacillati; phylum Actinomycetota; class Actinomycetes; order Kitasatosporales; family Streptomycetaceae; genus Kitasatospora; species Kitasatospora sp. NPDC051702. Next base: position 117,241 of record NZ_JBFAZB010000004.1, read on the forward strand.
ACCCGTGCCGGTGAATTCACCGCCCGTCAGGGTCCGGCGGGCGGGCGGCTGTCCGACGGTATCGAAGGAACGCGACGGGGCGGCCGGACCGGGACGGGGACGGAAGGAACCACCGGACGGCAGACGGCCCGTGCGACCCGACCACCACCGTCCGACCACCACCGCCCGACTGCCCGACTGCCCGACTGCCCGACACCCCGCACCCCCGCGAACGGAGCACCGCCGTGACCGTCCCCCGCCTGTCCCGCGCCGCCGGCACACTACTGCTGGCCGGCGTCCTCGCCGCCTGCTCCAGCTCCTCGACGAAGCCCGCCCAGCCGACCACCGCGGCCGCCTCCCCGAGCGCGGCGACGGGCAGCCCGAGCGCCGGGACGCCGTCCCCGGCCACCACGGCTGCCTCCCCGAGCGCCGCCGCGACCTCCCCGAGCGCCTCGCCCAGCCAGGCCAACGGCGTCACCCACGTCGCCATCAGGAACTTCCAGTTCGAACCCGCCGCCCTCACCCTGGCCCCCGGCACGACCTTCACCGTCACCAACCAGGACAGCACCGCCCACACCCTCACCGCCGACGACAAGAGCTTCGACTCCGGCACCATCGCCCCCGGCGCCACCGCCACCCTCACCGCACCGCAGCAGAGCGGCGCACACCCCTACATCTGCACCATCCACCCGTTCATGCACGGCACCCTCACCGTCTCCTGACCCCGGCCACCCGGAAGGAACCCGCCGCCACCGTGGCCACCCCCGCCCCGCCCCCCAGGCTCCTGCCGCTGCTCCTGCGTCTGGTCGCGGCCGCCGGACTCGCCGTCGACGCCGCCGTGCACGCCCGCCTCGCCGACCAGTACGACGCCGTCTCCGCGAGCATCAGCCAGGGCACCCTGTTCCGCATCGAGGCCGGCGCCGCCGCGCTCGCCGTCCTCCTCGTCCTGCTCTGGCGCCACCGGGCCGGGGACCTCTACGCCCTAGTGGTCGCCGCGGCCGGCCTGGCCGCCCTCCTGCTCTACCGCTACGTGGACGTCGGGGAGCTCGGCCCGCTGCCGAACATGTACGAACCCGTCTGGTTCACCGACAAGACCCTCACCGCCTGGGCCCAGGCCGCCGCCGTCCTGGCCCTCGCCACGCTGCTGGCCCTGCGCCACCGGGCCGCCCGGCACCCCGCCCCGCCGTGACCCGCCCTGGCGCGGCCAGCTCGGGCACCCCGCCCCGCCGTGACCGGCCGGCGGGGTCAGGTGCGCTGGAAGGCGTGGTGGTGGCCGATCGGGGTGAAAGGTACCGGGAGTGCGCGTACCCGGCCCCGGCCAGCGGCTGCGCGCACGCCCGCGCGACCTCGTCGTCCAGGACGGAGAGCACCCGGTAGGGCAGCCCGCCCAGCACCTCGTCCGCCAGGGCGGGCAGCGCCCCGGGGACGACCGTCCGCAGCGTCCCGTCGACGACCAGCTGGTTGTTCGCGTAGGAGAGCGCGAAGTCGTCGTCGAAGACGGCGAACCCACCGGGCACGTCGACGGTGCGGTGGGCCTGGTGCCGGGCGAAGGTGGACAGGAAGGCGTTGATCCGCTCCAGCTCGGGACTCGACATGACGCCGACCCTAGGAGCCCGGACCCGTCCCCGGGGCCGATTCCAGCCCTTCAGCCCCCGACCCCGACCCCCGACCCCCGACCCAGACCCCAGACCCCCGACCCCCGCCCCCCGCCCAATCCCCGGCCCCGGCCGCTCCGAATACCCGGGCGGCGCCCCCGGGCCTGGCGGGGCCCGGGGACACGCCGTCCCCGGGGGACCGCACGAGAGGAGCCGCAGGTGGACGAGCCGACCCCGACGCGACCGCTGCGCTGCCTGGTCACCGGCGCCACCGGCTACATCGGCGGACGCCTGGTGCCCGAACTGCTCGCCGCCGGCCACCGCGTGCGCTGCCTGGCCCGCGACCCCGGACGGCTGCGCGACCAGCCCTGGCGGCCCGAGGTGGAGGCCGTCGCCGGCGACGTCACCCGCCCCGAGACCCTGCACGGAGCCTTCGACGACATCGACGTCGCCTACTACCTGATCCACTCCCTGGGCACCGGACCGGGCTTCGAAGCCCTCGACCGGCACGCCGCCCAGGCCTTCGCCGCGGCCGCCCGCACCGCCGGCACCCACCGCATCGTCTACCTCAGCGGCCTGCTGCCCGCCGGCGTCGCCGAACGGGACCTCTCCGCCCACCTGCGCTCGCGCGCCGAGGTGGGCCGCCTGCTGCGGGCCGGCGGCGTCCCCACCGCCGAACTGCGGGCCGCGGTGATCATCGGCTCCGGCTCCGCCTCCTTCGAGATGCTGCGCCACCTCACCGAACGCCTCCCGGCGATGGTCACCCCCCGCTGGGTCGACACCCGCATCCAGCCGATCGCCGTCCGCGACGTCCTGCACTACCTGGTGGGCGCCGCCACCCTGCCCCCCGACGTCGACCGCCCCTTCGACATCGGCGGCCCCGACGTCCTCACCTACCGCCTGATGATGCGCCACTACGCCGAGGTCGCCGGCCTGCCCCCACGGCTGATCGTGCCGGTGCCGGTGCTCACCCCGGCCCTGTCCAGCCACTGGGTCGGCCTGGTCACCCCCGTCCCGGGCTCGCTCGCCCGCCCCCTGGTGGAGTCGCTGCGCCACGAGGTGGTGTGCCGCGAGCACGACATCGCCCGCTGGGTGCCCGACCCGCCCGGCGGACTGACCGGCTTCGACCGGGCCGTCGAACTGGCCCTGCGACGCATCCAGGACGCCCAGGTCGCCACCCGCTGGTCCTCCGCCTCCCCGCCCGGCGCCCCCAGCGACCCGCTGCCCACCGACCCCGACTGGGCCGGCGGCAGCCTCTACCAGGACCTGCGCCGGTGCCGGGTGGCCGCCGACCCCGCCGCCCTGTGGCGGGTGGTGGAAGGCGTCGGCGGCGAGAACGGCTGGTACTCGCTGCCCGTCGCCTGGACGCTGCGCGGGCTCCTGGACCGCCTGGCCGGCGGCGTCGGCCTGCGCCGCGGCCGCCGCGACCGCGACCGGCTGAGGGTCGGCGACGCGCTCGACTTCTGGCGCGTCGAGGAGATCGAACCCGGCCGCCTGCTGCGGCTGCGCGCCGAGATGCGCCTGCCCGGCCTGGCCTGGCTCGAACTGCGGGTCACCCCCGACGGCGACGGCGGCGCGCTCTACCAGCAGCGGGCGCTGTTCCACCCGCACGGACTGGCCGGCCACCTCTACTGGTGGTCGATCGCCCCCCTGCACACCCTGGTGTTCGGCGCCATGGCCCGCAACATCACCGCCCGTGCCGGCCAACCCGACTGACACCCCGAACATCTGACGCACCGTCATCCTGCCCCCGCGCCGCCCCCGACACGCCCGGGCCCACCCGCCCCGTGGCCCCGCACCCCATCCCGTGCCTAGGCTCACCCAATGAAGCTGCGGATGACACGACTGGACGCCATCGACCGGGCCCTGTTCGACCGCCTCGCCGCCGCCCCCCTGCACGGGGCCCGCCCCTGGCTGCGCGCCCTGAGCCGGGCCGCCGACCACGGGGTGCTGTGGACGGGCACCGCCGCCGTCCTCGGCGCGACCGGGGGGCGCAGCGGACGCCGGGCCGCCCTGCGGGGCCTGGGCGCGCTCACCCTCGCCTCGCTGACCGCCAACACCGTCGCCAAGCACGCCACCCGCCGGCCCCGCCCGCTGCTGGACCAGGTGCCCGCGGTGCGCCGCCTGGTGCGCCAGCCCGTCACCACCTCCTTCCCCTCCGGCCACTCCGCCTCGGCCGCCGCCTTCGCCACCGCGGTGGCCATCGAGTCCCCGCTGCTGGGGGCCGCCGTCGCCCCGGTCGCCGCCGCGGTCGCGCTCTCGCGCGTCTACACCGGCGTGCACTACCCCGGCGACGTCCTGGCCGGGGTCGCGCTCGGCACCGCCGCCGCCGTCCTGACCCTGCGCTGGTGGCCGCGCTCGGTGGACGTGCCGCCGCCCGCCGCCCCGGCCCGGCGCCCGGCCCCGGCCCTGCCGGGCGGGCGCGGCCTGGCGGTGGTGGTCAACGCCGGTTCCGGCAACGGCTCCCCGCTCGGCACCGACCCCGAGGAGGAGGCCGCCAGGCTGCGCGCCCTGCTGCCCGAGGCGGACGTGCGGCTGTGCGGGCCCGACGACGACCTGGCGGCGATGCTCGCCGGGGCCGCCGAGCGCGCCGCCGGGGCCGGCGGCGCGCTCGGGGTGTGCGGCGGCGACGGCAGCGTCAACCTGGCCGCCGCCCTCGCCGTCGAACGGGGCCTGCCGCTGGCGGTCTTCCCCGGCGGCACCCTCAACCACTTCGCCCTCGACCTGGGCGCCACCACCCACCGGGACACCGCGGACGCCGTCCAGGCCGGCCACGCCGTCGCCGTCGACCTCGGCCTGGCCGCCGACGACACCGAGGTGCGGGTCTTCGTGAACACCTTCAGCCTCGGCATCTACCCCGAACTCGTCCGCCGGCGCGAGAAGTTGGAGGGCCGCATCGGCAAGTGGCCGGCCCTGGCGGCGGCCGTCGCCAGCCTGCTGCCGAGCGCCGAACCCGTCACCGTGCACGCCGGCGGCCGGCCCCGCCGGCTGTGGCTGCTGTTCGCCGGCAACGGCGCCTACGACCCGCCCGGCTTCGCCCCCACCCACCGCGCCGCCCTCGCCGACGGCCACCTCGACATCCGGGTCGTCGACGCCGGCCACCCCTTCGCCCGCACCCGCCTGGTCGCCGCCTTCCTCACCGGCACCCTGCACCGCTCCCGCGTCTACCAGTCCGCCCGCCTCGGCGCCCTGGACCTCGACTCCCTCGGCGACGCCGACCGCATCGCCGTCGACGGCGAGAGCGTGCCCGCCAAGGGCGCGCTGCGGCTGTCCAAGGCCCGCGCCGCCCTCACCGTCTACCGGCCCCCACTCACCACCTGAACCGGCCGTACCGTCCGAGCCGGTCCCGGTCGGGGGCCTGAACCGGGCGTCCAATCCATCGCGCCCCACGGCTCCGAACACCCGGTGCGGCCGGCGGACCCCCGCCGCCGGCCGCACCCCGCCGCGCACCCGCGCGCACCCCGCCGTACCCCGCGCACCCCGCACCCCCGACCCGACCGCACGAGGCCCCGATGAGCACCGCCGTCGTCCTGTTCACCCAGGACCTCCGCCTGCACGACAACCCCGCCCTGCACGCCGCCCGCACCCGCGCCGACCAGGTCGTCCCGCTGTTCGTGCGCGACCCCGCCGTCGACCGGGCCGGCTTCGCCGCCCCCAACCGCCAGGCCTTCCTCGCCGACGCCCTCGCCGACCTCGACCGCGCCCTGCGCGCCGCCGGCTCCCGCCTCGTCCTGCGCCACGGCGACCCCGCCGAACAGACCGCCCGCCTGGCCACCGAATGCGGTGCCGACACCGTCCACGCCAACGCCGGCGTCTCCGCCTTCGCCACCCGCCGCGAACACGCCCTGCGCCGCGCCCTCGGCGAACGCCTCCACCTGCACGACGGCGCGCTCACCGTCGTCCCGCCCGGCCGCGTCACCCCCGCCGGCCGCGACCACTACGCCGTCTTCACCCCCTACCACCGCGCCTGGCAGCAGGCCGTCCGGCGTACCGTCCTGCCCGCCCCGCGCACCCTCACCACCCCCGACGGCCCCGCCGGCGACCCGCTGCCCACCGCCCCCGCCGGCACCTCACCCGGCCTGCCCCCCGGCGGCGAGAGCGCCGCCCGCCGCCGCCTGCGCACCTGGGACCCGACCCCCTACGCCGACCTGCACGACGACCTCGCCGCCGACGCCACCTCCCGCCTCTCGCCCTACCTGCACTTCGGCTGCCTGTCCGCCACCGAGGTCCTGCACCACACCGCCCGCTCCGACACCCCCGGCGCCGCCGCCCTGATCCGCCAACTCGCCTGGCGCGACTTCCACCACCAGGTCCTCGCCGCCCGCCCCGACACCGCCCATCACGACTACCGCCCCCGCCCCTACGCCTGGTACGACGACGAACACGAACTGCGGGCCTGGCGCGAGGGCCGCACCGGCTACCCGATCATCGACGCCGCCATGCGCCAACTCGCCCACGAGGGCTGGATGCACAACCGCGCCCGCCTGCTCACCGCCTCCTTCCTCACCAAGACCCTGCGCCACGACTGGCGCCCCGGCGCCGACCACTTCCTCTCCCTGCTCGTCGACGGCGACGTCGCCAACAACCAGCTCAACTGGCAGTGGGCCGCCGGCACCGGCACCGACACCCGCCCCAACCGCGTCCTCAACCCGCTGCGCCAGGCTGACCGCTACGACCCCGACGGCGCCTACGTGCGCCGCTGGCTGCCCGAACTCGCCGACGTCCCCGGCCGCGCCGTCCACCGCCCCTGGGACCTCGCCCACCGCCCCGCCGGCTACCCGGCCCCGCTGCTGCCCCCCGACGCCCTCACCGCCCGCATGCACGAAACCCCCTGAGCCCCGGCCGCCCCGGCCGGCTGCCGGTCATCGAAGGTCGCCGCCCCTTGGCGGGAGGAGACCAGGGCGATGGTCCGCCACGACTGATTCCCGTCCCGGGAACCAGCACCGTCGCTTGATCGTCCCTGATGACATGCCGTCAGTTCTCATTCTCGGAATCGACCCGCACGCAGTGCCCGGCATGGACGGGGCCGTCATCCGTGCGGCCCTCGACCAGGAGCTGACACGGTTCGGCGGCCACGCCATCGACGCGTCCATGGTGCTCATCGCGTTGGACGAGTCGGCCGAGTCCACGATGGTCACCGCACTGTCCGAGCGCGCGTGGGACGTCGTCGTCATCGGCGGCGGAATCCGCAAGCCGGAACCACTTCTGCCGCTGTTCGAGCAGGTCGTGAATCTGGTCCGGCGGCATGCGCCGAAGGCCGCGATCGCCTTCAACACCAGCGGAGGCGACAGCTTCGAAGCGGCCAAGCGGTGGCTGTGAACCCGGGCTCGGCTGACACGTCGACGTAGGGAGCCCGAGCCCCGGTGCCCGCACCAGCGCGCCAGCGGTCTGCCGGTGGCACGCGGCGATGGCGGCCGCCGTGTTCTCGGGCCCCACGTGACCTCCTCCTCGGTCCAGGTGTCGTGGCGGGCGAGTTCCCGGGCCCGGAAGGCAGTGGCCCGAACCCGGCCGAAACGCCCTGGGATCCGACGCCGACTACCGCCCCGGCGCGCGCAGGTCTGCGCCGTTCGGGGGTCTCCCGGTGGCCCGCGCGGTGTGCGCTGCCCGATCGTGGGGATGGCGTCGTGCCCGCGGCGCCTTCGCAGGACGGGAGACCGAGATGCCGAAGTACCTGGTCCGGGCCGGCTACACCGCTCAGGGCGCCGCGGGGTTGCTCGCCGACGGCGGTACGGGCCGGGTGGAGGCAGTCCGCAGGGTCGTCGCCTCCTGCGGGGGCACGCTGGAGTGGCTGGCTTTCGCCTTCGGCGAGACGGACCTGTACTGCGTGATCGAGCTGCCGGACGAGGAGTCGATGGCGGCCGTCTCGATGACGGTCCGGGCCAGCGGCGCCCTGCAGTCCAGCGTGGTCCAGCTGCTCACCCCGGAGCAGATCGATACGGCGGCCCGGCGGACGGTCGACTTCCGGGCGCCCGGCGCCTGACCGCTTCCACGCCGGGGCTGCGCCGCTCGGGGCCGCACGGTGAACCGGTGGCCTCCGCCCCGGCAGGCGCCCGGCATCGCATGGGCAACCGGGTCGGGCACCGGCCGCCATCACGCACCGACTCGTCAGCCGTCCGTGCGTCTGGTCCACTCGGTGGTGCCCGGGGGGTAGTCGTAGCCGGGGCGGTTGACGTCGGCGCTGGTGCGGAAGGGGGTGCCGCGGTTGTCGATGTGGGTGGTGCCGCGGCGGGTGCCGCTGGACCAGTCGAGGGTGAGGTCCCACCGGACGTCGTGCGCCTTGGTGTGGGCGGTCACGTAGAAGACCTCGGGGTCGGACTTGCTGACCTTGTAGGGGAAGTCGCGCTGGCCGCCCTTGACGGTGATCACGGGGCTTCCCCGGTCGAGGTCGATGTCGAAGGACTTGGTGTCGACCACGCCGCCGCAGCCGACGCCCATCGAGTAGTCGTTCCAGGCGAGCGGGGCGCCCTTGGCCGTGACGCGCACGTGCAGGGCCTCCAGGACGACGGTGTCCGCTCCGGTGCCCTGGACGGTGAGGGCGATCTCCTGTTCGCCGGAGGAGACCGCGCCGTAGGCGGCGGCCCAGCGCGGGGCGTCGCGCTCGGGCGCGGGCGGGCCGACGTGGGCGGGGGTGCTGTCGACGAGGAAGTGCTGGCTGCACGGGTCGTCGTAGACGTAGGGGCGGACGCCGACGGTGAGGGGCGCGGGCGCGTCGGTGGTCGGGGTGGCGGTCGGGGTGGTCGTCGGGGTGACGGGTGCCGCGGGGGTGGGGGAGACGGGGAGGGGTGTCTCGGGTGGGGCCGGCGCGGCCGTCGTCGCCGGCGTGGCGGCGGTGGTCTGACGGTCGGTCGCACCGTCGTCGTCGCCGCGGAGGGCGGGGCGCGCGACGATCACCGCCGTGGTCAGCAGGACGACGGCCACGGTGGAGGCGATCAGGGCGCCACGGCGGCGGCGCGGCGGTGCGGGCGGTGCCGGGTCCGCCGCCGTCGCGGTGACCGGCTCGCCGTCCGTGAACGGCACGGGCGGCGCGGGCGGTGCTGGTGCTTCCGTGGGGCCCGGGGCGTCCGGGGTCGGCTCCGGGGTCCGGTCCGTCCGGCGTGATCGGGCCGCGTCCGCCAGGATCCAGCTCCGGTGCAGTTCCACCAGCTCGTCCGGGGTCGCCCGGCACACCCGGGCGAAGCGCTCCGCCGACACGTACTCGTTGGGCAGCGCCGTGCCGTTGCAGTAGCGGTGCAGCGTGGACGTGCTCGTGTGCAGCCGCTTGGCCAGCGTCCCGTAGCTCAGCCCCGAACGGGCCTTCAGTTCGCTCAGCAGCCGCGCGAACTCCGCCGTCTCCGCGGCCCCCGTGCCCTCCACGACCTGCCCCCTTCGCCCCCCGGCGCCTCCCGGGCGTCCCGTTCCGGCGTTCCAGGCCCGTTCCACTCCCGCTGGTCAGAGCCCTGTTCGCCGTTCCACCCTACTCATCATGGCGTCAGGCGTAGCGGCCGGGACGGATCACCGCGCAAGCTTCGGCCATCCCACCGAACGCCCACCGAAAGGGGCCGGACCGTGTCCGTCCGCACCTCACGCACCCGTCTGATCACCGCCGCCGCGGGCGTCGCGCTCGCCGCCCTCTCGATGAGCGCGTGCGACGACAGCGGGGACATCGCGACGGCGACCGGCCCGACGCTGAAGGCCGCCGCCTCACCCACGGCCGCCGGGGCCGGGACCACCGCCGGTGCCCCGGTCCCCGCCCCCGCGGGCGGGACCCCGGCCCCCGTGCCCCCTTCCGCCGCCCCGAAGCCCGCCCCCGCCACCACCGCGCCCGCCACCACCGCCGCCGCGCCCCCGGCCGTGCCGAAGAGCCCCGTCCCCGCCCCCGCCGCCGGGAAGCCGGGCGTCTGCGAGGGCTCCACCACCAAGACCGTCGCCGCCCCGCTCAACCGCCCCGTGAACCACATGCTGCTCACCGTCACCAACACGGGCTCCGGTACCTGTTACCTCTACGGATACCCGGCGGTGCGCTTCGGCGAGGCGCAGGCCGTGCCCCCGGTCATCGAGGACTCCAAGCCGCAGGCCGTCGTCACGCTCAAGCCCGGCGAGTCCGGCTACGCCTCCGTCAACCTGTCCTCCACCGACGGCGGCAACGGCGCGCACGGCCACACCGTGACGTCCCTGGCGGTCTCCTTCCACGGCCCGTCCGGCAACGAGAGCGTCGGCGCGGCCGCCCACCCGGCGCTGCCCGCGGGCGGCAGCTACGTGGACGACTCCCTCAAGGTCACCTACTGGCAGCAGTCGATGGACGACGCCGTCTCCTGGTGACACCGCCACCACCCGGGCCCGACGGCAGCCCGCCAGGCGGCAGCCCGAGGACCGACGGCAGCCCGAGGACCCCCGGCGACCCGACAGCCCGAAGCACCCGGCCCGAAGCAGGAAGCAGGTACCCACCGTGCACACCGCCACCCGCAGCCTCGCCCGTCTCCTGGTCGTCTACGTCGGCACGGCCCTCAGGGTCCTCTTCCTCGGCGGGCCGGACGACCCGGAACTCTCCCGGGAGGCCGGCGTCACCCGGCGCTGAGGCGCTCCCCGGCCCCCTGGCCCCCGGCCCCGGCCGTCGGGCACCTGGCACAGGGTCAGTCCACCCGCCGGTCGGCGAGGGCGGCGACCCGGGTGAAGTACGCGCGCAGGAGCGCCTCGTCGCCGGGCGGGATCCGGGAGGACGGGCAGCGGGAGACCCGGAAGGCCTGCCGGTCGGTGCCGTAGAGGGCGGCGTCCGGATCGTGCACGACGCCGACGAACAGCTCGCCGGGCTTGCCCGGCTTCCGGTAGTGCACCAGCGCCCCGAGCCAGCGCAGCGGGACCCGGAAGCCGGCCTCGGCCGAGTCCAGGCGGAACAGCTCGAACACCCCGCGGTCCACGCGCAGGTGGAGGTTGTCGTAGTCGAGCGTGAGCGGGTCCATGAGGAGAACATAGGCGCGACGGCCGCCCCGCGTCCCCGTTACGGGGTTGTCCGGCGCAGGGACAGCACCGTGACGTCGTCGCGGCGCCGGCCCCCGCTCCAGTGACGGGCGGCTCCGTCCAGGGCCTGCGGCAGCAGGGAGGCCGCGGTCGTGCCCAGGGCGGTCAGGCCCTCCTCGACGGGGTAGAACTCGCCGTCGCGGTCCTGGGCCTCGGTGATCCCGTCGGTCAGCAGCACCAGCACGCCGTCCTCGGGCAGCGCGAACCACTGCACGGTGCGCACCTCCCCGGCCAGTCCGGCCAGCCCCAGCGGCACCCCGGCGGCCAGGTCCACCGTCTCCACCCGGCCTCGGCGCAGCAGGTAGGGGGCCAGGTGGCCGCAGTTGACGGCCTGCACCTCGGGGCCGCGCTCCAGGCCGAGCACGGTCGCGGTGACGAACCGTTCGCTCTCCCCGGCCTGCGCCGCGTAGGCGTTGTGCCGTTGCACGGCGGCCTCCAGGGAGTCGGCGACGGCGGTCAGCGCGGCCTCGCGGAACGCCGCCTCGCGGAAGGCGCTCAGCACCGCGAAGCCCGCCCCGATCGCGGGCAGGCCCTTGCCCTGGACGTCGCCCACCAGCACCCGCGTGCCGTACGGGGTGTCGGCGACGTCGTACAGGTCGCCGCCGACCATGGCGTCCTCCTCCACCGGCCGGTACAGCCCGAACACCTGGACGTCCGGGGTGAGCACCGGCAGCGGGCGCAGCAGCTGGCGCTGCAGGGCGACGGCGCTCTGGCGCATCCGGAACAGCTGCCGCTCGCGCCCCATCCGCCGTGCGCACAGGGCCACCAGCGCGGCCTCGGCGCCCAGCACCGCCACCAGCGTCCCGGCCCGGGCCTCCAGCGAGGTCGGCGGGAACAGCACCGTGCTGACGGCCACCACGACGGCCACCCACACGGACACGGCGATCGTCTGCGCGAGGGTGCCCAGGCCGGCCAGCAGCGCGGGCAGGAACACCAGCAGCAGCACCAGCCGGGCGCTGGTCCCGGTCCCGGCCTGCGCCAGCAGCACCACGGCGGTGGAGGCCAGCACCCCCAGCACCACCGTCCGGTTGCCCGGCGCCCGTGCCTCGGCCTCGGCGCCGTACCCGTCCGCGCTACCGCCCACCCCGCCGCCCTCTCGCCGCCGCACCATCCCCCCCCAGGCATACCGGCGCCCCCGGCGGGCCGCCAACGGAACCCACCTGTCCGGGCGAGCGCGGCCCCGGCGGCGGGCGGGCCCCGGGTGCGCCGCCGGGCGGCCCGCCCCCCGTACGGGCCGCGCGGCGGTGTCCAGGCTCCCGGAGTGCCCACGGCGCTCAGCGCGCTCAGGCCCCCGGGGCGCGCCGGCCCAGACGCAGGTGGACGACGCAGGCCTGCACCCCCGCGGCCACCAGCACCGAGGGCGGCACCGCCCACGGCAGCAGGCCGGCCCACGCCAGCGGGGTCAGGACCAGCGCGCACAGCCCGAGCACGGGCAGCGCGGACAGCAGGGCGACGCGCAGGCGCACACCGCTCGGCATGACGCCGTGGGAGGTGACGCCGCGGGCCGGGAGACGGTCGGGTGCGGCGGCCGACGGCCGCGGTGCGGCGCTCATCGGGCCCTGCGGGCCTGGTCGAGGAACTCGCCCAGCTGCGCCCACTCGTCGGCGGGGGCGTCGGGGGTGCCGGAGAGGGCGGCCGGGTCCTCGCGCCAGGCGGTGCGCACCGCGGTGGACAGGGTGGCGTCGCCGCCGCTGAAGAGACGGCCGAGTTCGTCGAGGCGGTCGGCGATGCGCCGCACCCTCGGGTCGGTGGGCGGGGCTCCGGCGGTGCGCAGGGCTTCGGCGCGCCGGTAGAGCTGGGGCCACTCGACCTCCAGCAGGTAGTGGGTGGCCGGGCCGAGTGCGGCGGCGTGGTCCCGCAGGGCCTGCAGCTGGTCGTCGTCGAGGTGGCGGCGCAGGGCCTGTTCGGCGCCGGGGCCGGTGGAGGGGCCGGTGGCGCCGATGGCCTGGAGCAGGCGCAGCAGGGCGGCGGTGTCGGGGCGGCGCTCGGCGGTGAGTTCGGTGTGCAGGTGGGCGAGGCGCTCGTGCAGGTCCTGCAGGTGGGCGAGGGCGGTCTCGGTGGCGGTGAGGTGTTCGCGCACCAGCCGCACCGGGTCGACGCCGGCGTCCAGGCAGGTGCCGATGGTGTCCAGGCCCAGGCCCAGGCGGCGCAGGGCGAGGATCTGGTAGAGGCGGACGACGTCCTGCTCGGTGTAGGAGCGGTGCCCGGAGGAGGTGCGGCGAGACGGCTGGAGCAGGCCGATCTGGTCCCAGTGGTGCAGGGTGCGTACGGTCAGGCCGCTCGCCTCGGCGAGCGGGCCGACCTTCCAGGTCTGTTCGGTGGGCATGGCACGAGGATTCCTCCTGACGCCGCGTGAGGTGCAAGTCGGCGGGGTGCGGGGCGGGCGTGCGGGCGGGGTTCCGGCGGGTTCCGGCGGGTTCCGGTGGGTCCGGGTGCGGGCGTCCGGCCCGGGGTTCAGACGTGGGCGGGGGTGTAGTCGGGCAGGTCGATGTCGCCGGCCTTGGCGAACTGGGCGGCCATGATCGCGCGCAGCGGCCAGCGGCCCATCCAGCGCATGGAGGCGGCGCGCAGGCGGATCATCAGGGCGCTGTCGGGCGCGTAGCCGTGGAGGCCGCCGGGCGGCAGCTCCTGGGCGCGGGTGACGTAGGGGCGCATCAGGTCCTCGTAGCGGGCGTAGGCGGTGCGGTGGTCGCCGCGGGCGGCGGCGAGCTCGCCGGCGAGCAGGTAGGCGCCGACGAGGCCGAGGCTGGTGCCGAGGCCGGTGAGGGGGCTGGGGCTGTACCCGGCGTCGCCGAGCAGGGCGACGCGGCCGCGGCTGTAGCGCTCGAGGTGGATCTGGCCGAAGGAGTCGAAGGCGAAGTCGTCGGCCTCGCGCATGCCGGCCAGCAGCCGGTCGACCTCCCAGCCGGCACCGGCGAAGCGTTCGGTGAGCAGGCGCTGCTGGGCGGCGGTGTCGTGGCGGTCGTGGGCCAGCGGGGCGCAGCGGAAGCCGAGGGAGGCCTTGACCTCGCCGGGCAGCCGGCCGGGGCGGGCGCCGGCGACCAGGCCGCCGGGGGCGTTGTACATCAGGAACCAGCCGTCGAGGTCGATCCGCGGGTCCCGGACGGTGAACCAGGCGTGGTAGCCGCCGAGCGGGCGGTAGTGGTCGCCCCCGGGGCCGAAGGCGAGGCGGCGCACGACGGAGTGCAGGCCGTCGGCGCCGATGACCAGGGAGAAGCGGCGGGCGGGGGCGTTCTCGAAGGTGGCGGTGACGCCGTCGGCGTCCTCGGCGAGCGCGGTGACGGTGTCGCCGTAGCGGTACTCGACGTCGTCGGCGGTGGCCCGGTGCAGGAGGTCGGCGAGGTCGCCGCGCAGGATCTCGATCTCGGAGACGATGCCCTCGCCCTCGAAGAGTTCGACGGGCATGCGGGCGGTGAGCCGGCCGCGGCGGTCGACCAGGCCGAGGCCGCGCTGGTCGACGCTCAGGGCGCGGGCCTGGTCCAGCAGGCCCATCCGTTCGACGACGGTGCGCCCGGCGCCGCGCAGGTCGACGGCCTGCCCGCCGGGGCGGGGGGCGGGGGCGCGCTCGACGACGGTGGGGGTGAAGCCGTGGCGGCGCAGCCAGTAGGCGAGGGCGGGGCCGGCGATGCCGGCGCCGGAGATGAGGATGTCGGTGTTCTCCATGCCTCGAAATGTACGGCGTACGCGTCGGGCTCAACAAGCCCTGTAGTGCGGGTTTTTGGAATTGATGCACTAGTGCACTAGGGCGGTTGGGCGGCCGCCGGGGGAGCCCACGGCGGCCCCGGCGGCTACCGGCGGGGCCTTCCCGCAGGTCGCGGCCGCGCCCGGCGCGGGGGCGGCGCGGCGAGGTGCACTAGTGCTCCTGCGGCGGGGCGCGGGTCCGACCCGCCGGGTGTCCGTCCTGCGGCAGACCGGGGCGTCGAGGCGGCCGGGCCGGGCCCGCGACGGCCTCGCCGAGCGCGCACTTGAGGGCGGCGACGTCCGCGACGAACCGGCCCTTCAGGTGGCAGGCGCTGCCCGCGGGCGGGCCGGGAACGGGCGAGGTCAGCCGCGGCCACTCCTGCCGCCCGCCGGGGGGCGAGCGCGCCCGCGCGTTGCGCTCGGCCGCGGCGCCCCCCGTACGCCTCCCGGACCGCGCGGGCGGCCGACGGCGGCCGGTCGGCCGGGCCCTCGCACAGGGTCAGGTCGATCAGGGCGCCACCCAGCACGGACGGGTCGAACCGCAGGTCGTCCTCTCGCCGAACTGTGAAAACCGGGCCCGACGATATGCCGGGCGCGGCAGCGGCGGCGAGGGCTTTATCGGCAGCCCCGGGGGCGCGGGTCAGCCGCCCGGCTCAGCCGGCCGGGGCAGGGGCAGGGGCCGGGGGAGCGGACCGCGGGGCGCGGGCGGCCTCCTGGGCGGCCATCACCTCGTCGCCGTGCTCGAAGGCCCAGGCGCCGAACGCGTCGATCGGGGCCAGCAGCGTGCGCCCCAGCCCGGTGAGCCCGTACTCGACCCGGGGCGGCGCGCCCGGGTGCGGGCGCCGCTCGACCAGCCCGTTGAACTCCAGCCGCCGCAGGGTCTCGGTGAGGACCTTGGAACTGATCCCCCCGATCCGCGCCCGCAGCTCGACCGGGCGGGCCGGGCCGTCGCGCAGCGCCCACAGCAGTACGGCGTTCCAGGTGTTGGAGAGCAGGTCGAAGGCGAGGCGGGCGCGGCAGTCGGCGAGGAAGGCATCGGTCACGTACCAGATGGTGCCCGACCGGCCTCCTAGCGTGGAACGGACGGTCGGCGCCGGACCGGGCCAACGGCCCCGGCCGGCACGGGAGAAGAGGACACACGCGATGGAGATCGGCGTACTGGGAACCGGCAACATGGCCGACGCGCTCGCCACCCACTGGGCGCGCGCCGGGCACCGGGTGACCATCGGCGGGCGGGACGCGCAGCGGGCCGAAAGGCTCGCCGCCCGCATCGGCCACGGCGCGCGGGCGGCCGGTCTGCGCGAGGCGGCGGCCTGCGGCGAGGCGGTGCTGGCCGCACTGCCCTTCGGGGCGGGGGCCGAGGTGGTGCGGGAGCTGAGCCCGGAGCTGGCGGGCCGGGTGCTGATCGACTGCGCCAACCCGGTCGGGCCGGGCTTTCGCCTGCTGACGCAGGGCGGCCCCTCGGCCGCGCAGCGGCTGGCCGCGGCGGCGCCGCACGCCCGCGTCGTCAAGGCCTTCAACCTCTGCCACGAGGACGTCTGGCGGATGCGGCCGCCGGTGTTCGACGGCCGGCGGCTGGCCGTGCCGCTGTGCGGGGACGACGAGGCGGCCCTGGCGTGCGTGCGCGAGCTGGTCGTGGACGCGGGCTGCGAACCCGTCTCCGGCGGCGGCCTCGAACGGGCTGCGCTCCTGGAGGCGACGGCCGCGCTGTTCATCGCGCTGTGGGTCGGCGAGGGGGCGGACGTGCAGGCGATCGCGCCGCCGCTGGCGTACGCGACCGGGCCGGGAGCCGGGGGGACGGCGGACGGCGGTGACCGGTCCGGGGGTGATCGGGGGTGACCGGCAGGTGGTCGGTGGGTGGTTGCATCCCGCGGGCTGCGCTGGCAAGTGATCGTCCGGCCGATTCGGGCCCGGCCCGGCGGGCCGGCGCGGCCGGGCGGCGGCCGGTGCGGAGGTGAACGCCCAGTCCGTCGAAGCGGGTGGGCCACGCCGCTTGACGCCATCGAATCGGGTGGTCCAGACCACCAGGGGCGCCCGGGTCAGTGCTCTCAACTCCCCTGGTGGGAGGTGGATGTGGCGGGGCGTCCGACCGCCTCCGACTCCGGTGATCGACTGTTTCCTGCCAAATTGGTCTCGACCATTGCCTCGAATCCGGGATTCCGGAAGGCTCACAGCCGCAACGCCGGGAGCGGACCCCGGCGTTCCCGTCAGAGGGAGGAAGACACCGACATGGCACTGCGCAAAGCGGTTTCCACCATGGCCCTGGCCGGACTGCTCACCGTCGCGGGCGGCCTGATGGCCGCCCCCGCCGCCCAGGCGTCCACCACGAGGACCACCGGATACACCTACATCGGCATGTACCCGAGCGGCGCCGCCTGCGAGGCCGCCGGCCGCGCCTACGTGACCCGCGGGGAGGCCGTCAGCTACTTCTGCGACGTCGCCCCCAACACGGCCCGCCTCTCGGTCTGGTTCTACTGACCGGTCCGGACGCCGGGCGGGCCGGGCCGCGCCGCCCGGCGTCAAACCGGCGGGCGGCTACCCGCCCGCCCGGCGTCGGTCCGGCGCCGACAACCCGCCCGCCCGGCGTCCGCCGGCGTCGGAAGCACCGCCGTCAGAGCTCCAGCGCGCCGATCTCGCGCACCGTCCCGGCGAGCGCCCGGACCAGGTCGTTCTCGGCGTCGCTGCGCCACACCAGCGCGTACGAGAGCGTCCCCATGTCGGGCACCGGCAGCCAGAGCACGTCGGACATCGACCAGTGGCGGGTGACGTGCGCCGGGAAGGGGTGGACGATCTCCCCGGTGCCGACCAGGTGGATCAGCTCGTCCGGGCCGGTGACCGGCTCGATGCGCTCGATCGTCCGGCCCCGCGGCGTGTGGAAGGACAGGTAGCCGTCCTCCCAGTAGTCGGGCATGTCGGGGGCGGTGGCGTGGGCGAAGTCGGCCAGCGCCTCGAAGGGGACGCAGTCGCGGCCGGCGAGTTCGTGGTCGGCGGCGACGGCCAGGACGCGGCGGTCGCGCAGCAGGACCGGACCGACCGTGAGATCGGACTCCTCCACCGGCAGCCAGGAGACCAGCACGTCCATGTCGCCCTCGCGCAGCCGGGCGAACGGGTCGATGAACGGCGCCCGGCGCAGCTGCAGCTCCCACTGCGGATGGCGGGAGCGGAAGGCCCGCCAGTAGCCGTGCAGGTCGGGCACGTTGAAGGGCAGCATGCCCACGCGCAGCCGCTCCGTCTTGCCGCGCACGGCCAGCCGGGCCCGCTCCAGGCTCGCGCGCAGATCCGCGTAGACCGGTTGCAGATCGGCGCGCAGCTGGTGGCCCAGCGGCGTCAACCGGACCTGGCGGCGGTTGGAGCGGTCGAACAGCAGGCCACCGAGCTGTCTCTCCTGACGGCCGATCACCTGGCTGACACGCGCCTGGGTGAGGTGCAGTCTGGCGGCGGCCCGGCCGAAGTGCAGCTCCTCGGCCAGGGTCAGAAAGACCTCG
The DNA here is from genome assembly GCF_040681575.1 of Kitasatospora sp. NPDC051702. Lineage (NCBI taxonomy): Bacteria > Bacillati > Actinomycetota > Actinomycetes > Kitasatosporales > Streptomycetaceae > Kitasatospora > Kitasatospora sp. NPDC051702. Next base: position 134,975 of record NZ_JBFAZB010000004.1, read on the forward strand.
ATGTCGCGTATCTCCATGGGCCGGCGGCCTCCCGTCATAAGCCTGAGTGATGGGATCCTACGGATCTTCGGCCTTGATGATCACTGCGGGTGGCCGGAAGATCGACGGTAGGGCCGACACCCGGCGACCGCGGACCAAGCCCGGCCGCGGGCCCGGGACTTCACCGCCCCACGCCCGCCCATGCCCGCCCGATCCAGGACAGGAGCGCACCACCCGTGCACACCGCCGACACCGCCGCCGAGGCCCCCGCCGGCACCACCGGCCGCATCTGGCTCATCACCGGTGCCAGCCGCGGCCTCGGCCACGCCTTCGCCCGCGCCGCGCTCGCCGCCGGCGACCGCGTCGCCCTCGTCGCCCGCACCCTCGCCCCGCTCGAGGAGCTCGCCGCCGCCCACCCCGGCCGCGTCCTGCCCCTGCAGGCGGACCTGACCGACCGCGCCGCGGCGTTCGCCGCCGTCACCGCCGCCGCCGACCACTACGGACGGCTCGACATCGTCGTCAACAACGCCGGAATGCTCTCCATGGGCATGGTCGAGGAGTTCACCGAGGCCGAGGCCCGGGCCCAACTCGACATCAACTTCTTCGGCGCACTGTGGATCAGCCAGGCCGTCATGCCCGTCCTGCGCCGCCAGGGCGCCGGCCACCTCGTCCAGGTCTCCAGCATCGCCGCCCTCGGCGGCTTCCCCAGCACCGGCCTCTACAGCGCCAGCAAGTTCGCCCTCGAGGGCCTCAGCGAGGCCCTCGCCTCGGAGGCGGCCGCCTTCGGCGCCAAGGTCAGCATCATCCAGCCCGGCGGCTACTGGACCGACCTCTACACCGCCATGCACAGCACCACCCCCCTCGACGCCTACGCCCCGCTGCGCGAGGAACTCGCCAAGCAGTTCGCCGAGGGCTCCGTCGACAGCGGCCCCGAGCTCGCCGCCACCGCCCTGCTCGCACTCGTCGACAGCGACCGGCCGCCGCTGCGCCTGCTCCTCGGCAGCATGGTCTACGACCTCGCGTTCGACATCGCCCGCACCCGGATGGAGACCTGGGCGGCATGGGAGCCGGTCAGCCGCGCCGCGGAGCGGGCGACCGCCGCACCGGGGACCGCCGCACCGGGGACCGCCGCACCGGCGGACCTTGCGCCGGCGGACGGGCCCGCGACGGACGGACCGGTGGCGGACCGCACCGGGGCCTGATCAGGGGGGCGCAGCATGTCGTTCCGCACCACGTCCGAGGTCGTCCACCGCTTCAACCGGGCCTTCATCGAGCACGACGCCTCGCTGCTCGCCGACCTGGTCGCCGAGGACTGCGTGGCCGAGGTCACCTGGCCCGCCCCTGACGGGACCCGCTACGAGGGGCGCGCCGCGTGCCTGGCGCTGTGGCGGGCGCTCGCCGAGGACCGCACGTGGCGGTTCGAGCCGGAGGCGGTGGTGATCACCGGTGAACGGGCGACGGTCCGCTGGCGCCACCACTACGGCGACGGCCCCGGCGACACGGTGCGCCGCGTCCACCTCACGCTGGTCCGGGACGGGCTGATCGTCGAGTGCCTGGGCTACAGCAAGTCCCCGGACGGCAGTTGAGCCTTCCGCTCCGGCCCCGCCCCGCCCCCAGGGCCGGGGCGGGGGCCGGGCGGGTGCGAGGATGCGGGGGTGTACCGGTACCTGAGCGTGCGCTCGGACGCCCGCCACCGCGCGGGCGTGCCGGCCTGCGTGCTGGTGGAGCACCTGGACGCGGCGCCCGGCCTGCGCAGGAGCGACGCGGCCTGCTACCTGGCCGCCGACGGCCACCACTGGCTCAGCGTGGTCCTCGCCGCCTGCGACGACGCCGGGAACCACGCCGTCCACGAAGGCCGGGTGGCCGACCGGATCAACCTGGTCGAGCTGATCTGCTCCTCGGCCGACGGCCGCCCCGGCCACGACGCCGCACTCGCCCGGGCCGCGGGGGTCGCCGACCTCCTCGGCTGGGAGGTGGTCGACTCCGACACCGGTGAACTCCTGCACGGTGGCGGCCCGTCGGCCGTCGCCGCCGCCGCGGCGGTCCCCGCGCAGGCCGTCGCCGCCGCGGCACGGTGCACCGCCGGCTGCCCGACCTGTTCGGGTGTCGACGGCGCGGCTGGGTCCGGATCCTGAGCGGACGCAAGGCTGACGGCAGTGCAGGGGACGCGGACCACGGCACGATCGGCGGCGGCTACGCCGACTGCCTCCGGCGCCCGGACACGCGGATCGAGCAGGCCCTCACCGCGGCCCTGGGTACGGCCCGCACCGTGATCATCGTCGGTGCCGGGGCCGGGCCCTACGAGTCGCCGGCGTTCGAGGTGACGGCGGTCGAGCCGTCGGCGTCGATGCGCGCCCAGCGGCCCGCCCACCTGCCGGCCGCCGTCGACGCCGTCGCCGAACACCTGCCGTTCGCCGACGACGCGTTCGACGCGGCGATGACCACGTCGGCGTGGAGCTTCGTCGACGAGCGGACCCGCGAACGCCACACGGCCGACCTGCGCCGCGACCTGGACAGCGGAGCCTGGGGCGCCCGGTTCGGCACCCTGCGCCACCAGCCCTTCCACCAGGGCTCACCGGTCCTGGTGACCTCCGTCCCGGCCTGACTCCTCCGGGCCGGTCTCACTGCGCCGTCCGACGCCGTCCCCTCAACTCGGCGAGCCAGAGCCGCACCTGCGCGTCGTCGTGGAGGTAGCAGCCGTGGCCCGCACCCGCGGGAAGGTCGGGCGCGTCATCGCAGGTGACAAACGCGGCGACGCCGGCGGCCGTCGCCGGGATACTGGTCGCCCATGAATGAGGTCGAAGTCGTCGTCGCCCATTCCGAGCGCGCGACCCTGCGCGTCGGCGACGTGTTCCTGAAGGTGGACGCCGATCAGGCGCGCATCGACACCGAGGTCGAGGTGTTGTCCCTCGCGCCGGTTCCGACCCCGCAGGTCCTGTGGCGCAAACCGCACGTCCTCGCGATCGCCGCGGTCCCGGGGGCGACGCTCGGGCGCCTCGGCGGGCCGTCGACCGGGTCGCCGGCGGCGTGGGCCGCGGCGGGCGCCGCCATCCGGCGGCTGCACGACGCGCCGCCGCCGCCCTGGCAGGGCCGGGCCGGCCGCAGCGCGGTCGCGCTGGCGGCCGAACTCGACGAGGAGTGCGGGGCGCTCGTGACGAGCGGCCTGCTGCCCGCCGACCTGGTCACCCGCAACCGCCGGATCGCCGAGGCCGCGCTCCGGCCGTGGACCGCGGCGTTCACGCACGGCGACCTGCAGATCGCCCACGTCTTCGTCGACGGCGACGAGGTCACCGGCATCATCGACTGGTCCGAGGCGGGCCGGGGCGACGCCCTGTCCGACCTGGCCACCTTCACGCTCGGACACGAGGAGCGCCTCGACGACGTCCTCGCCGGCTACGGCACCGACGTCGATCGCGACGTGATCCGCGCGTGGTGGTCGTTGCGAAGCCTGCTGGTGGTCCGCTGGCTGAGCGAGCACGGATTCGACCCGTTCGCACCGGGCTGTGAGGTCGACGTGCTGAAGTCCCGGATGTGAGGGGCCCGGGCCGGAGCCGTCCCCGCGCGGACGCGGCCGGAGCCGAGCGCTGCGCGGGAGACGTCCGGCAGGTCCGCGGCCCGCGGCCCGGACAGCGGCAGCCCGGCACGGGAGTCCTACGCGCCGTCGGGCAGCGGGGCCCGCTCGGGCCGGTCCTGGGCCGTCGCGGTCGGCTCGGCCGGGGCGGGGGCCGGGCGGCGGGTGCGCAGCGCCCAGGCGGCGACCGGCGGTCCGGCTGCGCCCAGGGCGGCGAAGAACACGCCGAGCAGCAGCCAGCCCGCCTGCCCGAGCCCGAGGACCGCCGTGGTGAGGACCAGCGGGGCCAGCGCCTGTCCGGCGTTGAAGCCGACCCCGAGGAAGCCCTGGTACTGCCCCTGGGCGTGGTCGGGGGCGAGGCCGAAGCCGAGCGCGTAGCCGCCCGAGGACTCCCACACCTCTCCGAGGCTGTGCACGACCACGGCGAGGACGGCGAGCCCCGGCGCGACCCAGACCGGAACGTCCGCCGTCAGGGCCATCAACGGGCAGCTGACCAGGAAGAGCAGCCCGGCGAGGCGCAGCGCCCGGCCGCCCTGGCCCGGGGTCTCCACCCGGGAGCCGATCCTGCTCTGCAGCAGCACGCACACCCCGCTGCTGACGGCGTTGACCGCCGCCACCGTCCAGCGGGGCGCGTCGGTGTGGGCGGAGAGCCAGATCGGCAGGAGCAGGGAGACGGTCTGGTACTGCAGGCCCATCGCGCCGTAGAGCGCGACGAAGGTCAGGTACGGCCGGTCGGACAGGACGGCCGCGTGGTGGTGCTCCTCGGGCCGGGGCAGCGGCCGGTAGTTCGGGACGCCGCGCAGGGCGATCAGGGCGGCGCAGGCGAAGCTGGCGGCGTTGGCGAGGATGAGCGCGGTGTACGCCTGGCGGGTGCCGACCGACACGGCGACGGCGGCGCCGAGGGTGCCCGTCACCACGCCGAGGTTGACGAAGGTGCGCAGCTTCGCGCGGAAGGCGGCCGGGTGGTCCCCGCCGGCGCGGGCGACGAGCGCTCCGCCCGCGGCCCCGCCCGCCGTCGCCGCCAGGCGGTCCAGGGTGGCGATGAGCGTGAACGTGCCCCAGTCGTGGATGAGGACGAACGCGGCCATCGTCGCGGCCTGCAGGGCGACGGCCGTCAGCCAGACGGTGCGCGGCCCGTAGCGGTCGGCCAGGTTCCCGGCCGGGACCCCGGCCAGCAGCCCGACCAGCCCGGCGACGGTGAGGCCGACCCCGACCTGCGCGGCGGGCAGGTGCACCACCAGGGTGAAGTAGAGCACCGCGGCGGTGTTGAACAGCCCGTTGCCCACCCGGCTGACGAAGCTCGCGACGATCAGGGCGCGCTGCGGACCACCCGGCCCCAGCACGCCGGACATCCGTGACCCGGTGCTCTTCATGATCATGTCGAACAGGCTAACAGCGGCCCCCCGGGGCCCTTTTCGAACGGGGGCCGTCCGGGCCGCACCGTGCGGAGGTGCGCATTCACCGCACGGCGAGCGGGAGTTGGGGAAGGAATGCTCCATGGCGAAGCTCAGGCGCAACCGGTTCACCGGGCCGCCGATGATGTTCACGCTGCTGGCGGGGATGACGGCGCTGGGTGTCGCGGGGTTCGTGCTGCTGCTCGTCCACGGGGCGGGCGTCTGGGCCGTCGTCGGGATGGCCGCCGCCGTTGTGCTGGCCCTGGCCGGGGTGCTCGGCGCGCTGTTGCTGGCCATGATCCTCGACGGGTTCAAGAACAACCTGCGCTGAGCGGTCCGACGGGGTCGGGTCAAGGCGCCGGGAGCGGGTGCCCGTACACGGGAAGTCGGCCCGGCCGACTTTCCGCGCCCCCGCCACCGCCCGCCGGACGGCCCCCGGGGGCGTCACAGTGCGCTGTGGGCCAGGCGGATCAGGCCGCTGCGCATCCGCTGCTCGCCGAGTTCGGGCAGGAGCGCGGCGACGTGGTCGGCGGCCAGGGCGGCGAGCAGGGCGTGGGCGGTCTGGTCGGGGTCGGGGGCGGTGGCGAGCAGGATCGCCAGGTGGCGGTGCCAGAACCGGTAGGCCCCGATGCGGTAGCGGGCGCCGGGGGTGGCGGTCTCGGACATCCGGACCAGCGCCAGGTGCTCCAGCAGGTAGTCGAAGTACGCGTCGATGAACGCGGTCAGGCGCTCGGGCGCCGGGGCTCCGGGGCCGAGCGGCGGCGGCCCGTGCAGGATCCCCTCCTGGAGGACGCGCTCGCGGGCGTCCAGGAGGGCGACGGCGAGCCCCGACTTGTCGCCGAAGCGGCGGAACAGGGTGCCCTTGCCGACGCCGGCGGCCGCGGCGATCTGGTCCATGGACACGGCCTCGACGCCCAGTTCGGCGAAGAGTCCGGCGGCGGCGTCCAGGACCGCGGCCCGGTTGCGGGCCGCGTCGGCGCGTTCCTTGGGCGGCGGGGTGCGCAGCAGGTCGAGGGGGATTGCCGAACCGGACTGCGGTCCGTTACTGTCGTGAGCCATAAGAGGACTGTAGTCCGATTCCTTCGGAGGTAGCGACATGACCGCACTCATCACCCGTGACGACCTGGCCGCGGCGATCGAAGCCGACACCGTCACCGTCGTCGACGCGCTCGGCGGCGCCTACTACGACCAGCAGCACCTGCCCGGCGCGCTGGCCCTCGTCCTGGCCGACGTGGACGCCCAGGCCCCCGCGCTGCTGCCCGACCTCGACGCCGCGATCGTCACCTACTGCTCCAACCCCGCGTGCCCCAACAGCGGACAGGTCGCCGACCGGCTGACTGCCCTCGGCTACCGCAACGTGCGCAAGTACCGCGAGGGCATCCAGGACTGGGTCGAGGCGGGCCTGCCGGTCGAGACCGCCTGAGCCGGAGCGGGGCGGGAGGGCGGGGCGTGGGGCCGGGGGCGGGGGAGCGGGAAGTCGCCCCCGCCGACTTCCCGCTCCCCGCAGCGCCGGAGCGGCCGGTGACGGGTCGCCCGGGCCGTTCGCTCCGGCCGTCCCGGGATCAGCCCGGCAGCTGGCTGCTGCAGCCCGACAGCCAGTCGCCCAGCTCGCCGTGCAGCGGATCGTCGTTGCCGTGCCCGGCGTTGTAGCGCGTGCTGATCACGGACTTGATGGCGCCGCCGGTCAGCGGGCCGACGATGCCGTCACCGCGCAGGCCGTGCGAGTCCTGGAAGTCCACGACGGCGTTGTAGGTGAGGATGCCGAAGCTGCTGTCCGGCTCCAGGCCCGCGGCGTCCACGTCGTTGAGGGCGCGCTGGAGGCACTTCACGTTCGGGCCCGACATGCCCTTGGAGATGCTGCCCGCGGCGTTGGCGGAGCCGACGGTCAGGGCGAGGGCGGCGGCCGCGCCCACGGCCAGGGTGGCGGCGCGGCGCGTCCAGGTGTGCATGCGCATGGTGGTCTCTCCTCGGATCTTCACGGTGTCGTCCCGGCGGCGGATCTCCCGCCCCCGCCGCCGGGACGTCTCGGTTGCGATGCCGATGACGATGCGTCAGCCGCGTGCCCCGGGGCCAGGGTTTCGGCCCTCGCCGAATCCCCGCCGGACCCCCGCCGGGCCCCTTGTCGCGGGCCGGCCACGCGGCCCAGGATCGGCGGGTGCTGACCATCCACCTCACCGAGCAGGACCTCGCGCGCACCCGGATCGCGCCGACGGCCGACATGTCCACCGAGCTGTCGCTGAGCCTCCACCTGCTGGCGACCCGCCGCACCGAGCACCGGCTCGGCCAGTGGCGCGAGCAGCTCGGGCGGCGCTGGAAGCCGCGCTCGGCGGTGCTGTTCGACCTGTTCTCGGCCACCGCCGTCCCGGAGTTCCTCACCGTGCGGCAGGACGGCCGCGACACCGCCGAGGCCACCGCGGACGGGCTGGACCGCGCCGGCCGCCACTACCTGGGCGGGCTCGGACGCCTGCGACGGCTGACGCCCTTCGCCCGGGACCTCGCCACCGGGGACCGCAGGTCACGGCTGCTGCTCGGCGACCTCACGGCGGAGTACCAGACGGCGGCGATCACCCCGTACTGGGAGCGGATCGACTCCCTCGTCGCCGCCGAACACCGTTACCGGACACGGCAGCTGGCCACCGCCGGCCTGGACGAGGTGCTGGCCACCCTGCACCCCGCCGTGCGCTGGCAGCGGCCCTTCCTGCGCCTGCCCGGCGCGCGCTGCCCCGTCGAACTCGACCCGGCGGGCCGCGGCCTGCTCCTCCAGCCGGCCGTCTTCGCCCCCGGCCGCCCGGTGGTCGCCGCACTCGAGACCCCGGGCGCGCAGCCCGTCCTGATCTACCCCGTGCCCGCCGACCAGCGCCCGCTCACCGACGACCGGCCCGGCCCACGCCCGGCCCTGACGGCCCTCCTGGGCCGCACCAGGGCGGCCGCCCTCGGCATCCTGGCCGCCGACGGCCCGCTGAGCACCAGCGACCTCGCCACCGCCCTCGGCCTCGCCCCGGCCACCGCCAGCCAGCACGCCAGCATCCTGGCCGAGGCCGGACTGATCGCCAAGGAGCGCCGGGGCGGCACGGTGGTGCACCACCTCACCCTGCTGGGCGAGGTCCTGCTGCGCGGCGGGATCACGGACGCCGAGCAGAGCGCGTCACGCCAGCTGGCGGGCGGCGGCGAGGGCTGAGGCGGGCCCCAGGGGCTTCCGGCGAAGCCACCCGGCGGGCTTCAGTTCCACGGCTCCCGGTGAGGGTCCTCGCCCAGCACCCGCGCGGCGGCCTCGCACAGGTCCGCGCCGAAGAGCTGGTTGCTGCCCCACTCGGAGCCCCACAGCTCGGACGCGGCCTCGGCCACGGCACGCCAGCTGTACTCCTCGTCGACCCGCCACGTCCGGATCCGGGCGGCCATCTCCGGGGTGAGCGTCGCCGGATCCACGATGCTGTGCGTCATGGCGCCGACCCTAGCGCCCGTCGGTGCCCGGCCGTCCGCCACCGGGCCGTCCGTGCCCGTTCCCGGCCGTCCGGCGAACCGGCCGGGCCTCCTGCGGCGTCTCCGCCACCTGCGGACGTGCACGAGCAACGAACCATGCGAGGAGCCCAGACGATGCCCCACCCCGGATCCGCCTCCGCCGAGGTCCCCGCCTACCTCCCCGGCATCGCCCGCGCCTTCCCCGCGGTCTCCTGCCTCGTCACCGACCCGGACGGGCGCATCCTGCTCGTCCGCAGCTTCAACCGTGAGCCCTGGGGCTGCCCCGGCGGCGTGATCGACCCCGGCGAGACCCCCGAACAGGCCGCGGAGCGGGAGCTCCTGGAGGAGACGGGGCTGCGCCTGAGCACCGGGCGGCTGCTCCACATCGCCTGGGCCAGCGGCGACGGCAGCGACCTGCCGAACATGCCGGGCGTCCAGTTCTACTTCGACCTGGGCACCGTCCCGCTTCCCCACCCGCCGCTGCGCCTCCAGCCGGACGAGATCCGCGACGCCGCCTGGGTCGCCCCCGCCGACCTCCCCGCCTACACGGGCGCCCTGCGCCTCTCCCGGCTGCGCGCCGCCCTGGCCGCCCGCGCCGGCGGCGAGGTCCGCGTCCTCTCGGCCACCCGCGCCGAGCTGGCCGCGGACGCGGCGGCCTACGCCGCGACGCTGCGCACCGGGCCCGCCGGGCGCACCGAGTCCGCCGGGTAGGGCAGTCGGTGGCCCTGACCGGCCGGGTCGTCCGGCCGGCTCCTCACCCCTGCCCGGTGATCATCTCGAGCACGGCCCGCGCCGTGTTCCACCTGCCCGGCGGCCCAGGCACCGATGTCCGCAGCGGCGCCGCGGCGCTGCTGCCGACGTGCCGCTGCCGGCGTGCCGCGCCGTCAGCGGCAGCGGAAATGCTTCGCTGCGGCGGGGCCTGGTCGGGCACCATCGGCGGATGGGCATGTTGGATGCAGTCGCAGGCAGAGTCGCCGGCGGGGCGACCGTGGAGTTCCGACCGAGTGGCTCCTCGATGGTTCCCTTGATACGCAGTCGGCAACAGGTGGTCGTCGCGCCGGTCGACCCGTCGAAGCTGGACGTCGGAGACATCGTTCTCGCGCGGGTCGCCGGGACCGTGTACTTGCATGTGGTCTCGGCGGTGGACCAGCCCCGGAAGCGGGTGCAGATCAGCAACAACCGGGGACGCGTCAACGGCTGGACCGGCCATGACCGTGTCTTCGGCATCTGTCTGGCGGTCGAGGGTGCGACCCGGGCCGGGGCGGCGGGAAAGACGCTCGGGGCCACCTCTCCGGCAACTCCCGGGCAGAAGCCCTCCTCGCACAACCCGAATTGACGGTGTGTGCCCCAGCCGGTCGTCCACGCCCCGCGACCTGATGTCCGCGCTGCACACGGTGGTCTTCGACGCCTCGCCGGAGACCGCGGTGTTCGCCGTCGCCCCCCCCGGAGCGGAAGCCCAGGACAGCTGCCCGCCACCTGCCGAACGACGGCATGCCCGGCCTCGGGCTATCCGGTGGGCGCCCGCTGCCTGCGCCAGCGGTCCCGGTGGAAGATCGGTTCGACGGCGACGACGCAGAACGCGTGCATGGGCCGGTCGGTGCGCCCGGGGTCGAAGAAGCCGACCATGTCGCCGAGGAAGCTCTCGCCGTGCCGGTGGACGTGGGGGTCCTGGGCGACGCGGTCGCCGACCGCGGTGAGCCAGTCGCCGATCCAGAACAGGACTTCGGCGCGGGCGGTGATGACGATCGTCCCGGCGCGCTCGGCGAATCGGGCGGGATGGCGATCGGCTCGGCGACGGACGTCGTCGGGACGGTCCGAAGCCCGTGCCGCCGGGGCGGTCACGCTCAACGGCGCCGAGGAACGGCGCATCCTGTGCCGCAGGTCGGGCCAGTCGGAGAGCCGCAGCCCCGTGTCCTCACGGGCCAGCAGCACGGGCAGCGGACGGGTGTCGCCGCCGGCCGGGGCCGTCGGTCGGGCGCCCGGCGGGACCGGGATGTGGATCGCGCTGTGCGAGCTCGCCGCGGCGACGCGGAACAAGGCACCGAGCCGAAGGAGATCGGCGCGGCTCGCGCGCAGATACCCGACGTGGTGGTCGGGAGGGTGGACGAAAGTGTTGCGGAGCATGGGGCCGGTGCTCAGGATCCGGCTGAGACCGGATCCGGGATCGGCGACAGGATGGCTCGTCACCCGCAACCGCATCCGGCCTTCGTCCACCCTCATGCGCGAGGTACGACACGCACGCCGGGCGTCGGCGACGGAGATCTCCGTAGGCATGGGAGTGATCATGACCGCCACCCGCCCGCCACCGCCAACGGGTTTACCGGCCCTTGCGCGAGGCCGGGCGCCCGGGGGGAGCGTGGGAAGTCGGCGGGACCGACTTCCCGTGCAGCGGGGTGGAGCCGGCGGGCGGTGCGCTGCGCCCGGGGGAGGGCGTCAGCTCGCCGGGTGCGGGTGGCCGCGGTGCACGGTCCACTCGGGGGCCAGGACGCCCATCGTGTGGGCGTCGATCCATGCGCCGTCCCAGCACAGCGCGTCGCGCCGGGTGCCCTCGTGGACGAAACCGAGCTTCTCGTAGACGTGGTGGGCCCGCAGGTTGAAGGCGAAGACCTCCAGTTCGACCCGGTGCACGCCGATGGCCTCGAAGGCGTGGGCGAGGACGAGCCGGCTCGCCTCGGTGCCCAGCCCGCGGCCGAAGGAGCGGCGGTCGAACAGGCTGATCCGGAACGAGCAGGAACGGTTGCGGGCGTCGAGCTCCGACAGCACGACCTCGCCGACACAGGTGCCGGTGGCCCGTTCGACGATCGCCAGGTCCAGCCGATCGGCGTGCTCGGCCCGGGAGCCGTACCAGCGTTCCAGCGTTTCGAGGCCGAAGACCTCGTGGGTGCCGGTCAGCCGATCCGTTTCGGGGTCGGCAGCCACCGCGACCAGCGCGTCGGCCGTGCAGACCGGACGCAGGAGCACGCGCTGGCCGGCGAGCGTCGGCTTCTCGGCGAAGGAGATCTCCGTAGACATGGCAGCGATCATGACCGCCACCCGCCCGCCACCGCCAACCCGTTTACCGGCCCTCGCGCCAGGCCGGCGTCCTGGTCGAGCGTCACGAGCGGGCGGCGTCACGGGCGGGCGGCGTGACGGGCGGGCGGCGTGACGAGGCCGCTCACGCAGGGGCAGGCAGGTCGATCCGCGCGAGCTTGGCCGGGTCGACCACTGCCGTGATGGCGGTGATCCGGCCGTCGGTGACGGTGAACGCGAGGACCGAGAGCGGGGTGCCGTCCTCGCGCCAGGAGAGGACGCCGGGACGGCCGTCCACGAGCGCCGCCCGGCCCAGGGCGGCCGCGCCGGCGGCCAGCTGCGCGCCGGCGGCGACCTTGGTGGCGCCGAGGGTGACGACCACACCGCCGGGGGTGTCGACGGTGAGCCTCACCTCGGGATCGAGCACGCGGAGCAGACCGTCGAAGTCGCCACCGCGGGCCGCCGCCAGGAAGGCGTCGACCACCTCGCGCTGTTCCCGGCCCGCGCGGGTCGGCCGCTCGGTCGCCCGAACCTTCCGGCGGGCGCGGCTGGCGAGCATCTTGGCGGCGTCGGTGGACTTGCCGAGGATGCGCCCGATCTCGTCGAACGGCACCGCGAACAGGTCGTGCAGCACGAACGCCAGCCGCTCGCCGGGCCGCAGCGAGTCGAGGACGACCAGGAGCGCGAGCCCGAGCGAGTCGGCGAGCACCGCGTCGTCGTCCGGGGCGGGGGCGTCGTCGAGCGTCACCACGAGTTCGGGCAGCCGGTCGTCGTAGGACGCCTCTGGGCGGGTCCGGCGCGAGCGCAGGACGTCGAGGCTGATCCGGCCGACCACGGTGGTCAGCCAGCCGGAGAGGTTCTCGATGACCGCCGCGTCCTGGCGGGAGAGGCGCAGCCAGGCCTCCTGGACCACGTCCTCGGCGTCGGCGTGCGAGCCGAGCACGCGGTGGGCGACCGCGCGCAGCCGGTCGCGCTGGGACTCGAACGCCTGGGCCACCGGGTCCGTCGAGCCGGTCTCGAACATGTTGTTACCTTCCCCGAATCCGTTCCGTCATGGGTGATGACGGGTCCGGACGGGCCCGGGTAACCGCTGAAGGAGCAGGACTGATGGAACCACGCCTCAAGGGTGCGATGAACCCCGACCTGATGACCGCGATCCAGCACCTCCACAGGGCGATAGCCGCCGGAGGTGTCGACCGGCGCCTCCTGTCGCTGGTCCACCTGCGCGCCAGTCAGATCAACGGCTGTGCGCCGTGCGTGTTCGCCACCGTCTCGGGCGCGAAGAAGGCCGGGGAGACGGACGAGCGACTGCACCACGTGGTCGCGTGGCGCGAGACGCCGTTCTTCACCGACGAGGAGCGGGCGGCGCTCGCGCTGACCGAGGCCGCCACCCGCATCCAGGACGGCGCTCCCGGTGTGACCGACGAGATCTGGGATGCCGCCGCCGACCACTTCACCGGGGAGCAGCTGAACGCGATCATCCTGGAGATCGCCATGACCGGCTTCTTCAACCGGATCAACCACACGATCCGGGAACAGGCCGGCAGGAGCTGGTGAGCCCACCAGGGCGTCGTCCACGGGGGACGACGCCCTGGTGGCCGGCCGGCGCGGCGAGGGCCACGAACCCGACGACCAGCAGGGCCCGTTCGAGTGGGAAGTCGGCGAGGCCGACTTCCCCCTCATGGAGCAGAGGAGGCGGGGCGGCGGGATCGCAGGCGCGGCAGGCGACTTCGCCGCCTGAGCTGGGTGGTGCGGCGGATTCGCGCAAGCTCAGGTGGAATCGGACCGGATGGTGTGGCGGACGAGCCGCTGGTGCTGCTTGAGACGGGCAGAGCATCGTCCGGCCACCCCCGGAGCGCGCCGCCCGGGGAGTCGCTCCCGTGTTGCTCAGCAGATGAACGGGCAGGAACGTGCTTGCAGGGACGGTGGAATGAGTGTGGCTCCGCACCCTTTGGGCTGCGGAGCCACACTCATCGTGGTGCCGGCCGGATTCCGCCGGTTGCCAGCCGCTGCGCTGGAGGACCTTTCAGTCCCTGTGCGGTCAGGCGTACTCAGTGACCCAGCGCTGCTCGGTGGGGTAGTCGGACGCGCAGCGCCAGAGGGTGAGGTAGGTGCCGTTGGCGTGGCTGCCGCCCTTGTTCGTCAGGCAGCGGTAGTCCGGGCCCGAGTAAGTGGTCCAGGTCCAGCCGGTGTCGAGGCCGAACTGCTGCGGGTAGTTGGTACCGCTGTAGTCGCAGTCCCACAGCGTCAGGACGGCGCCGTCGGTCTCGTAGCCGTTGCCGTACGGGGTCAGACACTTACCGCTCGCCCGGTTCACGAGCCGATAGCCGGGGCCGGCCACCTGCACGTCCCACTGCTGCAGAGGCGAACCGGTGCAGTCCCACAGGGTGATGATGGTTCCGTTGGAGGTGCCGTTGCCCTTGGGGGTGGCGCACTTCCCCGAGTACTTGTTCTGCAGGGTCCGCCAGTCCGCGGCGCTGGCCTGCGGGGCGATCGAGACGTTCATGACGACCGCGGCCAGGAGGGCCGCGAAGACAGCAAGAATGGACTTACGCATAATCAACTTTCCTGAGCGGAGCACACGGTACGCCCCATGTCCGGCCGTGGGCAGGCCGTCGGGCTCGACGGCCTGCGGCCAAGATCAAGTAAAACACCTGACATCGTTGAAGGTTGTGCCCGAAACGATCACCGTTCCGTAACGACTCCATTGCCGCACGAGGGCGTAGCGGCGCTGGTCAGAGGCATGTTGAACCCGGGCCTGACGACTGTCGGGTCATCAGCTTCTCTGTCACCGCGAGCACTGTGAACGGCGAACGCACCAGTACGAATGTCCGGCTGATCACCACTCTGCTCGATCCCGATCGCCATCCGGCCGCGGACCTGGCAGCCCTTCACCATGAGCTGTGGGAGGCCGAGACGGCCTGCTTCGGCATGACGAGGCCCTGGTGTCCCACCTCGCCGCCCCGTGGGTGGGGCGGCGAGGCGGGTGTTGCTGTCAGTGGGCGTCGAACTCGCCGGTGCGGACGGCGGTGACGAAGGCGCGCCAGGCGTCGGCGGTGAAGGTGAGGGCGGGGCCGTCGGGGTCCTTGGAGTCGCGGACGGGCATCACGCCGGTGTAGCCGTCGGCGACCTCGACGCAGCCGTTTGACCCACCGCTGTAGGTGCTCTTGCGCCAGGTTGTGGGGTGGGTGTCGTTCATCCGGTGCCCTCCTGATCGAGCGTTGCTGAGGCTCACATCACGGTAGGGCCGGGAGTGGGAAGTCGGCGAGACCGACTTCCCACTCCTCACCAGACCCGCTGGCGAGCCGTGAATGCGCCCCACCTCGTCGCTCTCGTCCGAGCCGGAGCCCACTTCGAACGCGGCTATCTCGTGGAACGGTCGAACACGACCGCAGTATGAAGCATGAACAGGGTGGCGGACCTGCCTCGAAGTTGGAGATCATCCGATCATGTCGGATGACACGCCAGGACAGGATCTCCCAGCCGGCTTCGGGTTCCGGCCGTATCGGGGTGAGGAGGACCACGGTCCCATGGCCGCGGTGCGGCTGGGATGTGTCGAACGGGACGGGGTCGACACCCGCTCGGTTGTGGAAGGGCTCCCGACAGCGGCCGAGATCGCCGAGGCCTCTGCCAAGCTGGACGAGCCGTCCGAGAACCAGGTCCTGGTGGTACGCGACGGGAGCGTCGTCGGCTACTCGACGATCCGGTGGTGGCAGGAGCGGGACGATACGTGGCTTTACCTGCACCGCGGTTACCTCTTGCCCGAGCATCGCGACCAGGGCATCGGGTCAGCCATGCTGCGCTGGGCCGAAGAGCGGATCGGCCGGCTCACCGAAGACCATGGCACGGCTCGGACTGCAGTGATCGGTGCGAACGCCATGGTCTCCGAGCAGGACGCCACGGCGCTTCTGCTCGCAGCCGGCTACCGACGTGTCTTCAGTCTGGTCGAGCTGGAGCTGGGCGATCTGAAGCAGTTGCCCGAACGAGGCAGCGAACTCCCGGCCGGGATACGGACGGGGCCGATCGGGACCAGCCACTACCGCGCGGCCTGGAGGACGGTCGTCGAGTCGTACGCGGAAACCGGTTTCACTCAGAAATGGACCTTCCAGGACTTCGTCGACACCGCCGACCCGGCATGCTGGAGGGCTGCCTGGAGGGGGCAGGAGATGCTCGGCGTGGCCCTGTGCTCCATCCGCAACCACGACCACACCGTGGGCGAGGTGGAAGAGCTGAGCGTCCGAACGGACCAGCGACGCCTCGGAATCGGCCGGATCCTGCTGCTGGAAGGGCTGCGAAGCCTTCGCGAGCAGGGTGCAACGACGGCCAGGCTGTACACGGGCACGGCAAATCCCCACCGGTCCTACGATCTTTACGAGAGCGTGGGGTTCCGGAGACAGAACGAGTACGTCCGCTACCGCAAGCCGCTCGCTTGATCGACCAGCCGTTGGACTGTCCGGTCGATCCACACTTGTCGTCGGCCATGTCATGCCCTCCTGCGCCATCCAGAGCTACCCCTGCCCAGGCTTCCCACTCCGGCGGTGGCTTGCCGGTTCAGTCGAACTCGCCGGTGCGGACGGCGGGATCGCAGGCGCGGCAGCCGATTTCGCCGTGAGCCGGCTGGTGCGGCGGATTCGCTCAACCTCAGGTGGAGTCGGATCGAATGTCGCGGCCCCGGGACCAGAGTTCCTCGGCGTGCTCGGAGAAGCGGTCGAACATGCCGTTCTCCTCGCTGCGCCGGAAGTGCATCATCGGTGAGTCGTGGCCGACGGCCCGGGCGAGATGCGGGGTGACGAGGGCGTGATCGTCGAAGCGGAACACCGAGAGGCCGACATGGTTCGGACCGTCCTCCTCCGCGCTGAAGCGGGCCTCGACGCCCTCGGTGTCGGAGAGCTTGCCCAGGTTCTCCAGGGTGACCCTGATCCGCGTGGACACCGTGAGGGCAACATCCTCGATCAGCTCACGCCTGCGGGTCGTCTCGGAGCCGGGATCTCCGAGAAGGAACCGGATGCGGCAGCCGCTCTCGGCTTTGCGGCGGAGAGTCTGCAGGAGGGCTGGCTGCTCCAGCCAGACGAAGTAGTTGGTGTACCCGCAGAGGAAGACGTCGGCACTGGCCTCGGCGATCAGCTGCGCCCACACCGACTTCGGGCAGGCCGAACGGTAGGGGTAGACCGCGAGCACCTCGCGGTCGTGGCCGGCCTTGAGGTTCATGTGGTGGGTGTCGGACCAGACCACTCGTTCACCAACCTTGAGGTAGAGAAGGCCGTTGGGGGAGAAGCCTGGTGCCGTGCTGCCGTTTGCCCTGGTCGGGTTGAACCTGCTGGGGGAGTTCAGATCGCCTCGCCGCCCCGTGGGTGGGGCGGCGAGGTGGGTGTTGCTGTCAGTGGGCGTCGAACTCGCCGGTGCGGACGGCGGTGACGAAGGACTGCCAGGCGTCGGCATGGAAAAGGAGGGCAGGGCCGTGGGGATCCTTGGAGTCGCGGACAGGGACGATGTTTTGGTAGCCGTCTGCGACTTCGACGCACTGGCCGCCTTGTCCGCTGCGCGTGCTCTTGCGCCAGCGGGCGCTGGATAGGTCAAGATGCACTTTCAAATTCCTTCCGTACTATGCGGATCAGCTCAAGTGACGCGGCCAGCGGCAGCGCCTCGGCTTGCAGCCGATCGTAGTCTCTGGCCCAGCCTGCCAGGGTTTCGGCATCTCGCTCGAGAAAACCGCGCTGGTGGCTCTCCGAATACCCGAGCAACGAGCGGTTCGGCATCGTCAGCAGGGTTACCGGGTGAGCGAACGGTCGACTCTCCCCAAGGCCGATCGGGGCCACCTGGATGGTCATGTTTGGGCGGCCGGCTAGTTCTTCCAGGTGTGCCAACTGTTTGGCCATCACGGTCGGCCCGCCGACTGGGCGTCGCAAGCTCCATTCGTCTAGCACAGCCTGGACGAAGGGGGGCGAGGACTGGTTGAGCCGCTCCTGCCGGGCGAGGAGAAAGCGCATGCGCTCGTCGGCCTGCTGCTGCGTAACTGTCCCCCGTCTCACGGGTGCTTGCTCGTATGCGGCTGCGTAGTTTGGAGTCTGAAGCAGTCCTGCAACTACTCCGATCTCGAACAGCCGGACCGTAGTGGCCTCCGCCTCCCGCTCGGCGTACTCGGGGAAACCTTCTATGAGGATGCTGTGTTCGAGCTGGTCAAGCATGAGGGCGAGCGTGCCACCGGTGGTGAGGTACTCGTCCACGACCTCCACGAACCGACGGCTCGGCGGGCGGATGCCGCGCTCGATGCTGGAGATGTAGGCGCCGGAGTAGGAGATGGCCTCTCCGAGCTCCGTCTGGGTCAGGCCGCGTGCCTCGCGTGAGCGGCGGAGCTGGATCCCGAGGGCCGCATAGGGAGATGACGTGGGATCAAGATCCTTACGGTTCATGATGCTTCCCAACTGAACCATGCTGAACTGGCGACTTCAGATCCTTCCCTGCGAGGGGGTCGTTCCGCAACCATTTTCCACACAGAGCGTGAAAGATCGGCTGCGGAAGGTTATTCCCATGACGCATGACCAAGTGCCCGAGCTGCATGGCTACGGGGTTCGGTGGGACCCCGAGGGGCGGTGTTACCGGGTGCGGAACGAGATGACGGGGGAGTGGCTGTGCCAGGACTCCGGCGGGTTGAAGGGGTTCTCCTCCTTCACGGATGCCTGGAGTGCCTGGCGGGTGTTCGAGATGCACAAGCGGCCGGGGGAGCACTGATGTCGACCCTCTCCCGCGTGACCGCCGACCAGCGGCGCCAGGCCGCCGACGCCCTGGACGACCTGACCACCGTGCTCGCCCTGGGCGGGGTGACGTTGCCCTCCGCGGAGGTGGACTGGGAGTACGGGCGCCGCACCGGCTGCTACCTGGTCGCTCTGGGGGCGGCCCGGGCGTCGGAGGTGCTGCGCATCGTCGACCTGCTGCGCAAGGGGCTGCGCTACGAGCGCCTGACGTATGACGACTGACCTCCTCGCCCGTCTGCTCTGGTGGGCCTGCTTCGCCCTGCTCCTGCTGTTCGTCGCCCTGAGGAAGTGACCCCCTGATGCGCGATCCCCGCCTCCTCGCCAAGCCGCCCGTGTGCCGGCTCGGCTGCCTCGCCCTCGTCCGCAACCTGCGCGGCGACGTCCTGCTCGTCGACCCCGACTACCTGGACGGCATGATCCTCCCGGGCGGCCCGGCCCGGCCCAACGAGCCCCCGCACCTGGCCGCCGCCCGCCACCTGCACCACGACACCGGCCTGACCCTGAACCTGACCGCCGTCCTCGCCGTCGACTTCACCCCCGCCGACCGCCACCTGGAACGCCTCGCCCTGGTCTTCGACGGCGGCACCGTCACCACCGAGCGCCTCACCGTCCCGCCCCGCCACCGCAGCGCCCTGCTCGGCGCCCGCTTCGTCCCCGTGCGCCGCCTGCCCGACACCATGGCCCCCGCCCAGGCCGCCCGCCTCACGGAGGCCCTCTCCGGACGCTCCCTCCCCCTCCTCCAACTCGGTCAGCGGGCCGCCTGAAGGGCGTGCAGGAGGTCCTCGCCCAGGGCTTGGCCGGTGGCCGACTCGTCGGGCAGCCCGTAGTCGCGGTACCAGTCCGCCGGTGCCTCCGGGTGCGGGCCGCTGACGGCGACCCGCCCGGACCCGTACGGGGCGACGACGGCCGCGGCGCGCTCGTTGCCGTAGCGGGCGAGGACGTCCACGCCCGGGCCGTCGACGTCGAAGTACGGGCCGTCCTGGAAGTACATCCGCTGCGGGCGGCCGCGCCAGGCGACGGCGACGAGGTGGTCCCGGTCGTCGGTGACGGTGGCGCCCGGAGTGCGGATGTACTGGCCGGAGTCGCCGGGCAGCAGGTCGTAGCCCGGGTCGCCGGCCAGGTAGCCGCCCATGCACAGCCCCAGGTAGCGGCCGCCGGCGCGGACGTAGTCGCGCACCAGGTCCGGGGTGAAGCCCGGCTCCTGGCGCAGCAGGCGCCAGGCGGTGCCGACCTCCTGGCCGTTGGTGCCGCCGGGCTGGGCGTACAGGGCGGCGTGGTCGAGCGCGCCGGGGCCGAAGTGCAGGTGCTCCTGCGGCCCGATGTAGTGCACGGCGTAGCCGTCGTGCTCCAGCAGCTGCCGGGTGGCCTCGGGGCAGCCGTCGCAGGCGGCCGGGCCGCGGTAGACGAGGGCGAGCGGGTGCCCGCCCGGGTCACCGGCGGGGTCGTCGTCCGTGCCGTCCGCGGAGGACTCGGGGGAGGCCGAGGAAGCCGGGGCGGCCGGGGCCGGTGGCGCGGGGGAGGAGCTGCACGCCGAGGCCGTGAACACCGCCACCGCCACCGCCAGGGCCGCCGCTGCCCGTCGAATCCGCCTCATCGCCCGCGCGCCCCCCACCGTCGACACCCCTGGCCCTGCCGCGGCACGCGGTGTCGACCGCATGCCGACGGCGACGCTACGGGCCGTCCGGGGTGCCGTGCACATCCGCGGCCACGGACGGGTGACGGGCGGGCCCGCCGGCCCCGGGCGGCTACCCGGTGGCGAGCGTGCGCAGGGCGCTCGCAGCGCGCCGGTCTCGGCCGGCGGCAGCGCCGCGAGGAAGCGCCGGTCGGTCTCCGTCCGCACGCGCTCGGCCCGGCGCAGCAGCCCCCGTCCCTGCGTGGAGAGTCGGACGATGGTGCGGCGCCGGTCGGACGGGCTGCGCCAGCGCTGCGCCCAGCCCCTCGACCCGCTGCGGAACTGAAGGCCGCAGCGCGCGGCTGTCGACGAGGGGGTGGGTCGCGTCCGGCGCCGGGCGGCGGCAGGGGGTCAGCGCGGGCAGCGGGCAGGGGTCAGCGCGGGCAGGTGGTGTCCGCGGCGGGCAGGGCGCCGGTCACCAGGTAGGCGTCGACGGCCTGTTGGGCGCACGGGCTGTAGCCGCCGAGGTAGAGGCCGTGGGTGCGGCCGGGGACGGTGACCAGGCGCGAGCCGTGCAGGCGGGCGTGCATGGCGAGGGCCTCCGGGTAGGTGGTGTGGGTGTCGCCGGTGGACTGGATCTGCAGGGCGGGCACGGCGTTGTCCACCGTCACCGGGGTCTCCCGGGGCGCCTGCGGCCAGAACGCGCACGGCGTCGGGCCGTTGTAGACCGGGCCGAAGACCGGCTGGGCGGCGCGGGAGCGCTCGACGGCGGCGCGGTACCACTGCGGGTCGCGCGGCATGGCGACGTCGTCGCACAGGACGGCCATCGCGGAGGCCAGGTCGAGGTCCGCGCCGACGACACGCGGCTGGAAGACGACGGTCAGCAGCTCGTGCAGCCCGGGCGTGACCTGCACCGGCTTGCCGTCCGCGGCGTCGAGGAGCTGGCGCAGCACGGCGGCGTAGTCGGCGCCGTCGCGGTCGTCGCCCTGGCAGACGGTGAGCAGCACCGGCAGCAGGCGGCCGTCGACCCGGAAGCCGTCGACGGCTATCGGTGCGGCCTCGGCGCGCCGCACCAGGTTCTCGACGGTGGCGCGTACGGCGGCCGGGGTGGCGCCGAGGCCGTACTCGCCGTGGCGGGGGGCGGCCCAGACGGCGAAGTCGTCGAGGGCCCGCTCGTGGGCGGGGCCCATGTCCTGGAACATCCGGATGCCGTAGCGGGCGGGGTCGGGGGCGCTGTCGAGGACCAGCCGGTCGACGCGGCCCGGGAACATCTGCGCGTACACCGCGCCCAGCAGCGAGCCGTAGGACTGCCCGAACCAGGAGGTGCGCCGTTCGCCGAGGGCGGCGCGCACGAGGTCGACGTCGCGGGCGATGTTGCGGGTGGTGAGGTGGGGCAGCAGGTCGGGGTACTTCGCCCAGCAGGCGTCGGCGTCGTTCTTCGCCAGGCGCCAGCTCTCCTCGAAACCGGACTGGTCGGTGCCCACCGAGCGCAGCCAACTGCCGCGCTCCAGGCCGCAGTCCAGGGCTCCGCTGGCGCCGGTGCCCCGGGTGTCCATGCCGATGACGTCGTAGGCGGCGGCCACCTCGGGCGCGGCCCGGGACAGCAGCGCGGCGGGCATGTCCAGGCCGCGGCTGCCGGGGCCGCCGGGGTTGGTCTGCAGGATGCCGCGGCGTTCGGCCGGGTCGGTGGCCCGGATCCGGGAGATCGCGAGGTCGAGGGTGCGGCCCCGGGGTGCGCGGTAGTCGAGCGGGACCTTGAGGGTGGCGCATTCGGTGCCGCTGGCGGCGAGCCCGGGATCCGCGCAGGTGGCCCAGGTGATCGGCTGGTGGCGGTAGGCGGCGAGTTCGTCGGGGCCGGTGACCTCGCCGGAGGCGCTGTCGGCGGTGCTGTCGGGGGCGGCGGCGCTGTCGGGGGCGGTGCCGGGATCGTCCGCGCGGGCCCCGGGTGGGGCGGCGGACTGCTGCGGGGCCGTGGACCGCTGCGGGGCGGCGGGCGCCGGTGCCGCCGTGGCGGCGAGGAGGGCGGCCGTGGACAGGGCGAGGGCGGCGAGTGCCGTGCGGTGTCTCATGCCGCCACCCTAGGTTCCCGCAGGTATCGCTGATCGTCCGTCAGTTGACGCCGAGGCGTCCGGAGATGGGCATCGCGGCGTGGGCGAGGAGGGCGAGCTGGATCCGGTTGCTGGTGCCGGTCTTGGCCCGGATGCGACGCAGGTAGGTGTCGACGGTGTGCGGGCTGAGCTCCAGGCGGCGGGCGATCGCGCCGTAGGTGGCGCCCTGGGTGAGGAGCTCCAGGACCTGGCACTCGCGCTGGCTCAGCCCGGCGATGGCGGAGGCGGCGGGGGTCGGCGCGGTGGGTGCGGCGGGTGCGGGCGCGGTGGCGAAGGACGGGGTGGTGACGGGCATGTCGGAGCCTCTCTGCCGCGGGCGGCCCGGGACGGACCAGGACGGACCAGGACGGAACGGGACGGGGCGAGCCGGGACGAGCCGGGGCGAGCCGGGGAAGGCGGCCGGTCGGGGTGGGCCCGACCGGCCGGCGGCGCCACGTGCGCCGGGGGCGTCACATGATCGGCTTGCAGAGCGGGGTGTGGCAGCTGCCGCCCCAGGAGGTGTCCGCGATGTTCTTGGTGGCGCCGGGCGGCTGGAGCACCGGCGACGGCTGGGTCGACCCGACCGCCGGCCGGGTGTCCGTCGCCGCCGCGGCCGAGGCGGAGGCCGCGCCGCCGACCGCGGCGGTGAGCAGTCCGGCGAGCAGGGCGGTGGCGGCGACGAAACGCTTCAAGGGGTCCTCCAGGACGCGACAGGGGAGCGGACGGCGGGCCGGGAGCCGTGATCGGCGGGGCCCGGCGGCCTGTGAACTAGCATGACGATCAAGGGCCGCCCGCGCCATCGATCGGGGCCCCACCGACAGCACTGGCAGCAAGATGACCGGGGGACGGAAGTGGACGTTTCACCCCAGACCCCGCCGCATCCGCCCCGGTCGGCCGCCACGGGCACGGGCCCGGGCGTCGGCCCAGGCCCAGGCCCCGGCGCCCTGGGCGGGGCGGTACCGGCAGCCCTGCCCGTCCCCGTCCCCGTTCCCGTTCCTGTTCCCGCGCCGGCTCCCGAGCCGGCCGACGGTGCCGCCTACGCCTGGGTGCTGGAACACGGCAGCCTGGACGCGGCCGCCCTCGCCGCCCACCTCACCGGCCTCGGCCTGGACCCCGACGGCGCCGCACCCGCCCTCGAACGCCTCCTGGCCTGGCAGCTGGTCCACCGCGACCCCGACGATCCACGCCTGGGCCGGGCCGTCGCCCCCGAGGCCGCGATGGCCGCCCTGGCCGCCCCCGTCGAGGCCGCCATCCAGCGCAGCCGCGCCGAACTGGCCCACCGCCAGGCCCTGGTGGCCGGCTTCCTGCCGGTCCACCGGCAGACCGTCGCGGGCGGGAACGGCGCCGCCGGCGGGCCCGCCATCCGCGCCGCCGGCGTGAACGCCGCCGCCCCCGCCGCGGACGGGCCCGCGACCGCCGCCCCCGCCGCGGACGGGCCCGCGACCGACACCCCCGCCGCGGACGACCCCCCGCAGCTGCAGGTCATCGCGACCCTGCCGGAGGTCCGCGCCGCCCTGGACCGCGCCTCCGCCGAGTGCCGCAGCGAGGTCCTCACCAGCCAGCCCGGTGGCGGCTCCCGCGTCCCCGCCGCGATGGAGGACGCGCTGCGGCGCGACCGCGTCCTGCTCGCCCGAGGAGTGCGGATGCGCACCCTCTACCACCACACCGCCCGCTTCAACGGCCCCAGCCAGGCCTACGTGGAGGCGGCCACCGCGCTCGGCGCGGAGTACCGCACCGCCCACGAGCTGTTCGGCCGGCTCATCGTCTTCGACCGCGAGCTCGCCTTCCTGCCCCTGGACGACGGCTCGTGGGGCGCCCTGGTGGTGCGTCAGAAAGCCCTGGTGGCGTACCTGTGCGAGATCTTCGAGCAGACGTGGACGCTGGCCAGGCCGTTCGCCGAGGCGGCCGAGGACGGCTTCGGGCAGGTCGCCCAGGAGCTCGACCAGACCATCGTGCGGATGCTCGCCGCCGGCCTGAAGGACGAGGCGATCGCCCGCCGGCTGGGCATGTCGCTGCGCACGGCCCGCCGCCACATCGCCGACATCATGGACGAGTTGGCGGCCGACAGCCGCTTCCAGGCCGGTGTGGCCGCGGCCCGCGCGGGGCTGCTGGACGACTGAGCCCCGGACGGACGGCCCGGACGGAAGGCCCGGACGGACGGGCAGGCGCCCCGGACGGACGGCCCGTCGGGAAGGCCCGTCGGGAAGGCCGACCCGTCCGCCCCGCGACGGGCCGGCCGAGCCCGCCCGTGTCACGTGATCCCGGGACCGGGAACCCGGGACTGTGCGTCACGGCGGCCGCTGCGCACGATGGATCATCGGAGCGGGGGCGGCGGGAACCCGGCCGAGGCGGAGGTGAGGCGATGCTGTGGGGCGAGGAGTCGCACCTGCCGACCCTCCGGGACGACGACCTGCTGCAGGACGTCGTCGGCTTCCTGCAGCGCCGACTCGGCCACGGTCCCGCCCTGTTGTGGACCGAGGACGACGGCCCGGACGGCGCCGAACCGCCGCCCGCGCCGGACGCCCACCGACGGTCGAGGCACACCGCCGCCCTCGCCGCCGCGCTGCACGAGCGCCTCGGACGGCTCGTGGAGCCGGCCGCGGTCGGGGGCGCCGGAGCCCTCACCGGCCGGAGCGCGAGCAGCCTGTTACTGTTCCAGCGCCGCGGCGCCGGGCGCGTCCAACCGACCGGCCCCGGTGGGCGGTTCGGGCCGGACCGGGCGGACGGATCACCACAGACCGTCCGGCTGAGGCCCGGGCAGTGGCTGCTGCTGCCACCCGGCTGCGGCTACCGCCTGCAGTGCCGGCCCGGCGCCGAACCGCTGGTGCTGCGCATCCCGCTCACCGCCGGCAACGGCACGGCGCGCCCCGACACCACCGGGCCGGCCGGCTGACCACACACCACCGCGCCACACCGCCCCCTCCCGGCCACCGGATCCCGCCTCCCCGGCCACCGGAACCCGCCTCCCCGGCATCCCCCCGGCACCAGGCCGACGCGCCCACCGGCGCACGGCCGCCCCACCGGGCCCGCCCGACCAGGGCGCGCCCACCCCCGTCCCGAAGGAGACCACCATGGGTACCCGCACCACCGCCACGACCACCACCTTCGCCGTCCTGGCCCGCCGGGCGGCGCTGTCCGTCGCCGCCGCGGCCGCCCTCGGCGCGGCGACCCTCGCCCCGGCGGCCGCCTCCGCCTCGGCCGGCCACGCCCCGACCGTCCACGGCCCGGTGGTGCGGACGCCGGCCGTCCACGGCCCGGTCGGCCACGGCACGACGCCCGACGTGCACACCGACCACATGGCCATCGACGACTGCGGCCACCACTGCCCCTCGCACATCAGCTGACCCCGGATCCCGGACCCCGCGGACGCGGGTCCGACGACAGACCCCAGGGGCTCCGGCGGCCGTCCAGGCCACCGGGGCCCCCGGCCCGCGCCCGCCCGGCCCGCGAGGCCCCGACGCCCGCCGCAACGCCCCGTACCGGCCGCCCCGCCCCCGACGAACCACCGGAAAGGACCCGCCACGGCCATGGACCGGCTCGAACGCTGCGTCGGCGACCCCGAGACCTTCCTGCGCCGGCACTGGCGCCGGGGCCCCGCCCTCCTCCACCCCGCCGACCCGCCCACCCGGCTCCTCACCCCGCAGGCCCTGTCCGACCTCGTCGACGGCGGAACGCTGCGCACCCCGTACGCCACCCTGTCCACCGCCGGGGGCGACCCCCTCCCGGAGGAACGGTTCTGCACTCCGCGGACCGTCACCGGCCACCCCCTCCAGGGCTGCCTGGACCCGGCCCTGGTCCGCACCCTGATCCAGGACGAGGGCGCCACCCTCCACCTGCACCACCTCGAACACTGGCACCCGGGCGTCCGGGAACTCACCACCGGCCTGGCCGAGGCGACGGGACGCCCGGCCGAGGCCTTCCTCGACCACACCCCGCCCGGACCGTACGGCCCCACCCACCGCGCCGACGGCGACCTCCTGGTGATCCAGCTCGACGGCACCACCCACCGGCGCGTCCACCCCGCACCCGCCGACCCCGCCTGGCGGCCCGGCCGCGAGGACACCCCCGGACCGTGCCTGCTGGAGACACCCGTCCACCCCGGCGAGGTGCTCTACGTCCCCGACGGCCACGCCCACACCGCCCGCGCCACCGGGCCCGCCCCCTCCCTCCAGCTGACCGTCGCCCTGCGCGAGGCCCGTGCCGACCACCTGCGCGCCCGGCTGCGCACCCTGCTCGCCGACAGGCCCGCCGACGGGCCCGCCCTGCCCGAGCGCCCCCTGGACGAGGCCGACCTGCTGCGCGCCGGCGCCGTCCTGCTGGACCACCTGCGCGCCCGCCTCGCCGCCGTCACCCCCGAGGACCTGGTCGCCGGGGCCCGCCGCACCGCCCACGGCGCCTGACCCGCCGCCCGGGCCGCCGCCCGAGTCGCCCGGGCCGTCGCCCGAGCCGCCCGGCGGCGCCCCGACCACCAGCCCCGGCCCGCCGGCCCGCCCCGAACCCGGCCCGCCCCGACCGCCCGAGAGCGAGACCCGCAGATGACCCAGAACTGGCTGCACCGCTGCGTGGCGGACGAAACGCACTTCCGCACCGCCCTGTGGCGCACCGCCCCGGCCGTGCTGCGCCCCGCCGACCCGCCGCTCGAGGTCCTCACCCGCCCCGAACTCGAGCGGCTGCTCGACCACGGCCTGCTGAGGACCCCCTACATCGGGCTCCACCAGGGCGCCGCCGAGCTGCCCGCGCACCGGTTCTGCCGCCCCCGGGCGGCGCTCGGCCAGGTGCTGGAGGACTGCGCCGACGGCCCGTCGGTGCGCGCCCTGGTCCGCGACGAGCGGGTCACCGTACTGCTGCGCCACGTCGAGCAGTGGCACACCGGCGTGCGCGCACTCGCCGCCGGCCTGGGTGCCCGCCTCGGCCTGCCGGTGCGGGCGGACTGCGTCCTCGCCGCCCCCGGCGGCCGGGACCACCCGGGGCACGGCGAGGACGGCGACGTCCTGGCCGTCCAGCTCTGGGGCACCGGACGCTGGCGGGTGCACGCAGCCCCTGCCACCGAGACCGCCCCCGCGTCCGGCGCCGGGCCCGCGGAGGCCGGAACGGGCGAGCTGCTGCCCGACACCGTGCTGCGCCCGGGCGAGGTGCTCTACGTCCCGCGCGGCCTCGCGTACGCCGCCCGCGCCGAGGGCGGCGAGCCCTCCGCCCACCTGGCGCTGACCGTGCGCGAACCGGCCACCGCCGACCTGCGCGCCGTCGCGCAGGCGCTGCTCGCCGACGGCTGCGACCTGCCGGAGCGCCCGCTCGGCGAGGCCGCCCTCACCGCCGCGGCCGCCGACCTGCTGGCCCACGCCACCCGCGTCCTGGACCAGCTGACCCCCGCCGACCTGCTCGCCGTCACTCGCGCCGTCCAGCTCCGCGGCCTGTCCTGACGGCCGGCCGCCACCGGCCGCGCTCCGGAATTGACCCATGAAACCGAGGTGGAATTGCCACCTGCCCGTGGGTCTTTGGCGATCTAGTCTGATCACATGACGACGACGAACACCACCGCCACCGCCGCTGCCACCACCGACACCACCGCCGTCCAGGCCCCCACCACGGCCCCCGTGCTGACCCGCTGCGCCGAGGCCGAGATCTGCGCCGACCCGAGCAGCACCATGACCCTGCTCGCCGACTCCGCGCACACCGAGGGCGGCTTCACCAGCTACCGCTCGACCTTCGCCAAGGGCGCGGTCGGGGCCCCCGCCCACTTCCACACCAAGGCGTGGGAGCTGTTCTTCGTGATCAGCGGCTCGCTGCAGGTGCTGCTCGGCGAGGAGGTCACCGTCCTCGGCGCGGGCGACTTCCTGGCGGTGCCCCCGCACACCCCGCACGCCTTCGCCGCCGCCCCGGGCGCCGAGGCCGACGTCCTGTTCGTGTTCACCCCGGGCATGGACCGCTTCGACTACCTGCGCCTGCTGGGCAGCGTCATGCGCGGCGAGAGCGACCCGAGCGCCATCGCCGCCTCCGCCGAGCGCTTCGACAACCACTACGTCGACAGCCCCGCCTGGCGCGCCGCCCTCGCCCGGAACGCCTGAGCCCCGGACGGCCCGAGTGCCCCCGGACGGCCCGAGTGCCCGGGCCTGCCGGTGCCCGGGCCGCGGGTGGGTGCTCCCGACGGGCCGGGGCGGGCCCGGTGTGGAACGGTGGAAGCCGGGGGTCCTGGTGGTGAGAGGAGAAGCCGATGTCGTCGAAACGTCGTCGCAAGAAGAAGGCCCGGGCCAGGCGCGGTGCCAACCACGGCCGCCGCCCCCAGTGCTGAGCACCGGGGCGTGAGCGCCCGGCTCCGCATTCCGGCTCCCCAGCGCGGGCCGGGGCCCATCCGCCCCGGCCCGCGTTGCGGTGCGTGCGTCCTCTCCGTGCGTGCCGCCCCGTCGGCCACGCCCGTCCCGCGAGACGGGCGACGTCCTCGGCGCCGGCGGGATCCCGATCCCCGCCCGGTGCCCGTCCGACCGGCGCGCCGTCCTTGCACCCGACCCTGCCGGGCCCGAACCGCGGTCGGGAACCCGATGTTCTTCCATGAGCCCTCCTGGGAAAGCCGTGTGGCGAACAGTCAGGCGATGTCACGTCACATGTTCTTTCCGTCAAGGTCGTTCGCCCTGGAACACGGCCGTCACCGGGTGGGGATCCCGGCCGTCGACTCCCGCGGAATCCTCATGGCGGCGTTGTTCAAGTGCGCGAACCATCGTTCAACTGCGGTGCCGGAGCACCGGATAGCCTTGCGTGCGGCGGACCTTTCGCCGTCCACCTGCGGCAGCAGGAATGCTCTTCGCTCAGTGCTGGTCGTCGTGGCCCGGTGTCGGTGAGTCGGGATAAGGTCCCCTCAAGATCCCGCACATCGAGATCCTCAATGGGAGATCTGACATGAGCAGCAGCGCAAGCAAGCACGAGGGATTCTCGGCCGACGAACGGGCCGCGATGAAGGACCACGCCGACGAGCTGAAGAAGGCGGCCAAGCGCGGCTCGAAGGCCGACAAGGCGGCGGAGGCCGAGCGGGACGTGCTCGCGAAGATCGCCGAGATGCAGGACTCCGACCGGGTCATGGCCGAGCGCGTCCACGCCGTCGTCACGGCCAACGCCCCGGTGCTCGCGCCGAAGCTCTGGTACGGGATGCCCGCCTACGCGCTGGACGGCAAGGTCGTCCTGTTCTTCCAGAGCGCCGAGAAGTTCAAGGCCCGCTACGCCACGCTCGGCTTCAGCGACCAGGCGAAGCTGGACGAGGGCACCATGTGGGCGGCCGGCTTCGCGCTGACCGAGGTCACGGCCGAGGTCGAGGAGAAGATCGCCGCGCTGGTGAAGCAGTCGGTCAGCTGACGCACGCCTGAACCACACTCGACGCACCCCGGTGGACGGGCCGGGCCCCGGTGGCCCGCGTCCTCCCGGGGAAGGACCGCCTGGGCCGACGGGGCCGGGCGGTCCCCGTCGTTTCGCCGGTGCCCCTCCGGTTCGGCACCGTCGGACTCGATGGCCCACTGGCGGTGGGCCGGCGGCATCCCTACGCTCGGTGCGAGTGCGCGAGCGGTCGCTGTTCGTGCCGTAGGTCCGATGGCGGAGCAGCGGGGGGCTGTGGGTCGTGGCGGGTACGGCATTCCGGTTCGCGGGGCTGCGGGAGCACGATCCCGACGGCTTCGGCGGGTTTCAGCTGCTGGCACGGCTGGGTGAGGGCGGGATGGGCCAGGTGTTCCTGGCCCTGTCGCCCGGCGGGGTGCCGGCGGCGGTGAAGGTGATCCGCTCGGAGTTCACGCAGGAGCCGCAGTTCGCCGAGCGGTTCGCTCTGGAGATCGCCGCCGCGCAGCGGGTGCGGGGTGCGCACATCGCCCCCCTGCTGGACGCGGACGCCCGGGCGGAGCGGCCGTGGCTGGCGACCTCGTACGTAGCGGGCCCCTCGCTGCGCGACCTGGTGCTGGGCACCCGCGGGCTGCCGGAGCGTCAGGTGCTGCTGCTGGCAGGGGGGATCGCGCACGCACTGGCGGACATCCACGCGGCCGGGGTGGTGCACCGTGACCTGAAGCCCGCGAACATCGTGCTGGACGAGAGCGGGCCCAAGGTCATCGACTTCGGGATCGTGAAGTCCCTGACCCAGTCGGTGACCCACTCCAGCCAGTCGACCCGGATCGGCACCCCGTTGTACATGTCGCCCGAGCAGGCGATGGGCCGTGCGGTGGGCCCGGCCTCGGACGTCTTCGCGCTCGGCTCCACCCTCTACTTCCTGGTCACCGGACGGGAGGCGTTCGGCGCGGAGAACGAGTGGGCGGTCGCCCACCGGATCGTCGCCGACACCCCGGACCTGGGCGCTGTCCCCGAGCCGCTGCGCCGGCTGATCGCCGACTGCCTCGGCAAGGACCCGGGCCGCCGCCCGACACCGGCCCAGGTCCGGCAACGGTGCGAAGCGCTCCTCGGAGGCGCGGCCGGCCCGGGAGCCTGGATGGGCATCGACGGGGCGCGCGAGGCGATCCGCGAACGCACCGACGCCCTGCGCGCGCTCACCACCCCGCAACCGCCCCAGACGGGCCGCACCCCCACCGGGCCCGGGACCCGGCCCGATCCCGGAGACGGCGACGAGCGGGAGCCCGACCAGCCACCGGGGCCGGCTTCACGGCCCGGCCCGCCCGGCGAACGCCCGCCGCAGCCGCCGGATCACCCCAAGGAGCGCCCTCCCGCAGAGCTCGTCAAGATCCTGCTCCTCATGGCGGCCGCCGCTCTCGTCGGAGCGGGCAAGAACCCGATGATGGAGCAGACCTTCACGCTCACCGCCGAGCAGAAGACGGTTCAGGTGGTCCTGGCCTTCGACTGGAAGCACCTCTTCGGAGCGGCCAACGGCAGCCCTGACCCGAGTGACTGGCTGGTCGTCCCGATCGGCTTCATCGGGGCCGCCGTGGCGATCGTCCTCGCGGCGACCGGGCTGCCCCGCGCGGGACGCGAACCGGGGAAACTGGCAGCCGTGGGAACCGGGATCTCCGTGCTCTGGGCCGGGCTGTCCATCCTCCTCCTCCTGGGGAGCCTCCAGGACCACAGTGGTGACTCCGGGTACACCGCCGTGAACAGGCGCCTCCTGACCGGCGGATGGCTGCTGATCGCCGCGAACGTCCTGGTCCTGGCCGCCGGCGCCGTCCTGATCTGGTGGGAGGAGATCAGGCCGACCCTGAAGCCGAACCGGAACTGACCGGGGCCGTCGACCAGAACGCGCCGGGAGCGGGCGAACGAGGGAGCGCGGCACCGCCCGGCCTGTCGTGCGGGGGTCCAGGGCATGGGTGACGTGGTGTTCCCGGGGCGCCTTCGCCGCTTCACCGCCCGAGCAGCCCCGGGCCCGCCGGTGGCTCGGCCCCGGGCCCGTCCACGGCGGGGGAGCGGGCGGAGTGGGCGGCGCGGGCCCGGGTGCGGACCTCGGCGACGGCCGGGCAGGTCGCGTAGACGCGGGTGAGGTGCGCCAGGTGGTCGGCCTCCGACCCCAGGGCCCGCGGCGGTTCGGCCGACGGGACGGCGGCCGGCACGGTGGGCGCCGCGCCCGGGTCGGGCAGGGCGCCGGCGGCCGCGCGCTCCAGGGCGGCCGCCAGCGCCGCGGCCTCGGCGGTGGCCGCCGCCCGGTCGGCGGGCGGCGGGAAGCGCCGGGTCGCACCGGCGAGCCACTGCGCGGTGCGCGGGTCCAGGTGCTGGCGCAGGATCAGCCGGGCGTCGTGGATCTCGATGATCCGCCGGTACAGCGCGAACTGCGGGTCGCGCGGCGGCAGGAGCGCCGACAGCCGCCGGACCGGGACGAGCGCGATCTCCGGCAGCACGGTGTGCAGGTCCCGCCAGAGCGGGGCGAGCGCCCGGTGCCGGCGGTGGGCCAGCAGCCAGCCGCTCACGGCGGCCGGCACGACCGGCCACAGCGTCGCGCCCAGGCCCGCTCCGAGCAGGGTCACGCACACCAGTCCCAGCACGCCGCACAGGGCGTCCTCGGCGCCGTCCTGGGAGCCGGTGGCGGCCGCGCGCACCACGTCGTCGACGCCCCAGGCGGTCCACAGCAGGCCGGCGGCCACGCCCAGCACGATCAGCCGCAACCCGGTGCGCGTGGGTCCCGGCCCGCCGGACGCCCGGGTGAGCTGCAGGAGTTGACGCAGCAGGGCGGCGAGGCAGTGGGCGAGGTAGAGCACGCCGACGGCGCTGTACCCGGCCAGCGCCAGGTGGGCGCCGGTGGACGGCGCGGCGCTCAGCTCGCGGGCCCCCGGGCCGGGCGAGGCCAGCGCCAGCAGCGCCGCCCGCAGCGCCAGCACACCGGCGAGCACGGCGAGTCGGCGCCGCACCGCCCGGCGCCCCGGTTCGGGGGTGCACAGCGCCAGGGCGAGCAGCCGCACCGCGCAGGCCGCGCACAGCCGCAGCGCCTCGCCCACCAGCACCGGCACCAGGGGGACCACCGGCACCGGTGCGAACGGACCGAGCCGGTCGGCGAGTTCGACGCTGGGCGGGGCGAGCAGCAGCAGGGCGGCGGACAGCAGGGCGGCGGCGTGGCGGGTGTAGCGGGCGACGGCGCGCGGGCCGGTCCGGCGGCCGGGGGCGAGACGGCAGGTGCCCAGGGCGAAGAACAGGGCCACGCCGTAGACGGTCAGGCCGGTCACGGCCGTCCCGTCCGCGGCGTGGCGCCCGCGGAGCCGGCGCGCGGTCTCAGAGCGGCGCCCGGGCTCGGGTCGGCGCCCGGTGCTGCTGCGGGTGCGGTGCCCGGGCTCGGTGCGGTGTCCGGGCTCGGTGCGGTGTCCGCTGTCGGTTCGGGTGCCGGTGCGGTGCCCGTGCCCGGATCGGTGTCCGCCGGCGGCCGCACCGCGGGTGCGCCGGTGAGCAGGGCGTCCAGGGCGTCCAGGAGGTCCAGGCCGCCGGCGCGCGGTGCGGCGTCGGGGCCCGGCGGGTGGGCGGCGTCGGCCTCGGAGGCCCGGCTGAGGATCAGCGAGGCCAGCAACTCGGCCTCCCGCTCCTGGGGTTCGTCGTAGCAGGTGCGCCCGAGCACCCGCTGCACCAGCGCGGGGGACAGGTGCGGCAGCAGGGCGGAGACCGGGCCGAGCGGCGCCGAGCCGGGGTGTTCCAGCAGCAGGTGGGCGATCTCGTGGACCAGGATGTGCCGGCGGTGCAGCGCGCTGGTGTCCGCGGTGTACAGGATGTAGTCCGTCTCCCGGGTGGAGACCAGCAGCCCGCAGGGCGTCCCGGCCCGGGCGGCCACCGGCAGCAGGGAGATCGGCCGCCCCCGCCGCCGGGCGAGCCGCTCCAGCAGCACCGTGGCGTCGAACGGGCTCGGCAGTTCCAGTCGTTCGGCCACCCGCCGGCAGCGCCGTAACGCCACCCGGTAGCACCTGTCGTCCCACACGCCGTGTTCCCTCCCAGCTCAGCGATCCCTCACCCCCCGATCCCCCGATCGCTCCGGGTCCCCCGACCCGGCCACCCCCGATCCCCCGAACCCCGGGTCTGCGAAGCCTGTTCCCGCCACCTCGGCCCCCGGGGCGGCGGCCTCAGGACGTTGGCCCCGGGGCGGCGGCCGCTCCAGGACCGCGGTCTCCGGCGGCGCGCCGATCCCCCGATCGGCCCGTCCGTCGGGCCGTCGTGCACCTCCCCGGGCGTCCCCGCCCGCCGGCCCCCGCCCGCCGGCCCCCGCCCGCCGGCCCCCGCCCCGTCCTCCCGCCCCGCCCGTCCGCGGCCCCCGCCGCCGGCGTCAGGGTGCCTGGTTGCGGCGTGCCGCGTCCCGGCGGGCGATGACGTCGATCAGCTCGCTCACCGTGTCCAGGCCCTCGGGCGACAGCCCGACCGCGCGCAGCGCCAGGCTGCACACGCCCGCGTCCCGCAGCGCGCCGAGCAGGGCGAGCTCCTTGGCGATCTCCGCGCCCTGCCGCTCGTCGAAGAAGTACGCCGGCGGCACCTGGAAGAACCGGGCGAGCGCCTCCAGGTGGCGCTTGGTCGGGTTGTCCCGGCGCCCGGTGCGCAGCTGCCACAGGTAGGTGGTGGAGAAGGACTCCCCGGTCGCCGCGCGGCAGGCCCGGGCGACCTCCTCGTTGGTGTACTGCTCGCGGTCGGGCCTGCGGACGGTCTGGAACAGCGCCTCGATCCGGGCCGCCAGCCCGGACGGCTCCGCCGGCCCGGACCGGTCCGACGGCCCGGACGGCTCCACCGGCCCGGACCGGTCCGACGGCCCGGACGGCTCCACCCGTGCGGATGGCTCCGCCGGCCCGTCATCCCGGGGCGACCGTGCCATGACCCACCCCACCCTTCCCCCGGCCGGGCCCCGCGCACCGCGCGCCCTGGTGGGCGCGCCGGGACCGGCCACGCCACGATAACCCAGCGGCATGAGCTGACGTGGATCCCAAGTCACCCCGGATTCACCTTGGTTGACCCTTCCGGAAGCGCCTGACATGCTGGACGGAAGGCGTCCTGAACAATCTGACGCACCGTCAGGTTCGTTCTTCTCGCCGACACTTGACGTTTCCCCCGGGGCGGCCGGATGATCTCCGCCCACCGGTAGAGTGACCGGCTCCCGTGGGAGCGCGAGGTGTTGACGACCAGCGGTGGCACCCGGCCCGACCGGCCCGGCCCGCCGACGGCACGAACTGGGAGAGGGGACAACCGTGGACACGGCGGCACGACGACCGCAGACCGTGCGACTGGGCTTCCTGTGGCGGGCGGCCGGCGCCCCCGTCGGCTGTGTGCTCGCCCTCGCGATGGGCGCCGTCCTCGCCGACTCCGGGGACGCCGGCCGGATGGGCGCCGTCCCCGCACTCCTGCTCTCCGGCGCCGCCGTCCTGTGTGCGGCCCTGCCCGTCCCGTACGGCTTCTGGGTCCGCGCCGACGAACACGGCCTCACCCTGGTCCGGGCGTTCGTCCCACGCCGCTACCGGTGGCGCGACATCGACGGCCTCACCATGGACGCCGGACGCGACAGCGACTCCGGCATCCCCCGGCTCGTCCTGCTGCTGCGCCTGAACCCGGACCCGCAGCACACCGGCCGTCCCGTCCGCTCCCGTCCGGCCTTCCGCTCCCTCCCGCCCCTCCGTTCCCTCCCGCCCCTCCGTTCCCTCCGAGGGCCCGCTCGTGCCGACCGGGGCACGCGCCTGCACGGGCCCGTCCTGGGCATCCTGGGCACCACCCGCGACGGACTGCCGCGCGGCACCGAGTCCCGCCGCCTCGCCGACCTGTTCGACCTGCTGCGCCGCCACGGAGTCCCGTTCGAGGACCACCGCTACGCCGACCTCGTCCTCACCGCCCACGGTTACCCCGCACTCGCCCACGCCGTCGGCCCCGAAGTCCGCCCCGAAGTCCGCCCCGAGGCCCGTCCCGCCGCCTGACCCCGGGCGCCCCTGACGCCGGAACGCCCTGCGGCCGCGTTGAGCCGCGGGGCGGCCCGCGGCCGTAGTCCCCGACGGGTGCGCGCCCGCCGGACGGCGCGCCAGGACGTCAGGAGGGCCGGCGTGCTCAGGTTGCACGGCGCGTGGCGGATCACCGTGGTCGGCAAGAACGCCGACTTCGACCAGCGGGCGGTGGTGCGCGGCCCCCACGGTGCGCGGGTGCTCCCCGGGCGGGTCGGCGCCTCCCTGGACGTCGACGAGGACAGCTGGGCGCTCACCCTGGAACACCACCTGTGGGCCCGGAGCTGGCAGCCCAACCTGCGCACCACCCCCGGGCCGGTCACCGAACGCGACGGCGTGCGCAGCCGGCTGCTGGTCAGCAACGACTGCCACTGGCCCGGCAAGCCCCTGGACTACGTCAACTTCGTCCTGCGCCTCGACCAGCTCCCCGCCGCCGCCCCGCACCCGCTCCCGGTCCGGGCCGCGGTGCGCCACCTCGCCGCCGTCCCACCGGACCCGGCCCCCGCCCGGCCCGCGCGCCACCTCGCCGCCGTCCCGCCGCCACCGGCCGCGCCCCGCGCCGTGCGCACCTCCTCCGACGGCCCCGCCACGGCCGCGCCCCGCCCGCAGGAGGGCACCGCCACCCGGTAGGCACGTCCGGTCGCCATCGGGCCGGGCCATCGGGCCGAGCCATCGGGTGGGCCACCGGCCTGCCGGGGGCGCGGGGCCGCGGCGATAAAGTCCCAGGTGAGCACCGTCGCGCCCGAGGAGACCCAGCCATGCCGACCGACCCCGACGCCACCACGGCCCCTGCCACCGGCGGCCCCGTCTCCGCGCCCGCCGCCACGGATGCGCCCGCCGCCGTCACGAATGCGCCCGCCGCCCGCCCGTCGACCGCGCGCTACGGCCTGGGCACCGCAGCCGTCGGCCGGCCCGGCTACATCACCCTCGGGCGCGACGCCGACCTGCCCGCCGAGCGCACCGTCGAGGCGCTGCGCGAGCGCACCCACGCCCTGCTCGACGCCGCGTACGCCGCCGGTGTGCGCTACTTCGACACGGCCCGCTCCTACGGCCGGGCCGAGGAGTTCCTCGCCCAGTGGCTGACCGCGCACCCCGAGGCCGCCGCCCACTCCACCGTCGGCAGCAAGTGGGGCTACACCTACACCGCCGGCTGGCAGGCCGACGCGGCGGGCCCGCACGAGGTCAAGGAGCACTCGACGGCGGTGTTCGACCGTCAGATCCGCGAGACCCGCTCGCTGCTCGGCCCGCACCTGGACGTCTACCTCGTCCATTCCGTCACCCCCGACAGCCCCGCCCTGACCGACCCCGCCCTGCACGCCCGCCTGGCCGGCCTGGCCGCGCAGGGCGTGCGGGTGGGCCTGTCCACCAGCGGACCGGCCCAGGCCGACACCATCCGCGCCGCCCTGAGCGTCACCGCCGACGGCCGGCCGCTGTTCGCCGCCGTCCAGGCCACCTGGAACCTCCTCGAACCCTCCGCCGGCCCCGCCCTCGCCGAGGCCCACGCGGCCGGCTGGCTCGTCGTCGTCAAGGAGGGCATGGCCAACGGCCGCCTCGCCGACCGCAACGCCACCGGCCCCGACACCACCGCCCTGCGCGCACTCGCCACCCGCACCGGTGCGTCCACCGATGCCCTCTCCCTGGCCGCGGCCGCTGCGCAGCCCTGGGCCGACCTGGTCCTGTCCGGCGCCGCCACCGTCGACCAGCTCGCCTCCAACCTCACCGCCGCCACCCTCCACCCCGCCCCCGAGGACCTCGCCGCCCTCACCGTGCTCGCCGAACCCGCCGCCGCGTACTGGCGCACCCGCGCCGCCCTGCCCTGGGCCTGACGCACCCGCATCCTGCGGCCACCGCGGTGGGCCGGCCGACTGCCGTCCTCCGCGACCGGGGCCGGCTGTCGGTGGCGGCGCCTAGCGTGAGGCGCATGACCCAGCCCCAGCCCCTGCCGCCGCAGGCCACGCTGCCCGTCCCCCTCCCGCCCGGCCGCCCGGTAGCCGGCGAGGAGTGGGGGCGCCGGGAGCCGTACCTGTGGATCAGCGACGACGCGGCCCCCGCCGGCCTGTGGCAGCAGCTGCACCGCGCCCACCCGCAGACCGGCCTGTGGCCGCTGCTGCTCGTACCGCTGCGCGAGGACGGCGAGTTCCGCCCGTGGCTGTCCGGCGAACTCAGCCCCGAGGCCGCCTCCGACCCCTCCTACTACGACCCCGCCGCGCTGCTGCGCAGCTGGTGGCGGGGCATCAGCACCACCGGCGAGGACGAGGACGGGGACGAGCTCTTCCCGGAGGACGCCGCCGAACTCCAGGAGGCCCTCGCCCCCTACGGCCCCGAGTGGCCCGGCCCCGCCCCCGCCGCCGTCCTCCCCGAGGGCGCCGCCGCCGGCGAGGCCCGCGCCCTGGCCGACGTCCTCCAGGGCCTGCGCGGCCCGCGCCTGGGCCTGGTCGGCGCCGCGAGCGGCGCCGAAGCCCTGGTCGCCTGCGGGTGGCGCGGCCCGACCAACCACGAGGAGGACACCGCGAAGATCGCCGCCGTCCTCGCCGACTGGGAACGCCGCTTCGGCGCCCAGGTCGTCCAGGTCGGCTTCGACACCCTGGACCTGAGCGTCGCCGCCCCGCCCACCACCCCCGCCGAGGCCCTGCGCGTGGCCGCCGAGCACACCGCCCTCTGCCCCGACCTCGTCTTCCAGGGCACCGGCGCCCTCACCGCCTACGCCGAGGAGCTCGTCGGCAGCCACCACTGGTCCTTCTGGTGGGACTGAGCCGGCAGGGCCGAGCGGCGGCTGAACCGGCGGGGCCCGTCGGCCGTGCGGGGCCCGTCAGCCCCGCCGGGCACCCCGGAGGATCCGGGCGACGACGGCCGCGGCCCGCTGCTGCTCCCGGTGCCCCGTCCCCTCCCGCGGTCAGTACTCGGAGCTGGGCGCGGCCGCCGTCGGCCCGAGGTCGGGGGCGTCGCGCAGCTCCACCGCCTCGCCGGGCCGGTCGAGTTCGAGGACGACCAGCTCGTTGTCGCCCGCGCGCCACAGCGGCGCGGGGGCGTAGAGGGTGCGCTGGGGCCCCTCGGCGCTGTGGCGTCCGAGCAGGAAGCCGTTGAGCCACAGCAGGCCGCGGCCCCAGCCGGGCAGGGCCACGAAGGCGTCGGCGGGGGAGTCGAGGACGGCCGTGTAGCGGTGGAACGCCGGACGGCCCTCGGGCAGCTCCTCGTCGTCGAAGCGCAGCCCGGCCAGGTCGGTCAGCGGCAGCGGCCGGATCTGCCAGCCGAACAGCCGCTGGCCGCCGTGCGAGACGCCGCGGGTGATGCCCTTGCGGTCGTCCATCTGCGGGCCGTAGTTCACCCGCCCGAGCGCCTCGACCAGGACGTCCAGCACCACCCCGTCCTCGCCGGTGGCCAGCTCCAGCGTCTCGCCGGGGGAGTTGCGGTCCAGCACGCCGAGCAGCCGCCCGTCAGCGAAGACGTGCGCGCGGTCCGCCAGCCCGTCGATGCGCAGCGGCAGCCCGGGCCGGGGCCCGGGCACCCGGGTGCGGTAGTGGATCAGCCCGCGGTCCTGCCCGAGCTGCTCCATCGGCAGCGGCGCGGCCCGCTCCGCCACCCGGGACAGCACGTCCAGGTGCTCCAGCAGTCCGGCCCGGCCGTCCGCCCGCTCCAGGTGCTGCGGCGCCACCCGGGGCGGGTCGGCGGGCAGCTCGCCGGGCGGCAGCGGCAGGTAGCGGCCGATGACCTCGCGCAGGGCGTGGAACTTCTCCGTCAGCTCGCCCGCCTCGCCGATCGGCGCGTCGTAGTCGTAGCTGGTGACGGTCGGCTCGTACCCGGCGTCGCACGGGTGGGCGCCGGAGTGGTTGGCGCCCGACCACAGGCCGAAGTTGGTGCCGCCGTGCGCCATGTACAGGTTGACGGAGGCGCCGGTGGCCAGCAGCTCGTCCAGCGAGGCCGCGGTCTCCTTCGCGTCGCGCACGTGGTGCGGCAGGCCCAGGCGGTCGAACCAGCCGATCCAGAACTCCATCGCCGCCAGCGGCCCCTGCGGCTGCTGGCGGCGCAGCACCGCCAGGCGCTCGGGCGCGCGCGAGCCGAACGTCGCGGTCGACAGGTGCCCGGGGATCGTGCCGCCCTGCTGCATGGTGTCGTGCGCGCCGTCCGTGGTGAACAGCAGGCAGTCCACGCCCCGGCGCACCAGCCCGTCCCGCAGGTGCCGCAGGTACGCGGCGTCGGTGCCGTAGCTGCCGTACTCGTTCTCCACCTGCACCGCCACCACCGGGCCGCCCCGGCTCGCCAGCAGCGGCAGCAGCTCGGGCACCAGCGCGTCGAACCAGCCGTCCACCTCCGCCAGGTACGCCGGATCGGCGCAGCGCAGCCGCAGCCCCTCCACCGCCAGCAGCCGGGCCGGCAGCCCGCCGAACTCCCACTCCGCGCAGATGTACGGCCCCGGGCGCAGGATCACGTCCAGGCCCAGGTCCCCGGCCAGGCGCACGAAACGGGCCACGTCCCGCCACCCGGTGAAGTCCGCCTCCCCGCGCCGCACCTCGTGGAAGTTCCACGGCACGTACGTGTCCACCGTGTTCACGCCCAGCGCCCGCAACCGCCGCAGCCGGTCCTCCCACAGCGCGGGATGGACCCGGAAGTAGTGCAGGGCCCCCGCCACGATCCGGTGCGGCACCCCGCCGCGCAGGAACCCGGTGGCGTCGTACTCCAGCATGCGCAGACCCGCTTTCAGTCGCCCGACATCGGAAGGCGAACCCGCAGGTCGAGGGCCCGCCGGACCCCCACCACCCACAGCCCGCCCCACCTGCGGCCCCGAGCCTAACGAACCCCGCCCGCGGGGGCCTGAACCTCCACCCTGTCCGCTTTCACCGGGTTCATTCCTGTGATCCACGCCACTTAAGGCTAATGACTCTTTGTCGACGTACTGACAGTCAGATATATCTCGGACCGTTTCACGCATTTCTCATCTTTGCCCTCTCCTTGACCGTCAGGTTGGTCCTCCACGTGCTGCGCCGCTCCTTGGCTGTTGTTCTAGCCATGACCATGGTTGTCCTCGGAACATCGGAGGGCACGGCCGCCGCCGAAGCCCTCCTGCGCCAAGCCGGAGACACCGCGCCCGTCGACCCCGGACCGCGCCCCAAGCAGGAGCAGGGCAGCGCCGAAGGCCGTGGCCACGAGGCGTCAACCGCCGTGACCAGCGCCAAGGACGGTGCAGGGCACCCCGGTGCGACGCCCGCCCCGGGCGAGCTACCGGAGGAACGGACCGCCAAGGCCGCCCCCGCTCAGGACGTCATACCGCCGCCGGCCAAGCTGCCGGCCACCGACGCCAAGGTCGTCGACAAGCCCGCCGCCGTGCCCGCCAGCAAGATCGACCCGGCGAAGAGCTTCAACGAGAAGACCAGCAAGGAACTCCCCGAGAAGCGCACCGAACAGCAGCGGACCTTCCAGAACACCGACGGCACGTTCACCACCCGCAGCTACCCGGAACCGGTGAACTTCCGTCGAGCGGACGGGTCCTGGTCGGCGATCGACACCACCCTGATCCCTGCCGGCACCGCCACCGCCGGCCGAGCCGGCCCCGTCCAGAACGGCTGGACCACCACCTCCACCGAACAGCAGCTCACCCTCGGCCTCACCGCCGACGCCGACCCGCTGGTGCGCCTCCAACTCGCCGCCGGCATCTCCGTCGGCTACAGCCTCCAGGGCGCGACCCCTGCCCAGGGCGTCACGCAGGGCAGCACCATGACCTACC
Source organism: Kitasatospora sp. NPDC051702 (assembly GCF_040681575.1). Classification (NCBI taxonomy): domain Bacteria; kingdom Bacillati; phylum Actinomycetota; class Actinomycetes; order Kitasatosporales; family Streptomycetaceae; genus Kitasatospora; species Kitasatospora sp. NPDC051702. The sequence goes on from NZ_JBFAZB010000004.1 coordinate 175,903, forward strand.
CCAACGCCCGCCCTCAGGCGGACGTCACGGTCGCCGCAGGGAACGCCGCCTTCAAGGAGACCCTGGTCCTCAAGGACGCCACCGCACCGACCGAATGGGTCTTCCCGCTGCACCTGCAGGGCGTCACCGCCTCCCTCGACGCCGACGGCTCCGTGCACTACACGGACGCCGCCGGCACCCTGCGCGGGCGCATGCCCGCCGGCTGGATGCAGGACTCCGCCTTCGCGCCCAACACCGAGGAAGGCGTGATCTCCAGCGGCGTCAGCTACGAGCTGGTTCAGCTGCCCGCCGGCGCCGGCCAGGCCCTCACGGTGAAGCTCGACGAGGCCTGGCTCCACGCCCCCGAGCGGGTCTACCCCGTCAAGGTGGACCCGTCGTTCTCCTCGCTCAAGGCCCTCGAGACCACGTACGCCGAATCCCCCTACAACCAGGACTTCTCCGGCGCCACCGTCCTCAAGGCCGGCACCTACGACGGCGGCAAGCACCAGGCCGCGTCCTTCATCCGCTTCAAGGGCGTCGAGGACTCCCTCAACAACGCCAACATCCTCGGTGCTCGCCTCGGTCTCTACAACGGCTGGTCCTACAGCTGCACCCCGCGCACCGTCACCATCCACCAGGTCACCTCCGACTGGTCGCCCGGATCGGTGCGCAGCCTTCCCGGTCCGTCCACCGGTCCGGCGCTGGCCGCTCCTTCCTTCGCCCACGGCTGGCGTTCCAGCCCCACCGCCGGCTGGGCCTGCCCGGAGGCGTGGGAGTCGATCGACCTGGGTACCGACGGTCGAGACCTCGTCACTTCCTGGACCCACCACTGGACCCCGAACTACGGCCTGGCCATCAAGGCCGATGTGTGGGACTCCTACTCCTGGAAGCAGTTCGGCAGCGCCAACATGGTCAACGGCCAGCCCTACCTGGACGTGACCTGGTCCAAGTACGGGGCCAACTACGAGCTCTGGGGCCTGCAGCAGCCGGTCACCGCCACCCAGGAAGGCATCGTCCGCCTGCGGGTGTGGAACCGTGGAATGGACACCTGGACCCCGAACAACAACTACAAGATGTCGTACATGTTGTTCGACCAGTGGAACAACAACATCACCAACTTCGGTACCAACATCGCCTGGACGTCGATGCCGTACGACGTCCCCCCGGGTGGAAGCGCGGTCGTCGACGCGCACATCCACACGCTTCCCCAGGGCTCCTACTCCGTGCAGTTCACCATGGACGAGTACCAGGTCACCAACTTCGCGGTCGACGCCGGCACACCACCCATCGTCATCCAGATCTCCTCCATCAACATCCCCCCGCACATCACCCGCCTCGCCCCGCCCTCCGGCGCCGTCGTCTACCAGCTGCAGCCCACCCTCACCGCCGAGGGCGTCGACCCCGACCAGGCCCCGGTGCCCGACGTGGACTACCGCTTCGAGGTCTGCCGGGTCGTCGGCGGCGACGCCCGGGTCGACTGCCGCCAGTCCGCCTGGCACCAACCCTCGCGGTTCGTCGTGCCCGAAGGATGGCTGACCTGGAACGAGCAGTACGCCTGGTACGCGGAGGCCGGCGACGGCGTCGCCTCCAGCCCGAAGACCCAGGCCTCCTACATCCGCACCGTCCTGCCGCAACCCAACCAGTACAACACCGCGGCCGACGCCGGACGCAGCGTCAACACCGCGGTCGGCAACTACACCACCGCCGCCACCGACGCCGCGCTGCCCACCGTCGGCCCCGAGCTCGCCGTCACCCGCAGCTACAACTCCCTCGACCCGCGCACCGACGGCGCGTTCGGCGCAGGCTGGAGCACCCCCTGGGACATGCGTGTCCAGGTCGAGACCAGCAGCTGGCTCTCACTGCCCGGCAACGTGCTGCTCACCGCCTCCAACGGCACGCGCACCCGCTTCGGCTGGGACCCGGGCAAGAACGCCTACGTTCCAGGCGGCGGCACCGCCGCCGACCTGCGCAAGACGTCCGACGGCGGCTGGACGCTCACCGACCGTGCCGGCAAGGTCCACACCTTCGGCTCCGACGGGAGGCTCACCCGCATCACGGACACCGCCGGCCACACCCAGGACCTGACCTACGCCAGTGGCCGTCTCGTCCAGGCCAAGGACGCCGCCTCCGGCCGATACCTGAACCTCAACTGGACCGGCAACCACGTCACCGCCGTGGCCGCCTCCGGTGCTTCGGGTGGCTGGCTGTACCAGTACACCGGTGACCAGCTCACCAAGGTCTGCCCGCCCGGAGTCGCCCTGGCCGCCGACAAGGGCTGCACCGTCTACGAGTACGGCACCGGCTCGCGCTACCGCACGGCCGTGCGCGACGCCGGCCCCAGCGGCTATTGGCGCCTCGGCCAGAGCGACGGCTCGACCGTCGCCAACGACGCCCAGGTGAGCGACCGCGCTCCGGCCGACGCCAAGGACGTCACCTGGGGCGCCCCTGGTGCGATCGCCGGCAGCGGCGACGGCGCGGTGACCTTCAACGGACGCTCCACCTCCTACGTCGAGCTGCCCAACCGCGCCATCACCTCCTCCGTCAACCGCAGCGTGGAGCTGTGGTTCCGCACCGGTGCGGCGGGTGTGATCCTCAGCATGCAGAACCGGGCCATGGGGGAGGACCCGTACAACGTCGTCCCGACGATCTACGTCGGCTCGGACGGCAAGCTGCGCGGTCTCTTCTACGGCATCAACGGGGCACCGATCGCCAGCTCGGGCACGGTCACCGACAACGCCTGGCACCACGTGGTGCTCACCGGGGCGAGGGACAACACGGCACTGTTCCTGGACGGAGCCCTGGTGGGCACCGACCGCGGCGAGATCAACTACCTCAACATGGACCGCGCCTACCTCGGCGGCGGCTACACCGGCAACTGGCCCGGCGGCAACGGCGGCTCGTCCTGGTTCAACGGACAGATCGACGAGGTCGCGGTCTACGACTACCCGCTCACCGACCAGACCGTCGCCGACCACTACGCCCTGCGCACCGGCAGCTCCCAGCTGACCAAAACCACCCTGCCCACCGGCCGCACCAGCGCCCAGGTCACCTACGACGCCACCACCGAACGCGTCACCAAGGTCACCGACGCCGCCGGCAGCGACTGGAAGATCTCCGAACCCACCTTCAGCGGTGGATCGTTCCTCTACAACAACGCCGTCAAGGCCTCCGGCCCGGCCGGCTACTGGCGCCTGGGCGAGCGCGACGGTGCCACCGCCATCAGCGAGATCGGTAACGGCCTGGCCGGAACTTACGGTGACGGCGTCACCAAGAAAGCCCCCGGAGTCTTCGCGCCCACCGACGACACCGCCGCACGCTTCGCCGGATCCGACAACTCCCAGGTCGAGATCCCCCAGGACCTCCTGCACGCCAAGACCGACCTGGCCGTCGAGCTCTGGTTCAACACCACCACCCCCGGCGTCCTGATCGGCGACCAGAGCCGAAAGATCGACGACCCGGCAGGCGTGGGCGGCTCGTGGGCCCCGGTCATGTACGTCGGCACCGACGGCAAGCTGCGCGGCCGCTTCTGCTGCACCGCCCCCGAAGGCCTCACCTCCGCGACCAGCGTCACCGACGGCGCCTGGCACCACGCCGTGCTCTCCGTCCAGGGAACGGCCCAGACCCTGTACCTCGACGGTCAGGTTCTCGGCACCCAGACCGGTGGGGTCGACCACCAGCAGAACAGCCACACCTACATCGGCGCCGGATTCACCCGGTACTGGCCCGCCACGTCTGGCGACATCAGCCACTTCACCGGCACCATCGACGAAGTAGCCCTCTACCAGCACCCGCTGACCGATACCGACGTCGTCGCCCACTACCGCGCCCGCAGTGCTCAGGTATCCGGCCAGGGTGTCGGCTACCGCGGCGCCGTGGTAGCCGACTCACCCGGAGGCTACTGGCGCCTGGACGAGACCGGCGGCACCACGGCCGCCAGCGAGGTCGGCGCGATCAAGGGCAACGGCACCTACACCGTCGGCGCCAAGGCCGGCACCACCGGCGTCTTCGGCCCCGGCGACGGGCACGCGGCCGAGTTCAACGGCACCAACAGCTCCTACGTCAGTCTCCCCACCCCGATCCTCCAGACCCAGAGCGACGTCGCCGCGGAGATGTGGTTCCGCACCGGCGGGCCGGGCGTGCTCCTGAGCGAAGGCAACCAGACGAGCGGCAACACGGTGCCTGTCCTCTACATCGGCACCGACGGCCGCCTGCGCGGAGTGTTCTACGGCATCAGCGGCACCCCGATCACCTCGGGCGGCGCGGTCACCGACGGATCCTGGCACCACGCGGTGATCAGCGCAGGCCAGGGCACCCAGTCCCTCTACCTCGACGGCACCCTGGTCGGCTCCGCCGCCGGCGCCGCGAACCACCTCGACATGGACCGCATCACCCTGGGCGGCGGCTACCTCGGCAGCTGGCCCGGCGGCAACGGCGGGTGGTCCTGGCTGACCGGCCAGATCGACGAGGTCGCCTTCTACCAGCACCCGCTCAGCGCCGAACGCGTCGCCGCCCACTACCAGGCGCGCTCCGCCTCCTCGGCCACCGAACTCGCCTCCCGCGTCACCCTCACCGACCCGGCCGGCAACACCACCACCGACATCCACGACGTCACCCGGGGCAACCGCCTCATCTCGCGCACCGACGAAGCCGGCAACACCACCAGCTACACCTACGACACCGGCGGCTTCGTCCACACCGTCACCGACCCCAACGGCCACTCCACCGTCAGCGGCCAGGACGCCCGCGGCAACACCATCTCCTTGACCACCTGTCGCGACGTCAACTCCTGCTGGACCTCCTACACCAGCTACTACTACAACGGCGGGAACCCCAACGACCCGCGCAACGACAAGCCAACCGAGACCCGCGACGCCCGCTCCACCGGGCCCGGCGACACCACCTACCGCACCACCGTCGCCTACACCGCCCTCGGCCTGCCCGAATCCACCACCCGCCCCGACGGCCGCACCACGCGCACCAGCTACACCACCGGCACCGAACCCGCCTACAGCGGCGGCACCACCCCGCCCGGCCTGCTCGCCACCGAGACCACCGCCGGCGGCGCCGTCACCGCCTACGCCTACTACGCCTCCGGCGACCTGGCCCGCACCACCCTGCCCAGCGGTCTCACCATCACCTACGGCTACAACGCGGCGGGCCGCAAGATCTGGGCCACCGAGACCTCCGACGCGCAGCCGGGCGGCGTCACCACCACCTACCAGTACGACGAACTCGGCCACCTCATCACCCAGACCGGGCCCAAGGTCACCGACGCCGTCACCGGTGAGAGCCACCAGACCCGCACCACCCTCGTCCTCGACGCCGACGGCCGCCCCACCAGCACCACCACCGCCGACATCCTCGGCAACGACGGCTCCCGCACCGCCACCACCACCTACGACAGCGCCGGCCGCATCGACACCGACACCGACGCCGCCGGCAACACCACCCGCTACGGCTACGACACGCTCGGCCTGCGCACCCGCGTCACCGACCCGCTCGGTCAGGTCACCCGCTACACCTACACCCCGCGCAGCCAGCCGGCGACCACCGTCGTCGAGGGCTGGAACGGCGACGGTAAGGGCGTGCGCGACCTGACCCTCGAATCCCGCGCCTACGACCCGGCCGGCCGTCTGGCCTCCGTCACCGACGCCATGGGCGCCGTCACCAGCCACACCTACTTCGACGACGGCCTGCCCGCCACCACGACGGCCGAGAACGTCACCCAGGCCGACGGCACCAGCCATTCGATCGTCCTCGAGGCGAACGAGTACGACGGCGCCGGCTACCTGGTCAAGCGCACCACCGGCGGCGGACGCACCACTCTCGTCCAGACGATGGACCCCTCCGGCCGCCTCACCCAGAGCGTCCTCGACCCGGCCGCCCTCAACCGCACCACCATCCTCGGCTACGACGCCGACGACCGCGTCACCACCAGCACCCTCAAGGTCAGCGACACCGAGAACAGCGTCCAGACCAACACCTACGACACCGCGGGCCGCCTGACCCGCACCCAGCTCGCCTCCTCCGCCGGCGGCCCCACCGCCGTCAGCACCTTCACCTACGACCAGCGCGGCCTGCTCACCGCCGGCACCACGCCCAACGGCAACGCTCCCGGAACCGACCCCGCCTCCCGCACCACCAACTACCAGTACGACACCCTCGGCCGCCTGATCACCACCACGGCCCCGCAGGTCTCCGTCGAGAGTGCCGGAGCGACCGCCACCACCACCCGACCGACCACCACCACCGGTTACAACGCCTTCGGCGAGGCCGTCTCCACCAAGGACCCGCTCGGCCAGGTCGTGCGCACCACCGTCGACCAGCTCGGCCGCGTCACCGAGAGCCGCCTGCCCTCCTACACCCCGCCCGGCTCCAGCACCGCCCTCACCGCGGTGCGACGCGTCGAGTACGACAAGCTCTCCCGCGTCATCACCAGCACCGACGCGGCCGGCCGGCGTGCCACCTTCGGCTACGACCGACTCGGCCACCAGATCCAGCGCGTCGAACCCAACTCGCTCGGCGCCCTCCAGCCTCCGGTGGACGACAACCCGCCCACCTGGAACGCCACCTGGACCCCCACCGGCCTCCAGCTGTCCGCCACCGACCCGGTCGGTGCCCGTACGGAGTCCACCTACGACCAACTCGGCCGCCCCCTCACCGCCACCGTCGTCGAACGCCAACCCACCCCGCAGAACCTGACCACCAAGTTCACCTGGGACGACGCCGGCAACCGAACCGCCCTCACCACCCCGGCCGGCAGCACCACCAGTGCCACCTACAACCCCGCCGGTCAGCCCCTGACCGCCACCGACCCGGCCGGGCGCGTGACCAAGACCGAGTACGACGGCCTCGGCCGCGCCGTGCGTGCCATCGCCCCCCTCGGCGAGTCCGTGCGCACCCGCTACGACGCCCTCGGCAACCCCGCCACCACCGAGAACCTCGACCCGGCCGGCACGGTGCTGCGCACCACCAGCGCCACCTACGACCTGGAGGGGCGTGTGCTGACCAGCACCAGCCCCACCACCGGAGCCGTCACCAGCACCGACTACGACGCGCTCGGCCGTCCGGTCAAGGTCACCGAACCCGTCGCCGCCGGCCAGGCCATCACCACCACCCTCGGCTACGACGCCTCCGGCAGCCGCACCCGCCTGACCGACGGCAAGGGCAACACCACCGTCTACACCTTCAACACCTGGGGCCTGCCCGAGTCCACCGTCGAACCCGCCACCACCGCCCACCCGGCCGCCGCCGACCGCACCTGGACCACCGCCTACGACGTGGCCGGACAGGCCGTGCGCAGCACCGAACCCGGCGGCGTGGTGCGTACCAGCAGCTACGACCCGGCCGGACGCCTCGTCCACGAGAGCGGCACCGGCGCCGAGGCGGCCACCACCGACCGCGACCTCGCCTACGACAAGGCCGGGCACCTGATCCGGCACAACTCCTCCGCCATCAACGGCCAGCAGTACGCCTACAACGACCGCGGCCTGCCGACCAAGGCCGGCACCGACCTCACCGCGCCCAACCAGACCTGGGAGTACGACGCCGACGGACGCATCACCAAGCGCTGGGACAAGGACACCGACCTGACCGTCTTCGGCTACAAGGCCGACGGCCAGCTCGACTGGGCCAACAACCCCAAGCTGAAGACCCAGAACTGGTACGGATACGACGACGACGGCCGCCTGAGCAAGCAGTTCTACGTCGCGCCGGACCCGGCCGACCCGGCCAAGCTCAAGTCCACCTCCGAACGGCGCCTGAGCTACGACGCCCTCGGCCGGCTGAGCGGCGACCAGGTCCTGGCCGGCAACCCCGCGGCCACCGCACTCACCGGCACCACTTACGAGTACGACCTCGACAACCGCTTGACCCGCAAGACCGTCAGCGGCGGCGCCACCGACCCGGTCAAGGACAACCACTACGGCTACGACCAGGCCGGCCGCCTCACCTCCTGGAGCGTCGACGGCACCACCACCGCGTACGAGTGGGACGCCGCCGGCAACCGCACCAGGAACGGCGCCGCCACCGCGAGCTACGACGAGCGCAACCGCCTGCTTTCCGACGGCACCAGCACCTACCGCTACACGGCGCGCGGCACCCTCGCCGCCGTCACCACCGGACTCAAGCAGGAGACCCTCGCCGACGACGCCTTCGGCCGCCTGATCACCGAAGGCACCACCACCTACACCTACGACGGCCTCGACCGCGTCACCAGCCGCAACGCCGCCCGCTTCAGCTACGACGGCGCCTCCAACAGCGTGACCGGCGACGGTACCTGGACCTACGCCCGCGACGCCGCCGGCAACCTGCTCGGTGCCTCCAAGGGCAGCACCACCGTCCGGGTCCGCACCGACCAGCACACCGACGCCACCACGACCCTCGACGCCAACGGCACCACGGTCACCGGCACCACCACCTACGACCCCTTCGGCAAGCCCGCCGCCACCACCGGCACCACCACCAGCCTCGGATACCAGAGCGGCTGGACCGACCCGGACTCCGGCGACGTCAACATGGCTGCTCGCTGGTACCGCCCGGGCACCGGCTCCTTCACCTCCCGCGACTCCTGGCTCCTCGACCCGTCCTCCTCCGCCCAGGCAAACCGCTACACCTACGGCAACGCCAGCCCCCTCAACGGCACCGACCCCTCGGGGCACATGGATGTCAGTGGCTGCGGGTGCATGAGTGGACCGGTCGTGGTGGCGCCGGGTTCAGGTGGAGGAGTCACGTTCGGCAACGGCGGCGGCAAGTACAGCGGTACCGTGACGATCCCACGGCCCGCGCCTCAGCCCGCCCAACCCAAGAGCGCCCAGGCCGGCCAGGCCGCTGAGTCGTACGTCCCCAACACCTCCGGGTACAGCCCGCAGAGCCCTTCCTTCAACCCTTACGCGCCCAGCTTCTCGTTCGCCGGCGCACCTGCTGTGGGCTATGGCGGCTACGGGTTCAGCTCCTACGGCTACGGCTCCGTGCCGAGCAACTACGCGGGCAGCGACATCTATCAGGAGAAGCAGGAGGCCCGCGAGCACTGGAGGTCCAACTCCTCCTCGTCGACCCCGACGACCCAGAGCCCGACCGGAAGGCCCGTCACAGCGTCCGGAGGGGCACCCGTCCGGGGCTCCATTCCCAGGCCGGGAACCCAGTCCGGGCCATCCCGCCCCACCACCTGCAATACCTGTCGCACACCCACGTCGAACGTCCGTCCCGCCGTCTTCCACGCAGAGCCTCCGAGGCCCCTGTGGGACCCGTCCCGGGCCGCCGTCGAACGCCCAGCCCCCGTTCTCGACTGGTCCGCGCAGGACCCCCGCGCGTTCCTCAACATCATCGCCGCCTCCTACAGCAGCGCCGACCTCCTCGCCATGGTCCAGCTCACCCCCAACGTGACCCCGAGTACGGTCGACGCCCCAGGCCCCCAGCCTGCGGCGAGCACCGCGCCGGAAGAGAAGGGGGGCCCAACTTGTCTAGACCGACGTCCCATCGATGCAGAAGACAACGGGCCATCCGGCGGGTGGACTTACTATTCGCCAGTCAGAAGAGGCGGGGCTGCCCTAGGTGCGACGGCGTGCATGTTCATGGAGACTGCGGGCGGCACTCGGGCAAACCCCAACAGTCCTGGAATGAAGGAGGCCAGAGAAAGGGCGAAAGAAATTTATCCGAATAAGGATACGAAATCTTTGGTAAACAGCTGCCATCTAATTCCAGACACGCTGGGAGGCAGGGGGGTTCAGGCAAACCTGTCGCCATGTTGGGCAACCCCTGTAAATGTCGGGTCGATGACGGCAATCGCGCGTGATGTGAGAAAGTGGGTGAGGTCCAACAAGGTCGTCCAAATGTCGGTAGTGCCTGATTATATGTACCAGGACAGTATGATCCCATTTAAGTACTCATTTGAAATTCATGTCTGGAATTCGGAAGGTGTTCTTGTTGATTACTATAAGGGGCCCGTATATAACGCGAAGGACGGCTATAATCTCGAATCCCAGCACTAGGTAGAATCGGAGGGTGGACTTATGCGTAGCGATGTCGGGGAGATTGCTCGCCTGGCGGGGTGGCGCGTTCTCGGAGGCGTCCCTCGTGTCTCATGGGAAAGGGCTCGAGAGGTGGTCGGATTTGATTTTCCCGAGGACTATAAAGAGTTTATTGATGTATTTGGGTCTGGAGAGGTTAGGGGTGATCTTGGCGTTCTTGACCCGCTGCCGCGGTCTGGGGGAGTGTCGGCGGATGATGCTATCTACGGAATGGTTCGGCGAACCTCGGAGGATGTGGGTCTTCAATTCGCAGCCATGAGGGAGGAGGACTTCGATCTTTGCCCGTTCCCTATTTACCCGGAGGCTGGCGGGCTGTTGGTTTGGGCAGCAAATTACAACGGAGACTTTTGCTTCTGGCTGACCGAGGGGGCGGATTCAAGTCGTTGGCCTGTGATTGTCTGGCTTCGAGGACGGTTTCCAAATTCCTGGATGCGATATGATATGGGGATGGCGGAATTTCTTCTTCTGGTGATCTCAGGCGATGATCCAGAGGTGGCCGACCTGGCTTTTCGAGATTCTTCTGCGCCTGTCTGGGTATCGGATGGACCTTGAGCGTGCCTGTACAGGTGTCCTCAATCCATTTTTTAGCATGCGGAAGCAAGCTGGAGCCTCCGCCATCCGCTACTGAAATCCGCAGTGAGTCGGCAGGGTTGCCCTCCTCTTTCGTGTTTTAGGCGCAGCTGGATGGCGGCCCCTCTGGGGCGTTTCGGACGCTCCATCCGGAGCTCTGGCAGCCCGCGCTCCTCTGAGGGCGGGCTCCGGATCCTGTCTGCACCACACCCCGCCCAACCCTCGGCTGGCCAGGTCCGCTGAGTTGGGGGTTCGTGGAGAGAGCCTCAATGTCCGAAGATCCACTGGAGGGTGGTTGTCGTGTCTACGTGGACTGAGCGCCTGGCGGTCGAGGTCGGGGGAGTGGGCATCGGGGAGGTCGACTGGGTGGGTGTCGAGGCGGCCACCACCGACCGCGACCTCGCCTACGACAAGGCCGGGCACCTGATCCGGCACAACTCCTCCGCCATCAACGGCCAGCAGTACGCCTACAACGACCGCGGCCTGCCGACCAAGGCCGGCACCGACCTCACCGCGCCCAACCAGACCTGGGAGTACGACGCCGACGGACGCATCACCAAGCGCTGGGACAAGGACACCGACCTGACCGTCTTCGGCTACAAGGCCGACGGCCAGCTCGACTGGGCCAACAACCCCAAGCTGAAGACCCAGAACTGGTACGGATACGACGACGACGGCCGCCTGAACAAGCAGTTCTACGTCGCGCCGGACCCGGCCGACCCTACGACGGCCTCGACCGCGTCACCAGCCGCAACGCCGCCCGCTTCAGCTACGACGGCGCCTCCAACAGCGTGACCGGCGACGGTACCTGGACTTATGCCCGCGACGCCGCCGGCAACCTGCTCGGCGCCTCCAAGGGCAGCACCACCGTCCGGGTCCGCACCGACCAGCACACCGACGCCACCACGACCCTCGACGCCAACGGCACCACGGTCACCGGCACCACCACCTACGACCCCTTCGGCAAGCCCGCCAGCACCACCGGCACCACCACCAGCCTCGGATACCAGAGCGGCTGGACCGACCCGGACTCCGGTGACGTCAACATGGCTGCTCGCTGGTACCGCCCGGGCACCGGCTCCTTCACCTCCCGCGACTCCTGGCTCCTCGACCCGTCCTCCTCCGCCCAGGCAAACCGCTACACCTACGGCAACGCCAGCCCCCTCAACGGCACCGACCCCTCGGGGCACGAGAGGGTCCTCGGAGGAGGGTTCGGTGTGGGTGCCGCGACAGCACCCGGCACTTCTACTGGTGGCGGCGGCGCATTCAGTTGGGGGAGCGCTGTATCAGCGACAGGCGCCCTCGTCACCGGGATCGCGGCCACAGGCACGGCCTGGGAGCTCTACCAGCGACACCTGCAATCCCAGAGCGGCGCCAGTGCCGCGGCCGGCTCCTATGCCGCCTCCACCGCCTACGTCGACGACATCGCCTTGGAAAAGGCGGAAGCCCGGGCCCGAGCTGCGGCCCGCCCCCGACCCGTGGACGTCCCTGCTGACCCTCCCAGTGAGGGGCCCGGTCCCGGTGGTGACGGTCCGGGTCCTGGCCCAGGTCGTGGCCCGGGCAAGGACGGCGGTCGTGGCACTGGCGGCGGAAGGTGCATGGTTATGTGCTCGCCGCGAGTCTATGAAAAGAAGAAGGAGGCAGATAAGAAAAAGGACAATGGGCAGACCAAGGGGCCGCTCTGGGATCCGTCCAAGGCTGCAGTGGAGCGTCCGGTTCCCCGGATCGACTGGATTGGCAGGGACATCCGTGAGCTCTTCGGCATCATTGCCGCCTCCTACACCGCGGCTGACATGCTGAGCATGCTGACGCTCACTCCAAACGTGGCGCCGACCCCCGATACTCAGACCGCCCCCGGTGCTCAGCCGGGGTCGGGTTCAGGTCAGCCGGCCCGCCAGCCGCGGAGTTGCCTGGACCAGCGCCCGGCGGGGGCAGTGGATGACAATGGCCAGAAGGGGGGGTGGATCGACTACTGGGCTATGGAGGATGTGGTGGCCTCGGGGGCCTCAGCTACCCAACGTCCTACGGGAGCCCACGCCTGCCTGGCTGGCGCTCCGAGCGGAAGCCGCGGTACCCGCGCGAGAGGCAATATTGCTGGGTGGCAGGACGCGCAGAACATCGCAGCCGCTAACGGATTTCCTCTTTCAAGTGATCCGTTGGCTCGTTGCCACTTCATCGCCCGGGAGTTTGGTGGAACTGGAACGGACAACAGGAATCTTGCGCCTTGCTTTCAAAAGGCGGCAAACACGGGCGTGATGGATAGCTTCCGAGAGTTCGAGGAACATGTCAGAGACGCGATGAGAGAAGGGCAGATCGTTAATTACACGGTCATTCCACTTTACCGCACCTCCGCCAGTACCGTCCCGTTTGGATTCTCCTTGCTCGCCTATAGTCAATACCCCAGCGGGGTGCCTGACATGATGGAATACACCTACGTGGACAACGCTCGCCTCAACGGTAGGAACCAGGCGATCTCCCTAGGAAACTAGCTTCTTCGAACTGGACAGAGGATGAATGTGGAACTTCAACAGTTGACCCGGCTCCTCGGCGATCCCGCCTCGCGACCTGCGGCGACGCCGTGGCACAGGTCCGTCGCGGAGGTCGGGTTCGCCTTCCCTTCGGATTATCGGGAGTTCGTGGACCGGTATGGGTCGGTGCGGATCAACGGTGAGCTGTCCGTGTGGGTGCCGACGTGCACGTCCTACGATGGCGGGCCGGTGGTGGGCTTCCCCGGTTTCGTGTGTCTGACGACGGAGGGGATCGCCGCCGAGCTGGGCGCCGACGGAGACTGTCCCTATCCAATTCACCCCGAGTCGGGTGGTCTGCTCTCCTGGGGGTCCAACCCCAATGCGGACCAGTTCTTCTGGCTGGCCGAGAGCGAAGAACCGGATACCTGGCCGGTGGTTGCTTTCTACCGGAGCCTGGAGGAGTGGGACCGGTTCGACGGAGGCTTCGCGGCGTTTCTGCTCGGCGTTGTTGACGGCACGTACGCATATGCGGACGAGGTGGCACCTGGCGACCCCGACGAGCCGCTGTGGCGGAGCCAAGGCGACTGGGGTGGCCTGGCGTAACCGTGGTGGGGGCGTGTCTTGAATGACGGAACGGGGGCGGGCGCCGGTCGGCGCCCGCCTCCGTTGCGGTGGTGGGGGGTCAGCTCCAGGGGTTGGCGGGCTGGTCGTTGATGGCGGTCCAGAAGCGGGTGCCGGTGGGGAGGGTGCCGTTGGCCCACAGGCCCCAGCCGGAGGCGTCGTGGAACTCGGCCATGCGGAAGCCGGTGCCGAAGGCGGTGGCGCAGGTCTGGTCGGCGGTGGCGCGGCTGGTGAGCCGGCTGCCGGGCAGGGGCTGGGTGGCCTTCACCTCGCCGCGGGCCCAGCTGTGGTAGCCGCTGGTGGGGACGCCGGCGGGGGCGGGGCGGCCGTCCTGGCGGATGCACAGCAGGGGCAGGACGGCGGTGGCCGGGGTGTCGCCGGTGTAGGGGTTGCTGGTGGCGAGGTCGTCGAAGCCGACGTGCACGACGTTGTCGGCGCGCTGTTCGAGGGTGGCCCAGGTCATGCCCTTGTGCTGGGCGGGCCGGCCGCCGAACAGGGCGTCGTAGGTGCTGCGGTAGACGTTCCACTGCTGGTAGGAGCCGCCGTCGCAGCCGCGCATGACGATCTTCCAGCCGCCGAAGTTCTTGCGGGAGTTGTCCAGGCAGTCGGAGCTGGAGACGTTCTTCAGCCGCAGTCCGACCAGGTCGTACAGGGGTGCCTGGGCCTGGAAGGGGGTGATCTCCCACTGCTGCGAGGTGGTGCCGTTGACGCAGCCGACGAGGGTCGGGAGGTCTCCGGAGGTCAGGCAGTAGTCCGCGTTGACGGCGCTGTTGACGGTGTACCGCTCGGGGTATCCCGGGACGGGCTTGATGACCCACATGCCGGGGTTGTCGGACGGGGCGCAGGGGTGCATGTCCTGGATCCCGGCCAGGGACCCGTCCGGACAGCGCTCGGAGTACTGGTTGAACAGGACGGTCGAGGGGGTGTCGGCCGAGGCGGCGCCGGGCAGCAGGGCCAGGCCGCCGAGGGCGAGGGTGAGGCTGAGGACGACACGCCGGACTAGCGAACGCACGGGCTCTCCAGGGAACGAGACGACGGGGTGCGGCGGTCGGACCGGAAGGCACGGGGGTGCCCGCCGGGCCGTCCGCCGCCGTCAGCTTGTCAGTGTGCGTTCAATGGCTGGTATCCCAGATTCCTGGGGTGGTGGCGCGTCGCCCCGCCCTGCTACCGGCCCTGCCCGACCGGGGGCGTCAGGCCGCCGTCAGGGTGTCCGCCAGCCAGGGGGTGATCACGGCCATCGCCTCGCCGAAGCGCGAGATCGCGCAGTGCCCGGTGTCGGGGATCAGGACGACCCGGGTGTCCCGGCGGCCCTCGAACACCAGGGTGTCCTCCAGCGGGACGTGCACGTCCTCGCTGCCGTTGACCACCAGCATCGGCCCGTTGGCGTCCCGGTCCAGCAGCGGGCGCAGGTCGAAGGCGGCGAAGGCCGCCTCGCGCTCGGCCGTGCCCGGCAGGGCGTCGAAGCCCAGGGCGTTGCCGACGATGCCGTCCATGCCGAAGGCGAAGCCGCGGCCCGGGGCGAAGGAGCGCTCCACCGGGCCGCCGAGCACCACGGAGGCGTCCACCGCGCCGGTCAGGCCCGTCCGGGCGGAGTAGTGGCCGCCCATCGAGATGCCGAAGTGGCCGACCCTCCCGTTGCCGGCCGCGCGGGCGTGGGAGACCAGCCCGGCGACCACCTCGGCCCCGCCGTCCGGGGTCATCGGCAGGTGGGCGCTCTCGCCGGTGCCGGCGAGGTCGAACAGCAGGAGCCGCGCCGGCAGGGCGAGCGCGAGCTGCTCCCATATGCCGTGCAGATCGGTCTTCCAGGAGTCCACGCCGCCGCTGGCCAGCACGACCGGCGCGTCGGCGGGCAGGCCGGGGGCGGCCATCAGGTGGACCGGCAGGGCGGTTTCGCCGCCGCGGTAGGGGAGGGTGAGCGTGAGGCGCTCGAACTCCACCGGGAAGCCGGGGGCGGCGAGGACGTACTGCTCGACCTGGCGGGCGAGCGCGGCGCGCTTCGGATCGTCGGCGAGCGAGGGGAACTTGGCCCAGCCGTACGCCTGCGCGGCCAGGCGGTGGCGCCCGGCCGCGGCGTGCCGGGCGGCCAGGGCGGACCACTCGTGCACCCAGCCGCCGGGCCGGTCGGGCCACATCCCGGTGACGGCGGCGCGGACCGCGTCCACCTCGTCGGCGGGCAGGCCGAGGGTCATCTGCGGGTAGCGCTCGACGAACAGGTCCTGCGGGTCCAGAGGCCAGGTGAAGGGCATGGTGGTGCCTCCTGCTGCGCTTAAAGCCGGAACTCTTGCCTTAGTGACTATGCGCCCGGGGTGACGCTTAAGGCAAGAACTCCTGCGTTAAGGTGGTGGCCGAGGTGATCGACACATGACCGAGCACGCACCGGAACCGATCCGCCGCCGCCCGGGCGGCCGCGCCGCACGCGTCCGCCAGGCCGTCCTGGCGGCCGCCCTGGACGTGCTGGTGGAGGAGGGCATCACCCGGCTCACCGTCGCCGGGGTGGCCGCCCGCGCGGGAGTCAACGAGACCACGGTGTACCGGCGTTGGGGCAGCCGGGAGAAGCTCGCCCTGGACGCCATGCTCGCCGGCAGCGACGAGGGCATCCCCGTCCCCGACACCGGAGCCGTCCGCACCGACCTGGCCGCCTTCGCCCGCGCGCTCGCCGAGTACCTCGCCACCCCGGCCGGCCGCGCCGTCGCCCAGGCGGCCGTGCTCAGCTCCGACGGGCCCGGTGCCGGGGCCGGCCCCGACTCCGCCCGCGACCCCGAGCTCGCCGAGGCCTGGCAGGCCTTCTGGCGCTCCCGCCTCGACCAGGCCGGAGTCATCGTCAGCCGGGCCGTCGAGCGCGGGGAACTCCCGGCCGGCACCGACACGGCCCTGGCACTGGAACTGCTCTGCGCCCCGGTCCAGACCCGCGCCCTGCTCGGCCACCGCCCGATCGAACCGGACCTGCCGGAGCGCCTGGCGGATCTGGTACTGGACGGCCTGCGGGGAGGTGTCGGGGGCTGACCCCGGGATCGGAACGCGGCTACCCGGTTCCGGGCCCGGGCGTCCTCGTTCTGGCGGCGCCGACCCCTGTGCAGCCCGCCGGCCCGCCAGCCGTCAGTCCGCGGCCAGGATCTCCACGCCCTGCGCGGCGAGCCGGTCGAGGACCGGGTGGTGGGGGTCGGCGTCGGTGATCAGGCCGCTGACGTCCTCCCAGGGCAGGACGCGGAAGCGGGAGGCGGCGCCGATCTTCTCGGACGAGGCGAGGACGTAGGTGTCCGCGGCGCGGGCGGCCAGGGCGCGCTTCATCGCGGCCTCCTCGGCGTCGCCGGTGGTCAGTCCGGCCTCGGGGTGGACGCCGGTGACGCCGAGCAGGAACAGGTCGGCGGACACGTTCAGGGCGGCCTCGGCCGCGGCGGCGCCGCAGGTGACCGCGGAGTGCTTGAAGAGGCGGCCGCCGAGGAGGAAGACCTCGGCGCGGGGGTGGTCGAGCAGGGCGGCCGCGATCGTGGGGCTGTGGGTGATCACGGTGCAGTCCAGGTCCGGCGGGAGGGCGTGGACGACGGCGAGGGCGGTGGTGCCGCCGTCCAGGATCACGGCGCCGCCCGGCCGCACCAGTGCGGCGGCGACCGCGGCGACCCGCCGCTTGCCGTCCGGGGTGACGCTCTGGCGGGCGGCGTAGTCGGCGACGGCGGGGGAGGCGGGCAGCGCGCCGCCGTAGACCCGCTGGCACAGCCCTTCGGCGGCGAGGTCGCGCAGGTCGCGGCGCACGCTGTCCTCGGAGATCCCCAGGTCGGCGGCCACCTCCTTGGCGACGATCTTGCCCTCCCGGGCGAGCAGTCCCAGCAGGTGGTCACGCCTCTCGGCAGCCAGCATCCGCGTTCTCTCCTGTTCTTGCACGTTTCTGCGTGTATCGTAGCGCGCCATGACCGACCAGCCGATGGCGACCGACCAGCCCACGACCGACCAGCCCACGACCGACCAGCCCCTGCTCGTCCTCATCGCCGGCCCCTACCGCTCCGGTACCGACGGCGATCCGCAGGCCATGGCCGCCAACCTCGCCCGCCTCGAAGCCGCCGCCTGGCCGGTGTTCGCCGCCGGACACGTCCCCGTGATCGGGGAGTGGATCGCCCTGCCCGTGCTGCGCTCGGCCGGCGCGGGCCCCACCGACCCCCTCGCCGACCAGGTCCTCTATCCGACCGCCGAGCGCCTGCTCGCCCACTGCGACGCCGTGCTCCGGCTCCCCGGCGACTCCGCCGGAGCCGACCAGGACGTCGCCACCGCCCGTCGCCGCGGCCTGCCCGTCTTCCACGACGCCGCCGAACTCCCGCGCCGCACCCCGCAGGAGAACGCGTGAACCCCCGCCCCGGTATCGACACCCCCGACCACCGCGGCCGCACCGGTCTCGACGAGGCCGGCCGCGACCTGCACCGCAACCCCGGCGTCCTGGTCCGCGACGTGGAGCTCACCTCCCGGGGCTGGCACGTCCTGCGCCGCACCACCTTCGACTACCGCCGCCGTGACGGACGTTGGGTCACCCAGCAGCGCGAGACCTACGACCGGGGCAACGGCGCGGTCGTCCTGCCCCACGACGTCGAACGCGGCCGCGTCCTGCTCACCCGCCAGTTCCGCTACCCCGCCTACGTCAACGACCACCCGGACGGCATGCTCGTCGAGGCCGCGGCCGGGCTCCTCGACGGAGACGACCCGCTCGCCGCCATCCGGCGCGAGGCCGCCGAGGAACTCGGTGTCACGCTCGGACCGCTCACCCACGTCCTCGACGCCTACATGAGCCCCGGCTCCGTCACCGAGCGCCTGCACTTCTACGCCGCTCCCTACACCCCGGCCGACCGCACCGGGGACGGCGGCGGACTCGAGG
Organism: Kitasatospora sp. NPDC051702; assembly: GCF_040681575.1. Classification (NCBI taxonomy): domain Bacteria; kingdom Bacillati; phylum Actinomycetota; class Actinomycetes; order Kitasatosporales; family Streptomycetaceae; genus Kitasatospora; species Kitasatospora sp. NPDC051702. The sequence goes on from NZ_JBFAZB010000004.1 coordinate 194,427, forward strand.
CGGACGGCGAGGACATCGAGGTCCTCGAACTGCCCTTCACCGAGGCCCTCGCCATGGTCCGCGACGGACGCATCACCGACGGCAAGACCGTCCTGCTCCTGCAGTGGGCCGCCCTGGACGGGCCGTTCGCCGCAACGGCCGCTGCCTCGCCCGCTGCCTCGTCCGCGGCTTCCCCCGCCGCCTCGCCCGCTGCCTCGTCCGCCGCCCGGTGACCCACGGCGGCGGACGGACACGTCCGCAGGCGTCAGATCCCGCGCTCCGCCGGTAAAACCCCTGGTGGAGGGCCGGCCGGCCCGGGAGGATACGGGCATGCGCGACACCTTCGACGACCCCGAGACGCGAGACTTCCTCAAGCGCTACGCCGTGCCCGGGCGGTGGCAGTTGCGGCTCGGCCCTTCCCTGTTCCGCCGGGACGACGCCGAGCGGGACCGGACGGCGCAGCAACTCGCCCGGGCGGCGGGTGAGGTCACCCCCCGCGTCCTCGACGTCCTGCTGGAGGGCGGCTGGCGCGACCGCAAGGTCGCGACCTGGCTGATCGTCGTCTCCGGCCGGACGGAGTACCGCGAGCGGATCGGCGAACTCCTTCTCGCCAGCGAGGGGCCCTACGTCGGTGCCTCCTACTGCACGGCCCTCGCGGTCTTCGCGACCGAGGCCGACGCAGCCCTGCTGGTCGCCTACCTGGAGCGGTACCTGCGCAGGCCCGACCTGTACTACGACCAGCTGTTCGCCATGGTGGCGCTGCTCCACCTGGACGGGGAGTCGGGGCGCGACGACGCGCTCAGGTTCCTCGCGCCGGGCGGCCTGTGGCACCAGTGGTGTGCCGCCCGGGCCGCCGAACGCGGGACCGGGACACCCGACCCGCAGGCCTGCCTGCCCGCGGTGGAGCAGCTGTGCGCCTTCGCCCGCAGCACCGCGCGGCTGATGGACGAACCGTCGCACCGGTGACCGGAATCGGAGACCCGAGGGCAGCCGGCCGGCGACTTCGTCGAGCCCGCCGGCAGCTTCCTCGAGCCTGTCGTCGGCGGCCTCGGACCGGACGGACGAGGGCCGTCGTTCCGGTCCGCGAGCCGGCCGGTATCGGACGGTCGGCGGCCGGGCTGACGCGTCCGTAGGCCTGGACCCACCGGCGGACCCTGCGCCGGAGCGAGTCGCCTCGGGCCCTTCGCCGCCCGGGCCGCCGCTACCCGGCCGCGCCCTGCGCGACGAGCTTCTGCGCGTCGGCGACGTGCCGGCTGACGCCCTGCGCGAACGCCGCCAGCTCCTGCGGGTGCGCCGCGATGTACTGCCGGTCGTAGGCGGCCTGGACGGCGACCGCGATCCCCATGAAGTTGGTGGACCGCTTGCAGGCGTCGTCGGCGGCCGCGGTGGCGAGCTCGGCCGGGGTGTGGTCGGCGGGCGCTGCGGCGCCCTGCGTCCGGCCGCTGCGCCAGCGCGGGTCCATGTAGGCGTCCGCCGGGGTGGCGTAGGCGAAGCCGCGGTCCTTCATGCAGCTGCTCCACTGCCGGTCGGCGGCCACGACGCGAGGGTCCGTCAGGGGCTCCTGCGGGCCGCCGCCGGGCAGGGCGGAGGGGTCGGAGGTCAGGAACACCGCTCCGCCGACGGCGTCCAGGCCCTCCTGGAGGCAGCCGCCCCTGGGGACGGCCCGGCCCTGGAAGTCCGCGACCGGGGTGCCGGTCGCGTCCCGCCCGGTGAGCACCTGCACGGTGGCGGGGGAGGCGGGCTGCCCGGTGCCCGTGGCCACGACGGCGTCGTAGCCGGTGGTGGCGACGCGGTCGGGCGCGAAGTAGCCGTAGAGCCGGGAGCGGACGTCCCCGTCGGCGGGTTCGGCCCGGGCCGGGTCCGGGCCGGGCGGCTCCGTGATGCCCAGCCGCCGCAGGCAGCGGGCACTCGTCAGGTAGGCGGCCCGTTCCACCGTGCGGCTCTGCGCCGCGGTGGGGAGGTAGGCGTCGATCGGGCGCACCACCTGGGCGACGCCGGTGATGGTGGGGATGTCGCCCAGCTGCGGGGGCGCCGGGCGGGTGCCGCCCGTGGCGCCCGTGCCGCCGCCCGTTCCGCAGCCCGCGAGGGCCGTCAGCAGGAGGAGCGTCAGGGCCGAGGTCGTGGAGCGCTTCATCTTTCCGTCCTCCGGGAGCGGGCGCGGCGGAGCGGCACCCGCCACGGGCGACCGCGGGTCGGTGGCGGGTGCCGGATTCACGGACCGGTGGGGCCGGGGATCACGTCCAGTTCGGGTTGTCGATCTCCAGCGCGTAGGTGATCACGCCGCCGAGGTAGCCGGTGGACTGACCGGGCTTCAGCTTGATGACGCCGCTGGAGTTGTAGAAGGCGGCCCAGTTCCACTGGGTCGACTCGTAGATGACGTGGTCGATCTGGCCTATCCCGAACAGGCTGCTGGTGTTCTTGTAGCCGATGGAGCCCGCGGCACAGTAGTTGCCGTTGCCGCTGGTGGTGACCGTGAGCCCGTTCGTCGGGCAGCCCACCCCACCGATGGCGTTCGCCGGTGCCGCCACGGCCACGCCGGCCAGGGCGAGGCCGGCGGTGGCGGTGAGGGTGAGGAGCTTCCTGCCGATCTGCATGGGGAATCCTTCGGTCGAGGTGTCCGGTGTCGAGCCGCCGGGGTGATCGCGGCCCATGTAGAGCGTCGCCGCCGGGGCGCAACGGCGACGCGAGCCCCTCGACCGGGGATCGAGCAGCCACGAAACCACCCCGAAGTTGCACGGAACACGACATGTTCGCCCACCGCCGGCCATCGACCCGCCGGGGAGAGCGACGATCGCCTTGCGCTCCACCGTGTAGGCCCCGGCCCCGCCCGGGCACCGCCAGTACCGGTGCCGCGCTCCGTGCCTGGGGAGGTCGACCGGATTCATGCGGCCGTCCAGGCCGGCACCGCCCCCGGCACCTCCGCGTCCGCGGTCCTGCGCCGGCTCGGTGCCCTGTGAGCGACCACGCGGCTGCGGCGAGGCGGTGAAGGCACGGACGGCGGCGGAGCGGCCGCGGGCAACAGCTTGCCGTCAGCGGTCGACGCCTTGGCGCAAACGAACCGGACTCGCACCTGAAGCGCACCAAGGCTGTGGCGGGCGGACCACCCGGTATGGACGGCGCGGACACCTGGGAGGACGTGGACGTGATGATCCCCTGCCACGACGGACCACCTCCGTGTAGGCGGAGCGAGCCCGCTGGCAGACCGGCCGTGGTGCGGGCGCCCACCCCGGGGTTGTTGCCGGGTAGTCTCGCTCCGGAGGAGAGGAGTGCCGCAATGAGTCAGCCGGTGCACGATGGAGTCGAGCTGATCCCCCGACCCGAGCAGAGTCCGGCCGCGCTCAAGGCCGCGCTGGCCGTCGTCGCTCCGGACCGGCTCCCGGAAATGATCGACGGGCAGACGAGAGCGATGGCCGAGGCCATCGAGGCCGGGAGCGTCCAGCCGATCCGCTCGTTCGTCACACACTGGGCCGCCGTGGTGGAGATCGAGCGGTACCCGGCCACCGCTCAGGCCTACCACCGGGCGAACTACCTGGCCAACCACGCCGGCACCGTCCACGAGTGTCGCGAGCATGCCACCACCGTCGCCGAGGTCTACCGCGCGGCCTACGCGGCGGTGACCGCATGACCTGGAGCTGGGAGTACCTCCCCAGCGAGCAGCACGTCACCGCCGGCGCTCCCGCTGAATTCCTTGCCGCCGTCGAGCAACGGGCTGCCGAACTCGTCCGCGCCGCTGCAGCGTTCTACCTGGACGGCACCACCTACCAAGGCAGCGGCGAGCCGATGCGCTACCTCGACGTCGCAGGCGGTCTCGTCGCCCACTACGTCGTCCCCCGCCTCGAACTCGTCGTGATCTGCCAGGTCACGCCGCCACCGACCCCCTGTTCGTAGCCTGGGCTCGCGCGTGGGCCGGTCCGCCCGTGTGGGGTGGATGGCGAGCGCCCGGCGGACGGACCGTCCGCCGGGCGCTCGCCATCATCATTCGCGAACAGAGGTGCTGATCACTTCCGCCGGCCGTCACGTCGTGTGCCAAGCCGGGTGGGTGGGGCAAGTGTCGGAGGCGGGGCCTACGTTGGGCTCCAACGTGCCCGCCACCGCAGCTCCGGAGAGTCCGATGAACCCGCCGACCCCGCCCTCGAACCCGCTGCCGACCCCTGCCGCCGAGCACGGTGCCGCGCTGACCGAACGCGTCGTCGCCGCCGTCCGGGCCGATCCGCAGCGCGCCGTCCTGGACTACGACCGGTTCGCCGGTGCCTGGGTGGAGGGGGAGGCGCAGCCGTTGGCCGCCGGGGTGCTGGAGGCGGCGGTGTTCCCGAGCGGGCGGCCGCTGCCGCCGAGCCTGCGCCGGTGGCTGGCGTTCGACACCGGGCTGCTGCGGCGCTTCGGGTGGTTCGAGGAGCAGGACGAGGACGGGGACGGTGCGCCGGTCTTCGCGCCGCGTCCGCTCGGCGAGTTGGCCGTCGAGGAGTTCGGCGAGGGCTGGGGCGCGTTCTTCGCGGCGCTCTCGGAGCGCTTCGACGAGTGCTTCCTGCTGCCCGGCGGCTCCGACTCGCGCCGGGTGCTGGCCACCGGCACGCCCGACGCGCACGGCGAGTACCCGGTGTTCGTGCTCGACGTGGACGACCTGCCCTGCATCGAGCTGATGTACCCGGGCCTGGACGTCTACCTCGCCGACACCGCGGGTCTGTTGGCGCGCGGGGCCGACGGCGAGGGCTACTCCGCACTGGCCGCCGACCCGGTGTACGGCGGGCGGATGCGCGAGCACGCGCGGCACTACCTCGACGGGGAGCTGTCCGAGGAGTGCCTGGACTGGCCGGCCGACCTCACGTTCTGAGCCGGGCCGACGCGTTCGGGCCGGGCCCGGTGGCCCGGCTCAGCCGGTCGGCTGCACCGGCGGGAGCGTGATCACCGGGCCGATCGGATGGCACTGCCCGTCCCAGGTCATGGCCTGCAGCGGCGGGCAGTGTGCGGCGGTCGCGGGGACGGGCAGCACCGGGAGGGTGGGCATCGGCGGGCGCGGCGGCACGGTCCAGTCGGGGGACGGCTTCGCGGCCGGCGGCGCGGGCGGGGCCGGTGCTTCGGCGGCGGGCTGCGTGGCGGCCGGGGCCTTGGGCCTGGCCGGGGCCGGCGGCGTCGTGGCCTGGGCCGGCTTGGCGGCGGGGGCCTTGGGCCGGGCGGCGGACGGCTGCGCGGCGGGCTGCGCCCCGGCGTCGGCGCTGGCGTCGGCGGTGGCGTCCGTGCCGGCTTCCGGGGCGGCGGTGGGGGAGGAGGCCTGATCGGCCGGCGACGCAGGCGCACCGGACGCGGTCGCCTCGCCGGACGCGGATATCGAGGCGCTGGGCGATGCGCCCGAGGTGACGCTCGCCGAGGCCGCCGGGCTCGGGCCGCCCGCCGGACCGGCCGCCGCGCCTCCGCCCGCACCGGCCAGCAGCAGCGCGCCGACGCCGGCCGCGCCCACCGCACACGCCCCCGCGACGACGGCGAAGGTCCGTCTGCGACCGGGGGATTCCGTCGTGCCCTGCATGTTCCGTCCCGCCCCTGCCGATCATCCGTCTGAGCTGCGCGGATGCTAGCAGAGAGCCGCCCGTCGAGTCCCGCTCCGGGTGGCGCCGATCTTCTTACACGCCTTTGCCGTCGCTCTGCCGAACGGCTGACCCGCGCCGTGCAGTGTCGTCCCCGCACCGAACAGCACGACACCGACCGCACCGGCGGCACCGACCGCAGGACATCCGGAAGGCACACCGATGACGACGTACACCACGAAGACCGCGAAGGCCCCGAAGACCACGACCCGCACCGCCCTGGCCGCCGGCGCGCTCGCCGTCCTGGCCGCGGTGCTCCCGCCGGCCGGCGCGCCCACCGCGGCCGCGGCCCCGACGGGCGGCTCCGCCGAGCCCGCCTGGTGCCCCACCGCCCCCGGCCACCGCGTCGACTGCACCACCATGCGCCGCCCCTGGGTGGACGGCGAGCCGCGCCTGGGCACCGTCGACGTCGCCTACGCGGTGGTCCGCCACACCCGCCCCGGCCCGGCCAAGGGCACCATCGCCCTCAATCCGGGCGGCCCCGGCGAGACCGCCATCAGCCGCACCGAGCAGCTCGCCCAGGCCCTGGAGGGCGTCCTCGACGACCACGACCTGCTCCTGCTGGACCCGCGCGGCACCGGTTTCTCCGGGCGGGTGCCCTGCGGCGTCACCGACGCCGACTTCAAGTTCGCCCCGCGCGCCGGCCAGCACGAGGCCGTCGCCCGCTGCGCCGAGCAGCTGGGCCCGCGGGCCCGCGGCTACACCAGCGCCGCCACCGCCGATGACCTCGACGCCGCCCGCGCCCGCCTGGGCGCCCCCAAGCTGGTCCTGTACGGCCTGTCGTACGGCACCTACCTGATGCCGGTCTACGCCGACCGCCACCCGCAGCGCGTGGAGTCGATGGTGCTCTCCGGCGCCTACCCGCTCGCCTTCGACCCGCTGGCCCGCCCCGGCGCCCAGCAGATCTCGGTCACACTGCGCCGGATCTGCGAGCGCAGCGGCTCCTGCGACCCGGACACCGCCGTGCGCGACCTCGCCACCGTCGCCGCACGGCTGCGCACCCGCCCGATCACCGTGGACGTCACCGCGGCCGGTGCCCGCCGCAGTCACACGTTCAGCGAGGACAAGCTCGCCGACCTGCTCTACGAGCCGGCCAGTCGCGGCATCGGCATCGACCCGGGCGCCCCGACCCTGCTCGGCGAGATGCCCGCGGCCCTGCACCGGGCCGCCGCCGGCGACGACGGGCCGCTCACCGCGCTGGTACGGGCGGAGGCCGAGCACGCCACCGCCGAGGACCAGGCCTCCTACCTGGCCGTCACCTGCAACGACTACGTCCGCGCCTGGGACCACGACGCCCCGCTGCCGCAGCGCCGCCGCCAGTACCAGCGCGCCCTGGCCGCCGCGGACCCGGCCGACTTCGGCGCGTTCAGCGCCAAGGGCTACACCGAGGGCCAGACCGACGGCGCCGACTCCTGCCTGACCTGGCCGCGCCGGGGCACCGCGCAGCCCCAGGACGTCGACCTCGACCTGCCGGACGTCCCCGTGCTGGTCCTGTCCGGCGACCTCGACACCAACACCCCCGAGGCCAACTCCCGCCTGGCCGCGGCCCAGTTCCACCGCAGCACCTTCGTCTCGGTGCCCAACACCGGCCACGTCCCGGAGATGGACTCCACCGGCTGCGCGCTGGGCGTCTCCACGCACTTCATCCGCACCGGCGAGCCCGGCGACACCTCCTGCCTGGCCGCGGTGCCCCCGATCGCGGTCACCGCGACCACCCGCTGAGCCCCGGCCGGCCACCGGACACCCAGCCGCCCCTCCCTCCCCCCGCCCGGCACGACCACGCCCACCACCAGCGAAGATGACACCATGACAGATCACACCGCGGTCGGACGCACCGTCCTGGTCGTCGAGGACGACCCCGGCGTCCGCAACACCCTCGACCACCTCCTGCGCTTCGAGGGCTACCGGGTGCTCACCACCGCCGACGGGCAGGAGGCCCTCGAACTCCTGGAGCACCGGCGCCCCGACCTCGCGGTGGTGGACGTGGTCATGCCCCGCCTCGACGGCCTCGCCCTGTGCCGGATGCTGCGCCGGCGCGGCGACCGCCTGCCCGTCCTGGTCCTCACCGCCCGCCACCAGCTCGGCGACCGCGTCGCCGGACTCGACGCCGGCGCGGACGACTACCTCGCCAAGCCCTTCGCCACCGAGGAACTCCTCGCCCGCATCCGCGCCCTGCTGCGCCGCACCACCCCGCCCGGCGGGGAGGACCAGACCCTGCTGGCCCTCGACGACCTCACCCTGGACGCCGCCGCCCGCCGGGCCCACCGCGCAACGCGTCCGCTCGACCTCACCAAGACCGAGTTCGACCTGCTCGAACTGCTCCTGCGCAACCAGGGCACCGTGCTGACCCGCCACCAGATATACGAGCGCATCTGGGGCTTCGACTTCGACACCGACTCGCGCTCCCTGGACGTCTACATCGGCTACCTGCGCCGCAAGACCGAGGAGGGCGGCCGGCCCCGGCTGCTCCACACCGTCCGCAACGTCGGCTACACCGCGCGGTCCGCCTGATGCTGCGCACCAGGATCGGCCTCCTCGTGATCGCCGCGGTGCTGCTGGCGATCGCCGTGCCCGTCACCTCCGCCTACCGCGGCGTCAGCGACCTCGTCGCCGAACAGCTCGACCGCGGCCTCGACGACCGGGCCGACACCGTGATCGCGGCCCTGGACACCGACCGCCGCCCGGCCGCCCGGCCCGACACCGTCGAGCAGCTGCTCCTGCCCGACGGCACCGTCCAGCCGCTCGCCGCGCCCGCCGGGGCGACCGAACCGCCCGCGCCCCCGCGCCCGGCCCTGCCGGTCTCGCCCCGGGCGCTGGAGGTGGCCCGCACCGGGCAGGGCGCCCACCAGGAGGACGCCACCGTCGCCGGCACCCCCTACGGCGTGCTCACCAAGGCCCGCCCGGGCGGCGGGGGAGCGGTGATGGTCGGCCAGACCTACGCCGGGGCCGAACAGGTCGACGACGCGTTCCTGTCGCGGATCGCCTGGACCAGCACCGCCGCCGCCATGGTGTCGGCGCTGCTCAGCTGGCTGGTCCTCGGCCGGATCCTGCGCCCGGTGCGGCGCCTGGCCCACGCCGCCGAGCACATCACCACCACCCGCGACCTGGCCGTCCCGCTGCCCGCCGCCGGACGCGACGAGGTCGGCCGCCTCACCCGCGCCTTCGAGGCGATGGTCGGTGCGCTGCGCCGCTCCCGCGAACAGCAGCAGCGCCTCGTCCAGGACGCCAGCCACGAGCTGCGCACCCCGCTGACCTCGGTGCGCGGCTGCGCCGAACTGCTGCAGCGCGCCCGCGGACGGCTCGACCCGAAGGACGAGGAGCAGATCCTGGCGACGCTGGTCACCGAGACCGTCGCCCTGGACGAACTCGTCCGCGAACTCGTCGAACTGGCCACCGACCAGCAGACCGGGGAGGACCCGGAGGCGGTCGACCTGCCGGCCGCGGCGCAGGACAGCGCGGCCCGCTTCCGCCGCCGCACCGGACGGGAGATCACGGTGACCGCCGAGGGCCCGGTGCCGGTGCTGGCCCGGCCGCGCGCGGTGCTGCGCTGCGTGGACAACCTGGTCGGCAACGCGGTCAAGTTCAGCCCGGCCGGGACACCGGTGGAGATCCTCGTCACCGGCGGCCGGCTCGCGGTGCGCGACGGCGGGCCCGGCATCGCCCCCGCCGACCGGCAGGCCGTCTTCGAACGCTTCCACCGCGCGGCCGGCACCCAGTCGACGCCCGGCTCCGGGCTCGGCCTGGCCATCGTCCACGACCTCGTCACCGCCGACGGCGGCGAGGTCTTCGCCGCGCAGGCCCCGGGCGGCGGCGCCGAGGTCGGCTTCCGGCTGCCGCCCGCTCCGGGACAGATCTGACGCATCGTCATATTCTTTGTTCAGTAGTCCTGTTGATGACATCCGCAGGCCGCTCCCGACCCCGGGAACGGCCTGCGGTTCGGTGGGGACGGCGCGGCCTGACGGCCCGGCCGACCTACGCGGGGGCTGGGCGACCGCCCGCGCGGCGGGTAGATTCCACGCCGTCGGGACGACCGCCGCCCCGGTGCGGTCCCTGTGAGAGCGAGTGCAGCGTGACGAGTTCACCACCCCACCAGGCCTCCGCCGCCCGCAGCGCCGACCTCGCCCAGGCGCTGCGCTCGGGCCCGTTCGACCTCGCCCTGCGCACGGCCATCCGCGACAGCGGGCTGAGCCTGGAGGGCATCCAGCGCCGGCTCACCCGCCGCGGCCTGCAGGTCAGCGTCTCCAGCCTCAGCTACTGGCAGCGCGGCCGCAGCAGACCCGAGCGGCCCGACTCGCTGGCGGCGGTGCGCGTCCTGGAGGACGTGCTGGGGCTGCACCGCGACGAACTCGTCGTGCTGCTCGGCCCGCGCCGCCCGCGCGGGCGCTGGGTCGACCACATCCCCGGCTCGCTCGACTACGCCAGGACCTTCGGCGACCAGGCCGTCGAAGGCGTCCTGGCCGGACTCGACCCGCGCACCAACGCCCGGGTGGAGAGCCTGCACACCCGGGTCGACGTGCACATCGGCGCCCACCGCGAGGAGCGGCGCGTCGACGTGCTCCAGGTCGTGCGCGCCCTGGCCACCGGAGCGGACCGGCTGATCCTGCTGACCCAGGCCAAGCCCGAGATGTCCGCCGGCGCCGATCTCGGCCTGTCCGGACTGGTCGCCTGCCGGCTCGGCCGGCGCCGCATCGACCGCGAACTCGGCGTCGCCGCAGCAGAATTGCTGTTCGACCTGCCATTGCAGCCAGGGCAGACGACGGTCGTCGAGTACAGCTACGCCTATCCGTCGACCGAGGTCGCCACCCACTACCAGCGGATGGTGCGCTTCCCCGGCCGCGGACTGGTGCTGCGGGCCTGCTTCGACCCCGCCGCGCTCCCGGCGGGCTGCACCGCGGCCTGGCGCCCGCACCACGACGCGCCGCCGCAGGCCGTCGAGGAGGTCCCGGTCTCGCCGGCCGGTCACGCCTGCGCCGCCTTCCCGGACGTCAGCCCCGGGATCTACGGACTGACCTGGGAGTGGAACGACCAACCCGGGGAAGCGATCTGACGAAGCGTCAGCGCACCACGGCGGCCGCCAGCGCGGCCCGCACCAGCAGCGCGGGCGCACCGGAGCCGTCGGCCGGCACGCTCCACAGGTCGGTGCCGTCGTCCCCGGGCAGCGCGTACGCCAGCGTGCCGTCGTCCAGCCACAGCGCCTGGTCGTCGACGTCGCGCTGTTCCGCGGTCGCGCTCTCCGCCATGGTCCGCAGGTCCAGCACGTACAGCCGCCAGGGCGCGTCCTCCGGCAGCCCCGGCACCCGCTTCTTGTACGCGACCCGCGTCCCGTCGGGGGACAGCGACGGGCACTCCACGTCGCCGTGCAGCGTGGTCAGGGTGCGCCCGGCCACCCCGCCCGCGGCGAGGTAGGTGCGGCCCCCGGTGGCCACGGTGGCGTAGAACCGGTCGTCGTCGGCGAAGGTCACGCCCCACACGTTGACGTCGGGGGCACGGTACGGCGCGCCGTCGACGGTGAGCGCGTCGTCCTCCAGGTTCTCCTGCAGCGTCCACGTCCGGGTGTCCAGCACCGAGGTGCGGGTGGAGAAGGAGGTGCCCGCATAGGAGTCGCCGCTCAGGAACACCGTCCAGGCCACCAGGCGCCCCGAGGGCGAGACCCGGGCCCGGGTCGGGATCCCGGCCAGGTCGTAGTGCCGCACCTCGTGCAGCGCCGCGTCCAGCACGACGGCGCGGTACCCGTCCTGGACCAGCCCCGGCACCGCCTGCAGGCAGATCCCGGTACCGGCCGCCGCGTGGAAGCGCAGACAGGACGGCCCGTCGGCCACGGTGCGCACGGCGTCCGGGCGCGCCAGCGGGACGGCGGCCAGCCGGTCGCGCTGCGCACCCCAGGTCATGGTGCGGAACACCAGACGCGGACCGCCCGCCCCGGCGCCGAGCGACACCGGCCCGGACACCGCCGGCACCCCGGACGTCCGCCCGCCCCGGGCCCGCTCCGCGGCGTGCAGCACGGCCAGGGTGCCGGCCCCCGCCAGCAACGCCACCGCGACCAGCAGGACCAGCAGCCTGCGCCCGGCGCTCACACCCGCCCCCGCCCGTCGGCCGGAGCACCGGCACACCCGTCGGCCGGGGCACCGTCGCCCGCCGGCTCCGCGCCACCGCCCGGACCCAGCACCCGCGCCGCGAGCACCACCGCCCCGACCAGCGCACCCGCCACCACCGCCAGTGCCGCACCGTCGCCCCAGCGCGCCCACAGCACACCCACCGCCAGCGAGCAGCCGAACCGCCCCGCCGCCTGGCCCGTGCCGACCAGCGCCAGACCGGCCCCCCGCTGCGCCGCGGGCACCGCCGAGGCCGTCGCGGCCGCGAGCATCCCGTCGGTGGCCGCGTAGAACAGGCCGTGCAGGGCGAGCACCGCGCAGGCGGGTGCCGCCCCGCCGGCCGGGCGCAGCAGCAGGACGGCGTACCCGCCGAGCAGTGCCAGGTGCCCGAGCACGAAGACCCGTCGCCGGCCGAACCGGTCGCCGGCCGCGCCCAGCGGCACCGCCAGCAGCAGGTAGACCGCGGCCGTGCCGAGCGGCAGCAGCGGGAACCAGCCGGTGGGCAGGTCCAGGCGGCGCTGCGCCAGCAGGTAGACGAAGGAGTCGCTGAGGGTGGCGAGCCCGAGCAGCGCGGCGCACAGGGTGACCCGGCGCAGGCCGGGCAGGCGCAGCAGTCCGGCGACGGGCCGGCCGGCGGGCAGCACGGCGGTGAGGGGCGCCGTGCCGGCCGGGTGGCGGGGCACGAACAGGACGAGGACGAGCACGCCCAGGGCCGCCACGCAGGCGCTGACGGTGAACACGGCGTGGTAGCCCCCGGGCGCGGCCCGCAGGACGAGGAAGGCGAGCAGCGGCCCGGCCAGGGCGCCGGCGGTGTCCATCGCCCGGTGCACGCCGAAGGCGCGGGCGCGTCGCTCGGGCGGGGTGGCCAGCGAGATCAGCGCGTCGCGCGGTGCGGTGCGCAGCCCCTTGCCGACCCGGTCGACGGCCAGGACCAGGCCGAGCACGGGGGTGGTGCGGGCCAGCAGCAGCGCCGGTTTGCACAGTGCCGACAGGCCGTACCCGGCGGCCGCGACGGCCTTGTGCCGCCCCCATCCCTGGGCCCCCGTTCCGTCCGGTCCTGCTCCGTGCGGCCCCGCTCCGTGCGGCGGGCGGTCGGCGAGCAGCCCGCCGAGCAGGCGGACGACGACGGTCGCGCCGTTGTAGACGCCGTCCAGCACGCCGAACCCGAGCGGGGACACGTGCAGGGCGGTGACCAGGTAGAGCGGCAGGACGGCGGTGACCATCTCGGAGGAGACGTCCGTGACGAGGCTGACCGTGCCGAGGGCCAGCACGGTGGCGGCGATCCGGGCGGGCCGCCCCGGCCGCGGGGCCGGGGCGGCGTCGTCGGACGCCGGGGCGTGGCGGCTGTCCGCGAGGTACACGGTCAGTTCCAGATGCCGGTGATGTCGTGGGCGGAGGAGGACTTGCCGGCGTGCGCGCCGGTGCCGGCCAGGTCCTCCAGGGTGTGCAGCAGGTCGTAGTGGTTGTAGGAGGTGCTGCTGGTGGCGCCCGCCTTGGCGGGCTGTCCGTAGATCAGGGTGGGGATGTGGTTGCCGCTGTTGCGGTCGTCCTCGTCGTAGGTGACGACCAGCAGGCTGTTGTGGGTCTTCGCCCAGGAGGCGTAGCCGCCGAGCTTGTCCTTCAACCAGGTGTCGCCGGTGCCCACCGAGCAGTTGTGCATGTCGCTGCAGAGGTTCGGGATGACGAAGGAGACCGTGGGCAGCTTGCCGTAGTCGGTGGGGAACTGCGCGAAGGTGTGCGCGGTGGAGGTGGGGACGTTGCCGAAGCCCACCCAGGGGGCGTGCTTGCGGGCGTAGTCGCCGCTGCTGCAGGTGGTGGAGCCCTGGCTGGGCAGCGACTCGCTGTAGCTGCCCCAGCTCTTGCCGGCCGCGCTCAGCTCGCCGGCCAGGTTCGCGGCCTTGCTGAAGCCGGGGGAGTAGCAGGAGTCGTCGGTGATGCCCTGGGTGCTGCCGGAGAACACCGCGAAGTAGTTCGGCTGGCTGGGGTGGGTGATGCCGTAGGAGGCCTTGAGCAGGGCGCCGCCGGTGGCCAGGGAGTTCAGGAAGGGCGCGCTGGAGCTGCCGATGATCTGCCCGTAGGCGTGGTTCTCCAGCATCACCACCACGACGTGGTCGGGGGAGGGGAGGGCGGTGGCCGAGGCGGCGGTGCCGGCGGTCAGGGCGGTGGCGCCGGTCGCGCCGGCCAGGGCGGCGGCCAGGACCAGCGCGGTGCGGGAACGGGCGCCGGGTGAACCGGCGGTGCGGGAACTGACGGTGCGGGAGCGGGCGGTGGCGAAGGGCATGCCTGTCTCCAGGATGGGGTCGAGAGCGGGGTGGGGGTGGGCGGCCGGACGGGGCGGGGGTGGTGAGCCGCTGATGGTGGTCGACGGTCCCGCGGCCCCGACGGTGCGTCAAGATCGCCGGGGGGCCGGGGTGGAGAGCTGTCAACGGCGGCCCAACTGTGTGGACGTCCCGGGCCCGTGACCCCGGGGCGGGGCCGGTTCGCGGGCGGTGGCCGGCGGCCAAAACTGTGGATTCCTCAGCTGGGTCCGGCCGGGTGGCGTGCCGCGGCGGGCGTCGACTGGCGAATCCACAGAATTGCCCGCCGGCCCGGCCGGGGGCGGTGCGTCGCCGCAGCTTCGCGGGTCCGGACCCGCTCCGGCGTCAACTGTCAAGAAGCCTGAGCGGGAGGGCAGTTGACCACCTCACCGGCACCGGAGAACACTCTCGTCCCGCACCGCCCCCGCCCCTCGGGGCCCGTCGGGCGGCTGCCTTCCCCGGACCCCCGCCGGTCCGGCCCGGCCGGGCGCCGGGCCGGCGGGACCATCCCACTCCCCCCGTCAGGAGCCCTTCGTGCCTCCACACCCGTTCACGCCCTCCGCCGCCCGCTCCCGCCTGCGCTCCTTCGCCGGCGGTGGTGCCGCCCTGCTGCTGTGCGCGCTGCCGACCGCCACCACCCCCGCCCTCGCCTCCTCCTCCGGGGTCTCCACGGCGGCCCCGCGCGCTGCCGCCGGCCTCACCTCCGGGAACTGGTCCGGCTACGCGGCCACCGGTTCGACGTACCAGTCCGTCTCCGCCACCTGGATCCAGCCGAGGATCACCTGCTCCGTGGCCGGCGCGGTCTCGATCTGGGTCGGCCTCGACGGGCAGGGCACCAGGACCGTCGAGCAGACCGGCACCCAGGCCGAGTGCGCCACCGTCAACGGCACGCCCCGCTACTTCGCCTGGTGGGAGAACTACCCGGACCCGGAGTCCCCCTACCGCGACGCCGTGCGCCCCGGCGACACCATGACCGCCTCCGTCGTCTACGACCACGGCCACGACACCTACACCGCGAAACTCACCGACGAGACCCTCGGCTGGACGGAGACCAAGTCCTTCGCCCGCTACGGCGGAGCCACCAACGGCAGCGCCGAGGTGATCGCCGAGGCCCCCAACCGCAACGGCTCCCGCACCCCGCTCGCCGACTTCGGCAGCGTCACCTTCACCCGCGCCGCCATCGACGGACGCACCCTCGCCGCCGCCTCCGCCACCACCGTGACGATGGCCCGCAACGGCGTCACGGAGGCCACCGCCGGCCCGCTCGCCAGCGGCGGCGACTCCTTCACCGACACCTGGAAGCACTCCTGACGACCGCCGACACCCCTGCGAGGAGCCGTTCATGACGATACGTCAGATCCTTACTCGACCCGTTCCGTCCGCCGTCACCCTCACGCTGGCCGCCGCCCTGGCCGCCGCCACCCTCGCCCCGGCCGCCCACGCCGGGGCCGCGGCCACCGCCCACCAGCGGCCCTGGCACCAGCTGTGCGCGGCCCCCACCGAGACCACGGCCGGCTGCGACGTCCTGGAGGTCGACACCCCCGCCGGGGCCGCCCCCCGCCTCGGCACCCAGGCCGCCGCCCCCGCCGGCTACGGCCCCGCCGACCTCCGGTCCGCCTACCACCTGCCCGCCGACGGCGGCACCGGCCAGACCATCGCCGTCATCGACGCCTACGACGACCCCAAGGCCGAGAGCGACCTCGCCGTCTACCGCAAGCAGTACGGCCTGCCCGCCTGCACCACCGACAACGGCTGCTTCCGCAAGGTCGCCCAGAACGGCCAGGCGAGCCCGCTGCCCTCCCCGGCCAGTGCCAACCAGGGCGCCGAGGACTCCCTGGACCTCGACCTGGTGTCCGCCGTCGCCCCCAACGCGAAGATCGTCTTCGTCGAGGCCGCCAGCGCGAAGATCTCCGACATCGGTGCGGCCGTCAACCAGGCCGTCAGGCTCGGCGCGAGGTTCGTCTCCAACAGCTACATCTTCAAGGAGTCCGCCGACGACTCCACGTACGACAAGAACTACTACGACCACCCCGGCGTCGCCATGGTCGCCGGCAGCGGCGACTGGGACTACTCCTGGGGCGTCGGCTACCCCTCCAGCTCCCCCTACGCCACCTCCGTCGGCGGTACCTCCCTGGTGAGGGCGGACAACGCCCGCGGCTGGAACGAGAGCGTCTGGAACACCAAGGCCGGCGAGGGCACCGGCTCCGGCTGCTCCGGCTACGAGCCCAAACCGGCCTGGCAGAAGGACACCGGCTGCACCCGGCGGATGGCCACCGACGTCTCCGCCTCCGCCGACCCCGGCCACGGCGCGGCCGTCTACGACAGCTACCAGAAGAGCGGCTGGAACACCTACGGCGGCACCAGCGCCGCCACCCCGATCATCGCCGGCGTCTACGCCGACGCCGGCACCCCCAGCACCGGCTCCAACCCCGCCTCCTTCCCCTACGCCCACCCCGGCGCCCTCAACGACGTCACCACCGGCAACAACGGCACCTGCAGCCCCGCCTACTTCTGCACCGCCGGCAAGGGCTACGACGGGCCCACCGGCCTCGGCACCCCCGCCGGCACCGACGCCTTCCGCGGCTGAACCCGCCCGACGGCGCCCGCGGCGCCCCCGGTCCGCACACCCGCGGACCGGGGGTGCCGCCACGCGCCCGGACCGGGGGTGCGCGGACCGGAACCGCGGCCACGCACCCCCCTGCCGATACGCGACGGATTCGCCCCCGCCGCGGTGACCACTACCGTCGGGGACGTCAACCACCGCACCCCACCAGGGAGAACAACGATGACCGCCTACGCGATCGCCCAGGTCCACTCGGTCGAGTTCGGCCCCGACATCGTCGAGTACCTGCAGCGCATCGACGCCACCCTGGACCCCTTCGGCGGCCGCTTCCTCATCCACGGCGACCGCTTCGAGGCCGTCGAGGGCAGCTGGGGGCGCCACCTCATCCTCATCGAGTTCCCCGACCACGACCGCCTGCGCGCCTGGTACGACTCGCCCGCCTACCGGGAGATCCTGCCGCTGCGCACCCGGCACATGGTCGCCGACGTCGTCCTCGCCCACGGCGTGCCCGACGGCTACCGCGGTGCCGACGCGCTCAAGCACTGAGCCGCCGGTCCCCGCCGCCCGGCCCCGGGCGCGCCGCCGCCCCGCCGCTTGCTCAGCGCCCCGCGGTCCGCTCGCGCCACCAGTGCACCGTGGCCGCGACCTGCTCCTCCAGCGGAGTGGCGCGCACGGTGAAGGCTGCCTCGTAGGCGGAGGTGTCCAGGACGAACGGGCGGTCGAACTGGTAGCGGACCTCGCGCAGTTCACGCAGCAGCGGGGAGAACAGGCCCGCCACGCCCAGCAGCGCGGGGGAGAAGCGGCGCACCGCGACCGGGCCGGTGCCGGCCTGCGCGGCGAGGCGCTCCACCATCGTGCGCACCGGCAGGGCGGGGGCCGTCGGCACGTGCCAGGCCCGCCCCCAGGCCCGTTCCTCGCCGGCGATCTCGGCCATCGCCCGTGCCACGTCCGGCAGGTAGGTCCAGCTGTGCGGGGCGTCCGGGTCGCCGAGGACGGCGATCGAGCGGCCCTTGAGCAGGCCGGGCACCACCCGGGAGGCCAGGTGGCCGCCGTCGGTGACGCCGGGGCCGAAGAAGTCCGAGGCCCGCACCTCCACCGCCCGGATCCGCCCGGCCTCGTGCAGTGCCCGCGCCCGTTCCCATCCCGCCGCCCGCGCCCGCCCCTTGGGGCCGGTCGCCGCCAGGGGCAGGTCCTCGGTCATCGGGCCCGCCGCCGGCCCGTAGCCGTACAGGTTGCCGAGCAGGACGAGCACCGCCCCGGAGGACTCGGCGGCCGCGCACAGCGAGTCCACCAGCGCCGGCCACCGCTCGGCCCACTGCGCCAGCGGCGGCGCCGCGCACCCGTGGATCGCCACCGCCCCGCCCGCGGCCCGGGCCAGCGCCGCGGGCTCGGCGGCGTCCAGCGCGACGTGCTCCACCCCGGGCACCGACGCCGTGCCCCGGCCCCCGCTGCGGGTCACCACCCGCACGGTGTTCCCCTGCTCGGCCAGCAGACGGGCGGTGGCGGCCCCGGCGGGCCCGTATCCGACAACCACATGAACGCTCACCCGCCCCACCCTAGGGTCTGGCCCGTGGCGCCCCGTCAGGTGCCCCGGGCAGGTGGGGTCGACGCAGGGCGGACCGGGTCAGCAGGCGCCGGTGCCCGTCCAGCCGTGGTCGAGCAGGTCGAAGACCCGGTCGAGGGCGGTGTCGGGGTCGTGGGACCCGCGGACGAGGGCGGGCGCCTCCAGGGCGAAGTGGGCCAGGGCCCGGCAGCCCGGGTCGTCGGCGGCCAGTCCGGCGTCCTCGGCGATCGCGGCGGCCAGGGCCTGCTCGTGCCGCAGCCACATCCGGCGGGCGTACTCGCGCAGCGCCGGGGTGGTGTCGATCAGGCGCAGGAAGTCGTCGAACCGCGGGTCGGTGTGGACCCGGCGGGAGTGCGCGCCCAGCAGCAGCCGGTGCAGGGCCCGCGGCACGGACTGCCCGGCGGGGCGCTCGCGGACCGCCGCGACCAGGGCCGCCTCGCGGTCCTCGTCCTGGTCGAAGACCAACGCCTCCTTGCCGTCGGGGAAGTGCTTGAAGAGCGTCGTCACCGAGACGTCGGCGGCGTCGGCGATCTCGCGCACCCCGACCTCCTCGTAGCCCCGCTCGGTGAACAGCCGCAGCGCCGCGTCGGCGAGGGCCTGGCGGGTGGCTGCCTTCTTGCGCTCTCGGCGCCCCATCTCGGTCACCCGCTCACCCTACCGCGTTCATGGATCGGGTAAGAAAGTTTAGCTGTTACGCTTTTTAGCGGTTGCACCCACAAGGGTGCCGCCGCACCCGTTCGCGACCCGTTCGCGACCCGTTCGCGCTCCGCGCCACCCGAGGGAAGGCCCCGATGACGAACAGCACACCCCGGATCCACATCGTCGGCGGCGGGCCCGCCGGCCTGACCTGCGCCCGCGTCCTGCAGGGCCACGGCATCGACGTCACCGTCCACGACGCCGACGACGCCGTGGACTCCCGCGACGCCGGCGGCACGCTCGACCTGCACGCCGACTCCGGACAGATCGCCCTCGAGGACGCCGGCCTGCTCGACGCCTTCACCGCGCAGGCCCGCCCCGAGGGCCAGGCCAAGACCCGCCGCGACCACCACGGCACCGTCCTCGCCGAGTTCACCCCGGCCCCCGGCGACGAGGCCGCACCCGAGATCGACCGCGGCCGGCTGCGCCGCCTGCTCGCCGACCACCTGCGACCCGGCACCGTCCACTGGGGCCACCGCCTGCAGCGGGTGACCCCGCTCGGCCACGGCCGGCACCGCCTGGACTTCGCCGACGGCACCAGCGCGCAGGCCGACCTGCTGATCGGCGCCGACGGGGCCTGGTCGAAGGTGCGCCCCCTGGTCAGCGATGCCGTGCCGCAGCACCTGGGCGTCTGCTTCCTGGACGCCCGCTACGACGAGGTCGACTCCCGCCACCCCGGGATCGCCGCACTCGTCGGCGACGGCCACCTGTTCGCCAACGACGGCGACGGCCGCGCGGTGATCCTGCAGCGCAACGGCGACGGCGTGGTCCGCGGCTACCTCGCCTTCCGCGCCGCACCGGACTGGCACGTCGGCGCCGGCGTCGACCTCGCCGACCGGGAGAGCATCCGCTCCCACCTGACGCGGGAGTTCGGCCACTGGTCAGAGGCCCTGCGCACGCTGATCGTCCGCAACGACGGCGACTACGTGCCGCGCTCCTTCCAGGCCCTGCCCGCCCCGCTCACCTGGGAACACGTCCCCGGCGTCACCCTGATCGGCGACGCCGCCCACCTGATGGCGCCGTTCGGCGGCCACGGGGCCAACCTGGCGATGCTGGACGGCGCCGAACTCGCCCACGCCGTCAGCCGCGCACTGACCGGCCCCGACCCGGCCGCCGGCCCCGACCCGGCCGCCGGCCTCGACGCGGCGACCGGCCTCGACGCGGAACTCGCCCGCTACGAGGCGGACATGTTCGCCCGCACCGCGGACCTGGCCGTGAGCTCGAACCAGGCCCTGCGGGACTTCTTCGCCACCACCGACACCCCGCACCTGCCGCCGGACCACGAGCAGGAGCACCGCGACTACCTCGCCCGGGCCCAGGCCTACCGGCAGGACCGCGCCCGGCGGACGGCCACGGAGCCCACCGGGGCCTGACCCCCGCCCGACGGACCGACGCGCGGTGCCGGGCACCCCGGCGCCGCGCCCGTCCGGGCGTGCACCCGGCAGAGCCCGCCGGACGGCGGCTAGCCGCCGTCGCCCAGCACGTGCCGCCGGCCCCAGGCGCCCAGCGGGGCCAGCGCCTCGTTGAGCCGCAGCCCGGCCGGCGTGAGCGCGTACTCGACCCGCGGCGGCACCTCGTCGTACGACTCGCGGTGCACGATGCCGTCCGCCTCCAGCTCGCGCAGGTGGGCGGCGAGCACCTTCTCGGTGATGCCCGGGACGTTGCGGCGCAGCTCGCCGAAGCGCAGGCACGGCCGTTCGGCGAGCGCCCAGAGGATCAGCACCTTCCACTTGCCGCCGATCACCTCCATCGCGGCATCGATCCCGCACACGTGCGCGCCGGGCCTCGCCCCGGTCGTCGTCCCCGCCGTCATCCCCGCCCACCCCGTCCATCGCCCGACCTGCTCGCTCACCTCAGGGTAACCACCCACTCCGAAGTGCGTACTTGATCATCCGGGGGAGCCGCGGCGAGCCTGAACGGCATGACGCACACCATGACTGACACCCCGTCGGACCACGCCGGCGACCGCGACCGCCCCGCCTCCCCCACCCCCCTCACGCTGCTCGGCCTCGGTGCGATGGGCACCGCGCTGGCCGAGGCCTGGCTGGCCGCCGGGCACCCGCTCACCGTCTGGAACCGGACCGCCGCCCGCACCGAACCGCTCGCCGCGAAGGGCGCCACCGTCGCCGCGACCGCGGCCGCCGCGGTCGCCGCCAACCGGCTGGTGGTGGTCTGCCTCCTGGACGACGCCTCGGTCGAGGAGGCCCTGGCCGGGGCCGACCTGACCGGCGGGGACGTCGTCAACCTGGTCACCGGCACCCCGGGCACGGCCCGGGCCCGCGCCGCCGCGGTGACCGCGCGCGGCGCCCGCTACCTCGACGGCGGCATCATGGCCGTCCCGCCGATGATCGGCGTCCCGGCGGCCGGCCCGTACGTCTTCTACAGCGGTTCGCGCGCACTCTTCGAGGAGCACCGGGCGGCCCTCGCCGCCCCGGCCGGCACCCGGTACGTCGGCGAGGACGCCGGCTTCGCCGCACTGCACGACGTGGCACTGCTCAGCGCGATGTACGGCATGTTCGCCGGTGTCGCGCACGCCTTCGCGCTGGTGCGGGGCGAGTCCGTGGACCCGCTGGAGCTCGCGCCGCTGCTCTCCTCCTGGCTCACCGCGATGACCGGCTCGGTCACGGCCACGGCGCGGCAACTGACGGCCGGCGACTACACCAAGGGCGTCGTCTCCAACCTGGCGATGCAGGTCGCGGGCGTGCCCACCTTCCTGCACACCGCGCAGGAACAGGGCGTGAGCACGGAACTGCTGACGCCCTACTTCGACCTGATGAAGCGCCGCCTGGCCGCCGACGACCGCAACGGCGCCGAGGACCTCACCGGCGTGGTCGACCTGCTGCGCGCCTGACCGCCGACGCCCCCCTCCCCGGGGACAGGGGCCCTAATCCACGCTGCCGTCCACCCCGTCCGCGCCGCCGTCCACCCCGTCCACCCCGTCCGCGCCGGCGGTGAGCAGGGTGCCCGTGCGGGTGCGCAGGTGCAGGGCGGTGCGGCCGCAGCGGCGGGTGGCCACCAGGCCGGCGCCGCGCAGGGCCCCCAGATGCTGTGAGACGGCTCCCGGGGTGACGCCCAGGCGGTCGGCCAGTGCGGGCGTGCTCAGCGGCTCGCCCTCCCGCCACACCACGTCACCGTGCAGCTGGGCGAACAGCCCCTCCACCCCGCCGTCCACCAGCGCCACCGCCCGCCGGCCGAGGTCCGCCTCCAGCACCGCCCGCATCCGCCCCCAGTGCGGGGCCACCAACCGCTCGTGACAGCGCGCCAGCGCGTCGGCGACCCGCTCCGTCAGGGCCGCGGGCGCGGGCAGCCCGCGGGCCCGGGGGCCCAGCGCGGCGGTGCACTCCGCCGCCACGTACGCCGCCTCCGCCGTGCGCACGGCGGCCAGCTCGGCCTCGAACGCGGGCAGCCGCTCGCCCGGCGCCGGGAACAGGAAGGACGGCAGGCACCCCTCCAACAGGGCCCGCAGCAGCCCCAGTTCCGGCTCCCCGGCCAGCACCTCCCGCGCCTCGCGCACCCACGGCCGGTGCACGTCGTGCCCGCCGGCCCCGAGTGCCGCCCGCACCCCGAGCACCGTCTCAGCCAGCGGCGACACCGCGAACCGCACCCGGGCCACCTCCGCCGCCGACAGCCGGATCTCCACCGCCACGCCGGCACCACCCCTCGATCGTTTAGCCCTGGCTGAACGATAGCCGCGCCCCGCCACCACCCCGCAGGCTGTCCGCCATGACCACCACCCGCCCCCGGCGCACGCAGACCACGCAGACCACGCAGACCACGCAGACCTTCACCTCCCACGACGGGACCGAGCTCGCCTACCGCACCGTGGGCGACGGCCCGCCGCTGCTCTGCCTGCCCGGCGGCCCCGGCCGCGCCGCCGAGTACCTCGGCGACCTCGGAGGCCTCGCCGCCCACCGCACCCTGGTGCTGCCCGACACCCGCGGCACCGGCGCCTCCGCCGACCCGGCCGGCTACCGGGTCGACCGCCTGGTCGCCGACGTCGAGGCGCTGCGCCGCCACCTCGGCCTGGACCGAGTCGACCTGCTCGGCCACTCCGCCGGCGGCAGCCTGGCCCTGCTGCACGCCGCCGCGCACCCCGACCGGCTGAGCAGCCTGACCCTGGTCACGCCCTCGTTCGCCGCCGTCGGCCTGCCCTCCGACACCGGCGCCGAGGAGGTGATCGCCGCCCGCGCCGGCGAGCCCTGGCACGCCGGGGCCGTCGCCGCCTACCGCCGGGTCAAGGCCGCCCGCAGCTTCGCCGAGGCCGCCCCGCACCGCCCCGCCTTCGAACCCCTCATGTACGGCCGCTGGGACGGCACCGCCCGCGCTCACGCCGCCGCCGACCCCCGCCAGCGCTCGCTGACCGTCAGCGAGCACTACTACGCCGACTACACCCCCGACACGGCGGACCTGCGCCGACGCCTGGCCGCCCTGCCCTGCCCGGTGCTGCTGCTCGCCGGCGAGCTGGACCTGTGGCCCACCGCCGTCTCCGCCGCCGGGGCGGCCGCGCTCTTCCCCGACGCCGTCCTCACCGTCCAGCCGGGCGCGGGCCACTACCCGTGGCTGGACGACCCGCAGGCGTTCACGGCGGCCGTGGCCGGCTTCCTGTCCTCGGCCGCGGGCCGGGCGGACGGCCGCTGACGGCCGGCGGCGCGGGTGCCGGCGGGCGGTGGCGTTTCCCGCACCGGCGGCGGTGGCGTGGTCAGCAGTCCGTGGCGATGTAGAGGAGGACGAGACCGTCGTCGGTGGTGAACTCGTACGCCGCGTGGACGGGCGGATCCGTCGCGTCGAACCGGGCCCGCGCTTCGAGCCAGGCGCCGGGGCGCTCGGCCTCCGTCAGGAAGCGGGGCAGCCACCACCCGACCCGGTCGTCGTAGTGGTCGCCCATGGACATCATGTCGGCGCTCACGGCCAGCCGCTTGGCCCGCCGGGGATCCAGCGGCCCGCGGGCGAGCCGCCAGTGGCGGCCGTCGGCGTCGGTGAAGCCGCGGGCCATCAACGGCGAAGGGACGTAGGAGCCGACGGACTCCGCCTCGGGCGCCGGGCCCATGGCGGCCACGACGTCGGCAAAGGCTCCGGCACGTTCTCGCTTCTTCGGCACCCGCTCAGGATGGCAGGACCACCCCCGACGGTCGATCGGGATCGGCGGTGCGCGGGGTGGCCGCCGACGGGCTGCGGGGGCAGGCGTCCTGACCAGGAAAAACCTGGTATGGAGAACATAAAAGACGATCTATGCTGTCGATGTTCACGAGTTCTCCGTACGAAGCAGGTCTGCTGAATGAAGCTGCCCCGGGTGTCCGCCGTCGTCGCGGCCGCCGTCCTGGCCCCGACCGTCCTGTTCCCGTCGATGGCCTCGGCCGCCGACAACCCGCAGCCGGCCGGCGTCTCCGGCCCCGACACCGGCTCCGAGGGCGCCGCGGACCAGACGGGCGGTCAGGAGGAGCACGACCGGGCCGAGGTGCAGCGCCTGCTCGCCGACCCGGAGAGCGGCCCGGGTGTGCGCGAGGCCGCGCAGAAGGCCCTCGCCGGCACCGCCGCGGACCTGCGACAGTTCCTGACCGTCGAGCTGGCGCGCCAGCGGGGCGACGACAACCGGGTCAAGCTCTCGAAGATCATGGTCGCCGGCGGCCCCGCCGTGCGCGAGGCGGCCGGCCACGCGCTGGACGGCACCGACGCCGACGTCCTGCAGTTCCTCACGGTGGGCCAGTTCACCGCCCGCGCCGAGGACCAGGACCGGGCCGAGGTGCAGCGCCTGCTCGCCGACCCGGAGAGCGGCCCGGGTGTGCGCGAGGCCGCGCAGAAGGCCCTCGCCGGCACCGCCGCGGACCTGCGGAAGTTCCTGACGACCGGGCTGGCCCGCCAGCGCAGCGACGACAACCGGGTCAAGCTCGCGCAGATCATGGACGTCGGCGGCCCCGCCGTGCGCAAGGCGGCGAGCCACGCGCTGGACGGCACCGACGCCGACGTCCTGCAGTTCCTCAAGGTGGGCCAGTTCACCGCCCGCGCCTCGGACGAGCGCGTCCTGGCCGTCCTCACCCTGTCCGACCCGGACAACGGCCCGCACGTGCGCGAGGCCGCGGTGAAGGCCCTCCAGGGCACCCCCGCCGACGTCACCCGCTTCCTGACCACCGAGCTTCCCGCGCTGCGCGCCACCGACCACCGGATCAAGGTCTCCCAGCTCGCCGAGACCGGCGGACCGGCCGTGCGCAAGGCCGCCCTCGCGGCCCTGGACGGCGACGACGCGGCCGTCACCGCGTTCCTCAAGGCCGGCTGGGCCACCGCCCGCGCCGCCGACGAGGCCGCCGCGAACACCCCCGCCCCGCAGCCGACCCGGTCCGCCGAGCAGCAGCCCGCGGCCCCCGCCGCCCGGCCCGCCGCGCTCACCACCACGACCGGCACCACGGCGGACACCGCGGCAGGCGCCACCGGCGCCACCGGCACGACCACGGCCGGCACGACGGCCGCCGCGGCCGAGGTCCGCCCCGGCCAGCTGGCCGCCACCGGCACCGAGGGCCTCGGCTGGGAGGCCGGCGGCGCCGCCGCGCTCGGCGCCGTGGGCGCGGCGCTCGTCGCCGTCTCCCGCCGCCGCCCCGCCGAGGACTGACACCCCGGCGCTCCTGCGACGCCCTGACGTCGGCTGACGTCGCCCGACGCCCCCGGCCGCCCGTGCGGCCGGGGGCGCGGCGTGTGCCAGGATGCCGACGACACCGATCACCCGAACCGAAGGAGTCCGCCATGGCCAAGGGCCTGTTCGCGACCCTGGACACCACGCTGGGCCCGATCCGGCTGGAGCTGCTGCAGTTCCACGCGCCCAAGACGGTCCGCAACTTCGTCGAACTCGCCGAGGGCACCCGCGAGTACACCGACCCGCGCACCGGCGAGCCGGGCAGCGGCCCCTACTACGACGGCACGTCCTTCCACCGCGTGATCGCCGGGTTCATGATCCAGGGCGGCGACCCCACCGGCACCGGCACCGGGGGCCCCGGCTACGCCTTCGCCGACGAGTTCCACCCCGAACTGCACTTCACCAAGCCCTACCTGCTCGCGATGGCCAACGCCGGCCCGGGCACCAACGGCTCCCAGTTCTTCATCACCGTGGGCACCCCCGCCCACCTCAACCGCCGCCACACCATCTTCGGCCAGGTCGCCGACGCCGCCTCCAAGGCCGTCGTCGACGCCATCGCCGCCACCCCCACCGCCGACGAGCGCCCCGTCGAGGACGTCGTCATCACCAAGGTCACCATCGAGCGCCTCTGACCCCCGCCCCGGGCCCGCCACGGCAGCCCCCGGGACCGGGGTGGGGTCAGAGCCAGCCGCGTTCGTCGGCGATCCGCAGGGCCTCGGTGCGGTTGCGGGAGGCGGTCTTGGCGATGGCCGAGGAGAAGTAGTTGCGCACCGTCCCCTCCGACAGGTGGAGGCGGGCGGCGATCTCGGCGACCCCGGCGCCGGCGCGGGAGGCGTTGAGCACGTCGCGCTCGCGGGCGGTGAGCGGGGAGGCGCCGGCCGCGAGGGTCGCGGCGGCCAGCTCCGGGTCCACCACCCGCTCGCCCGCCGCGACCCGGCGGATCGCGTCGGCCAGCACCTCGGCCGGGGCGTCCTTGACCACGAAGCCCAGCGCCCCGGCCTCCATGGCCCGGCGCAGGTAGCTGGCGCGCCCGAAGGTGGTGAGGACGACCACCCGGCAGCCGGGCACCTGCTCGGCCAGCACCGCGGCCGCCGCCAGGCCGTCCAGCCCGGGCATCTCGATGTCCAGCAGCGCCACGTCGGGGCGGTGCTCGCGGGCCGCGCCCACCACCTGGTCGCCGCGGCCGACGGCGGCGACCACCTCGAAGCCGTCCTCCAGGTCGAGCAGCGCGCACAGCGCGGTGCGCACCAGCTCCTGGTCCTCGGCGAGCAGCAGACGGATCGTCATGTCGTCCCTTCCCCGGCCGGCGGGCGCCCCCGGTGGGCACCCGGCGGGACGGTGACCAGCAGCCGCCACCCGCGCGGGCCCAGCGGCCCGGCCTCGACGGTACCGCCGGCCGCCGCGACCCGTTCGCGCAGCCCGGCCAGCCCCCGCCCGCCGCCGCTGTCGACACCGGAACCACCGGACCCGCCGTGGCCACCGGACCCGCCGTGGCCGCGGTAGCCGCTGCCGTCGTCGCGGATCTCCACCGAGGAGGCGGTGAGCAGCACCGTGCAGCGCCCGGCCCGGGCGTGCCGGACCACGTTGGTCAGCCCCTCCCGCACCACCCAGCCGAACAGCTCCCGCTCCGCGGGGGCCACCGCCTCGGCCGCCGACGGCAGGTCGGCCACCACCCCGGCGGCCCGCAACAGCTCGCGTCCGCGCGCCAGTTCGCCGGCCAGTGTCACCTCGCGGAAGCCGGAGACGGCCGCCCGCACGTCCGTCAGCGCCTGCCGGGACAGCTCCTCCACGGCGGCCATCTCCGCCTGCGCCCGGTCGGCGTCCCGGTCGGCCAGGCGCTGCGCCAGGCGGGACTTGACGGTGATCGCGGTGAGCGAGTGCCCGAGCAGGTCGTGCAGGTCGCGGGCGATCCGGTCGCGTTCGGCCTCCGAGGCGAGGCGGGCGACCTCGGCCCGGGCCGCGACCAGGGCCCGGTTGGTGCTGGCGATCTCGGCGAAGGCCCCCACCGTCAGCGCGTTGAACAGCAGTGCCAGGGCCTGGAACCCGCCGGGGCCGGTGTGCCAGGGGGTCACCGCCCACGGCACCAGCAGGGCGGCCAGCGTGCCGGCGGTCACCACCGGGGCGGCGCGGCGGGGCCACAGCACCACGGCGAAGGAGACCCCGACGGTGGCGAGGAAGAACGCGTCCTCGTGGGCGAACGGCAGCGCGGCCAGGAACAGTGCGCCCTGCACGGCCAGCAGCCGGGCCGCCCGGCGCCGGTGGCCGCGCACCATCGCCCGGGCGGTGGCCAGGTAGCACAGGCCGAACGCGGTGACCACGGCGTACCCGGCGGCCGCGGCGGCGCCGGACACGGTGGAGCCGACGGCCATGGCGGTCAGGGCGGGGTAGACCAGCATCCCGGTGCCCAGCAGCGTGCGCCGCCAGCCCTGCGCCCAGCGTTGCGGGGACGGCGGCGGCTGTTGCCCGTCCTGCCGCCCCCTCCGGGTCGTCCGTCCGGACCCGTCCACCCGAACCCGCCTCACGTCGCGTCAGACCGTGCGGAACAGGGTACGCAGCCGGCGCCCGTTGACGAGGACGGCGACACCCAGCAGCGCCAGTCCGCAGAGCCCCTGCTCGACCTTCATCCAGACGGGGAAGGTCCCGGGTGCGGCGATGATGGCGACGACCGCGGCGACCAGGACGGCCGAGACGATCCGCAGCCGGCGGTAGGCGCGGTGCGATCCGCGGGCGGCCCGCCCGGTGAGCGCGAGGGCGAACGCGGCGCTGGCGGCGGCCGCGGTGCCGCGGATCCACACCGCGGAGTTCACCGCGTCGTGGTGGTCACGGAGGGCGAGGGCGGCCACCAGGGTGGCCACGCTGAGGCCCAGGTAGGCGAGTACGAGTCGCCTGACGTCGCGCAGTGCCCGGACGGTGTCGGGGTGGCTCGGGTCGGTGGAGGTCATGCCCCCATCGTGGCCGGGCCCGGGCTCCGCCCGGCAGTGTGCAGGTGCACCGCCGGACGGTGACAATTGTCAGCCGCCGCCCGGCGGGGCCGGGCGGCGGCTGGGGTGGGGCGGGGCGGAACAGGGTGGAGCGGGTGGAGCGGGGGGCGTCAGGCGCAGGTGGTGAAGGTGGGGCTGGTGTTGGCGATGTAGAGGGTGGCGCCGCCGCTGGGGTCGGAGGTGAGCGGGATGGTGATGGTGTCCTCGGCGGTCCACGGGATGCCGCGGGCGTCGAAGGTCCAGGTGCCGGTGACCTTGCGGGCGAGTTCGGCCAGGGTGACCCAACCGTACTGCTGCGGCGGGACGTTGACGGTGACGCTGTTGTTGACGGTGGTCGAGCCCTGCCACACGTTGGTGTAGTTGACGCTGGTGGTGACCGCCGCCTTGAACACCTCCCCGGCCGTGCCGCCGATCTCCGACCCGATCTGGCCGCCGATGCTGCTGGACCAGCCGCTCATGCTGGTGACGGCGAAGTTCTGCTGGGCGGCGCTGCTGGTGTTGTTGAACCAGACGGAGGAGACGCAGATCCTGGGCAGCGGCGCGGCGGGGGCCTCGCTCTTCAGGGCCCAGGAGCAGGAGCCCGGGTCCTTCTGGCACTGCTTGGCGGCGTGGTCCAGGGCGAGGCTGCGGGCGGCCGCGGGGAAGCCGGTGGACCACTGCTGGTTGACGGTGCCGTTGCAGGTGTACTGGTCGGTCCAGGCGTCGTCGTACTGGGCGCCGAGCAGCAGGTCCAGGCAGGTGTTGTCGCCCTGGTGGCGGATCATGAACGCGTCGGCGGAGCCGGCGACGGGCTGCAGGAACCAGCGCTGGCTGGCCTGTCCGGCGCAGGTCTGCTGGCGCAGGGCGGGGGTGAAGAAGGCCAGGTCGATGCACTTGCCGGTGTCGTTGTTGACGATGGTGAAGGAGTAGTCGGACGGGTCGACGCTCAGCCGCCAGGACTGGTGGTAGCCGGGCGCGGAGTTGGTGACGACGTAGGCGCCGTCGCCGGTGTTGCCGTTCTGGACGTCGAGCTGGCGCCCGTTGCTCAGGGACTTGATGGTCAGGCACTGCTGGGGTGAGCTGCAGGCCGCGGCCGGGGCGGCGGCGGCCCGGGCGGTCGCGAACGGGGCGGCCGTCAGGCCCAGGGCGGCGCAGCAGGCCACCAGGAGGGCGGCGAGCAGGCGCAGCCGGGCGGCCGGGCGGCTCGGGGTCGCGGTGGAGGGCACGGGGGCGGGGTCCTTTCGTCGGGGTGGGTCGTGTCGGGGGCCTGCGGGATCCGCACGGGGTGCGGCCCGGGGTGTGACCGGGGTGTCGCCGGAGGCCGGGGAGAGGGGCGGCAGGTCGGGCCTGCGGGCCGGGAGGCCTGCAGGTCAGGCGGCTGCGGCGAAGGCCGCCTCCAGGCGCGGGACGTAGTCCACGAGGTCCTGCGCCCAGCAGCCGGGGCTGTGGCCGCCGTTGCAGGCGGGGCCCCAGGCGGCGCCGTTGCCGTAGTCGACGTAGTGGTGGGGCAGCCGCAGGGCGTCCAGGCGGTCCTTGAGGCGCTTGGCGGTGCCCTCGGCCCAGAACTCCATGTCGCCGGCGTTGCCGTTGCCGTTGCCGGTGTAGACGGCGATGCCGGTGTCGGCGAGCAGGCCCAGCCGGGAGACCGGGTCGGCGGCGTTCCAGCGCCAGTCGGCGTTGAACACCGGGTAGGGGGAGCCGAAGACGGCGTCGCTGGACACGGTGGGGCCGAAGTCGAGGCCGCAGGGCCGGCCGTCGCTGGGGCCGCACAGCACGGTGCCGGCGTTGGTGAGGGTGGCGACCACGGCGCCGCGGATGATCATCTCGTCGACGGACAGGTCGTTGGCGCCGGACATGGTGAGGACCTGGCCGAACAGGTCGGGGCGGTCCTGGGCGTAGTGCAGGGCGCCGAAGCCGCCCATCGACAGGCCGCCGACGGCCCGGCTGCCGCGCCCGGTGAGGGTGCGCAGGTTGGCGTCGACGAACGGGACGACCTGGTTCAGGTGGAAGGTCTCCCAGTTCTGCGCCCCGGCGGCGGTGTTCTGGTCGAGCCAGTCGGTGTACCAGCCGCGCAGCCCGCCGTCCGGGATGACGGTGATCATCGACCTGGCCGCGGTGAGGGCCGGGTAGGCCAGGGCCGGGTCGCTCGGGTTGTCCGAGGCGCCGTGCAGGAAGTACAGGACGGGGTAGCGCCTGGTCGGCTCGGCCGCGTAGCCGGCGGGCAGCAGGATCCGGACGGTGTGCTGCCCGGCGACCTGGGGGGTGGTCACGGTGATCACGAAGTTGGTGGCGCTGCCGGTGGCGGTGCCGACCTGGGTGAGCCCGAAGCCGTCGTGCAGCGGCGGCGGGGCGTCGGGCGCGGCGAGGGCGGCGGGTGCGGCCGGCAGCAGCAGGAGCAGGCAGGCGGCCAGGGCGGTGAGCGCCGCACGGGCGCGCCGGTGCGGGCCGCCTCCGGCCGAGGTGCTGGAGGCGGTGGACTTCGGCCGGGTGCGTCCGGGCAGGGGGAACGGGGGCCGGGCAGGGGTCATGGGCCGTCCTTGGCTGGGGGGTGCTGCGCCGCGAGTGCCGCCGCTGCCGTCGCCGCTGCCGCTCCCGCACATGTCTGGACACCGACAACTCTGGCGAGATCGTCTCGCCGGACGCCAGAGCGCCCGGCGGCCCAGTTGGGCCACTGGCGCATGTGCGCCACCGGCGCGGGTAGCCTCCGGCGGTCCGTACGCTCCGCACACGACGAAACACGGGGGGTCTCGTGCACGACGTGCTCGATCCCGAATCCGAACGCGGCCGGGTCTACCGCTGCCTGGTCGGCCATCCGCAGGCGCGGGCCGCGGAACTGGCGGCCAGGGCGGGCCTGGAGGAGGGCGCCGTCCTGGCCGTGCTCAGGGGGCTCGCCGAGGAGGGCGTCGTGGTGGCCTTCGACCGCTCCGCCGCCGACCACTCCGCCGCCGGTGGCCACTCCGCCACCGCCGATGGCCACGACTCCGGCCGGGGGCGTGACGTCGGCAGGGACCACGACCACGGCTGGGAGGCGCTGCCGCCCGGCCGGATCGTCGAGGCGGTGCTGCAGAGCGACGCCCTGCGCCAGGCCACCGCCCGCCGGGCCGGCGCCGAACTGGAACGCCTCTACCGCTTCGCCCGGCGCGACGCCGGCACCTACGGCGCCCTGGAGGTGGTCGAGGACCGCGCCCAGGTGCTGGCGGCCAGCCGGCGGCTGCAACTGGCCGCCCGCCACCAGATACGGGTGATCGACGTGCCGCCGTACTCCGGCAGTACGGCCTTCTACCTCGACCAGGAGGTGCTGCAGCGCCAGCGGATGGCCGCAGGCGTGGCCTACCGCTCGATCTACCACGGCTGCGCCTTCGACGACCCGGTCGCCGGCCCCAACATGGCGCGCATGATCGAGGCGGGGGAGCAGGCCCGCACGCTGGACGATCCGCCGCTCAAACTGGCCCTGGGCGACGACGACCTCGCGATCGTCACGCTGCCCGCCGACGGGCGCCCGGGCGTGGTGTCCCTGCTGATCCGCCCCTCCGCCCTGCTGCGGGCGCTGGCCGCGGTGTTCGAGACGCTGTGGCGCCTGGCCGTCCCGGCCACGGTGGACGGCGTCGGCCTGCAGATCGACGACCGGGACCGCCGCATCCTCACCCTGATGGCCAGCGGCGCCACCGACGACGCCATCGCCCGCCGGCTGGGCCTGGGCCGGCGCACGGTGGTGCGCCGGGTCTCCGCGCTGCTGGCCCAGCTGGGCGCCACCACCCGCTTCCAGGCGGGCGTGCAGGCGGCCCGGCGCGGCTGGCTGTGAGCCTGTCCGCACCGGGCCGTCCTGCCCCGCCCCGGGGGGACGGGGGCGGGGCGGGGCAGGGTTTCAGGTGGTCAGCAGATGAGCGGTGGTCAGCAGGTGGTCAGCAGGTGACCGCCGGGCGGTCGCGGACCACCAGGTCGGGGCCGCCGCCGGTGGCGTCCAGCCAGACCACCCGGGTGCCCTGGTCGGCCGCGGGCTGGTCCTGGTCGCCGCGGTCGCAGGAGACGCGCTGCGGGGCGCCGCCGGCGAGCGGGACCTGCCACAGCTTGGGCAGCGCGGCGTTGGTCCAGCCGCCGGCCGGGGCGGGGCCCAGCAGCGAGTGCGGGACGGCCCGGTAGGTGACGGCCTGGTCGGAGGCGGTGATGAGGGAGCCGCGCGTGGGGGCGTTCGGCGCGTCGCCGGACAGCACCTCGCTGGTGCCCGAGCCGTCCAGGGCGCCGGAGCGGATCGAGCCGTGCGCACCGGCGTCCTCGCGCGGGATGTCCACCCACAGCAGCCGCCCGCCGGCCAGCCGGGTGCCGTAGGCCTCGCTCGGCCGGGCGCCGGCGCCGGCGTGCGCGGTGTACTGCGCGGTGACCCGGCCGGTGGCGATCGAGTAGACGGTCGGCGCGGTGACCTGCTGCTCACCCTCGTGCCAGGACTCCGTCCAGCCGAGGAGGCCGTCCCGCAGGGTC
The DNA here is from genome assembly GCF_040681575.1 of Kitasatospora sp. NPDC051702. NCBI lineage: Bacteria > Bacillati > Actinomycetota > Actinomycetes > Kitasatosporales > Streptomycetaceae > Kitasatospora > Kitasatospora sp. NPDC051702. Next base: position 227,255 of record NZ_JBFAZB010000004.1, read on the forward strand.
AGGTCCGACGCGCCGTGGCCCTCGGGCAGCGGGATCTCGACGGCCGGGGCCCCGTCGTGGGACAGCCGGACGCCGGTGCGCCCGGCGTCGCGCACCAGGAAGGCGACGTCGCGGCCGGAGACCTGCACCCCGCTGGGCTGCTGGGTGGCCGAGTGGAACAGGCTGCGCACCGGGCCGGCGCCGGTCAGCGGTGCGGTCAGCACCTCCTGGCCCCAGCCCCGGGCGTCGGTGCCGACCGCGATCCAGACGGCGCCGGCGCCGTCGGTGGCGGCGTAGCTGTGGTAGCGGCCGTCGTCCGGGCTGAGCCGGACGGGGGCGGTGCGGCCGGTGGTCGGGCCGGTGTACAGGGCGTTCCGGTCGGTCCGGCCGGAGATGGGGCCCATCGCCACCCAGTGCCCGTCGGCGGCGGCGGGCAGGCTCATCGAGCCGGAGACGTCGGGCAGCAGCGTGCGGCTGTCCGTGCCGATCCGGTGCTGCCAGCCGGCCTTGATCCCGTGCGCGTCGAACGCGGCGGCCACCGTGCGCAGTTGGGCGCGGCTGAGGCCGAGCGAGCGGCCGGCGGCGAGCACCGCGTCACGTCCGTCGACGAAGTCGTCGAGCGGGGTGAGGTAGTCGGCGAGCGCCCGGTAGACGACCCGGTCGGCGGTCAGCGGGTCGAGGGTGCGCCGGATGTCCCACAGGGCGCCGGCGAAGACGGGGGAGTTGAGGTGCACCCCGCCGTTGTCGAGCGCGCCCGTGGCGCCGAGGTAGTCGGCGACGGTGGTGCGGTGGTCGTCCAGGTGGCGGTCCGCGCAGGCCTGCGGGGTGCCGGTGCGGCACTTGTCCTCGCCGAGCAGCGCCGCCTTCGGGTCGTTCATGGACAGGCCGCGGGCGGTCACCTGGATGGCGTTGCCGAAGTAGTCGGCGAGGGCCTCGTCCATCGCGCCGGACTGGCCGAGGTAGGTCAGGTTGGCGGTGTGCGCGACGACGCCGTGGGTCATCTCGTGCCCGGTGATGTCGAGCGCCGCCGAGAACGGGAAGTACGCCCCGCCGCCCGAGCCGTAGACCATCTTGGTCCCGTCCCAGTAGGCGTTGGCGTACGGCTTGCCGCCGCTGGTCACGTTGACCACGGAGACGATCGGGCCGCCCTTGCCGTCCAGGCCGTCGCGGCCCAGCCGGTCGCGGTAGAAGTCGTACACGGCGCCGGCGCCCAGGTGGGCGTCGGTGGCGCCGCTGGTGCCGGTGGCGGCGGGGAAGTCCGGCCCGGGGGAGGCCGCCGGGACGGCGTCGGCGGGCAGGGCGCCCACGAAGTCGTCCGCGTCCCGCCCGGCCGCGTCGTAGGTGGTGATGACGGAGTGCCGGGTGAGGTCGGTGAGCCGGTAGCCGCCGTCCGGCAGGCGGACCGCGTTCACCTTGACGGAGTTGCCGTGGACGTCCGGGGCGGTCCCGGTGGCGGGCTGCGGGTCGCCGCCGGGGGAGGGGGCGGCGTCCCCGGCGGGGGAGGGGGTGCGGGCGTCGTAGGCGAGGGCGACCACCCCGGCGACGGCGTCCACGTACACCTCGCGGGCCGCCCGGTCGCCGCCGGCCGGGTCGGTGGTGCGCACGGTGAAGTGCCGGGCCAGCCGGCCGGCGCCGCCGGGCAGCACGACCGCCCCCCGGTCCTCGGCGGTGGCGCCCGCCCGGGCCCGCGCGTCCTGCACCGCGCCGAGCGCCAGCTCCCGCAGGGCGGCGTCCGGGACGGTGGCGGTGGTCGGGGCGCTCAGGCCGGTGAAGTACTTCCCGCCGACCGACTCGACCCGCTGCGCAGCGCCCTCGCCGGTCAGGTGCACCAGGTACTGCGCGCCGAACACCGGTATCCCGCCGTGGCGCTGCTCGAACCTGACGGTGCGCCGGCCGTCCGCGTCGCGCTCGGAGCCGGCCTCCACCAGCTCCCCGGGGTCGACCCGGTAGCGGTCGGGGTGGGCCGCCAGGTGGGCGCGGGCGGCGTCGGCCGGGGCGCCGGCGGCCGGCTCGGACAGGCCGGTGACCAGCTGCGGGGCGGCGGTGTCCTGGCCGGCCACCAGGGCGGGCACCGGATCGGGGGCGGCGTCGGCGGGCAGCGCCAGGGCGGGCGGCGCGGCCAGCGCCAGCACCACGGCGGCGGCGGTGGCGACGCCGAACGCGTGCGGCGTGCGGGTACGACGGAGCACGGGCGGTCCTCTCGCGGGGTCGGAAGCGGAAGGCGGCGGCACACCGCTGCGGCGGCCCCACCGACGCCCACGATAAGACACTCTCCGTCATATGTCGATTGACTGCTTATGGTTGGGGGGTGGCGGACGGCGGACGGCGGACGACGCAACCCCGGAATCCCCCAACCCGCCCCGCAGCACGAGCGATTCGTACAAGACGCCACCCCCGCACCCGCCCGACACTGCCCGCATGACCCAGCCCGCCCAGCCCGCCTACACCCCCGCCGCCGGCCGCCTCGCCCCCCTGCGCCTCTACGACCCGATCGTCTCCCTCACCCGCGAACGGCTCTGGCGCAGCCTCCTCGCCATGCACATCGCCCCGCGCCCCGACGACGTCATCGTCGACGTCGGCTGCGGCACCGGCTCCCTGGCCGCCCTCCTCGTCCGCGTCGAACCGCAGGCCCGCGTCATCGGCGTCGACCCCGACCCCGCAGCCCTCGACCTCGCCCGCCGCAAGGCCGCCGCCGTAGGCGCCGCACCGACCTGGCACACCGGCATGGGCGACGACCTCGCCGACATCGTCGGCCCCGCAACGGCCGACACCGCCGTCTCCAGCCTCGTCCTCCACCAGTGCCCCGTCCCGATGAAACGGGCCGTCCTCGCCGCCATGCACACCGTGCTGCGCCCCGGCGGCAAGCTGGTCATCGCCGACTACGGCCGCCAGCGCACCACGGCCATGCGCCTGGCCTTCCGCATCGTCCAACTCGCCGACGGCAAGGAGGACACCCAGCCCAACGCCGACGGCATCCTGCCCCGCCTGATCGCCGACGCGGGCTTCCGGGGCGTGCGCGAGGCCGAGACCGTCCCGACCGTCACCGGCTCGCTCTCCGTCTACGTCGCCCGCCGCGCCTGACCCGCCGGGCGCGCCCGCCGCACCCGACGCGGCGCCGGAACGGCCGCGCCCCGCGCCCCCGTTCCGGCGCCCGCACCCGGCCCGCGCAGCGCCGGCAGCACCTCCGACGGCGTCAACCCCGTCATCTCCCGCATCCGGCGCCCGAAATGCGCCTGATCCGCGAAACCGCCCGCCAGCGCCGCCTCCGCCAGCGTCCCGCCCCCACCCAGCACCCCGACCGCCCGCGCCAGCCGCCGCCAGATCCGCCACCGCGCCAGCGGCAGCCCCAACTGCCGCTGCGCCAGGGCCCGCAGACGCTGCGGCGACAACCCGACCAGGGCGGCCAGCCCCGACAGCGGCACCCGGTCGTCCGCCAGCGCCTGCATCGCCGCCCACAGCCGCGGATCCACCTCGGCCGACGGCAGCGCCCCGGCCGCCCGCAGATCCGCCTCCGTCAGCCCCCGCCACCGCGGCGCCACCGTCACACCCGCCCCGCACCCCGCCCGCAGCCGGTCCGCGAACGCACAGTGCGGATCCACGAAGAACGCCAGCACCGACCGGGACGGCGCCATCCGGTGCCGCACCATCGGCGCCACCACCACCGCGTCCCCCCGGTGCCGCACCCCGGCCCCGTCCGTCACGCTCACCGGGCCCCCGCCCACCGCCACGGCCACCTGGAACGCGGCATGCCGGTGGAACACGCTGTCCGCCAACGGCCCCCGGTACACCGCGTACCCGTCCCCCACCACCAACTCCGGCCCCACCCCGATCTCCACCCCCAGGATGCTGCCAGACCCCACCCCTACGGCGGCGACAGCAGGCCCAGGTCGCGGACGCGGGCGGCCAGGTTGGCGGAGAGGCCCCCGTCAGGTCTCCTCGCGTACGACCGGTTCACCGGTCCTCGACGTCGCCCTCGGCGGCCAGGCGCTGGTCCAGATCGTCCACCCACTGCTGCGCCCAGAGCCGCAGGTCGGCGATCGCGTCGTCGTCGAGGTCGTAGGCGGCGAATTCGGCGTCGTCGATCCAGTCCGCGCCGGCCAAACGGTCGCGAAGCTCGGCGAGGTCGAAGGTGTCGCGGGCGTGGCGGCGGCCGAGGTCCTCCAGGTCGCGGTGACTGAACCAGCGGGCGGCGGCCTGGACGTCGATCAGGTCACGTGCGTAGCCGCGGTCGGCGAGGGCGCGCATCTTGGTGCCGACGACGTCGTCGACGTGCAGGACGGGGCCGAACTCCAGCTGGACGGCGGGCTTCCAGAGGTGTTCCTTGAGGACATCGACCTCGCAGCTCTCGCCGGTGGCCGGGTCGGTGACGACCAGACGGCCGGACAGGGGGACGACCTCGACCTCGTGCACCGTCCACCCGCGGTCGACCAAGCCGTCGGTGAGCGCTGCGGCGATCTCCTGCATCCCGGCAGGGTGCTCGGTGGCGACGTCGAGGTCCTGGCTGATCCGGTCGGCCAGCCCGTGGGCCTGGACGGCGTAGCCGCCGGTCAGCACGAGCCGGTACGGGGTGCCGACGGCGAGGACGTCGGCCAGCAGGCGGCGGTGGAGCGGGGTCAGCCTCATGCGGCGGTGGCCCGGGCCGCCGCCGCTGCAAGTTCGGCGAAGGCGCCCTCCCACACCGCGCGGACGGCCGGGCCGATCAGGGTCCTCAGCACGGGCCACTGCTGCACCAGCAGACCGGCGTCCAGGAAGTGGACGAGGTCCTCGCGCATGCCCTCGTTCAGCACGATCCGGTACAGCCCCATCCGCTGCCGCGGCTGCGCCAGGTCGAAGGTGCGAAGGCCCGACCACGCGAGGTGCAGCGGAAGGTCGACCCTGCCGGTCGCCGGGCCCTCCAGCTCCTCGAGGGATCCCGGGAGCCGGGCGGCCAGCTGCCCGGAACGGCTGTCGGCGGAAGCAGGCGACGTCATACCCGCGATTATCCCCGGCCCGCCGGTCACCCGGCTCCGGGACGTACCCACCCCTACGGCGGCGACAGCAGGCCCAGGTCGCGGACGCGGGCGGCCAGGTTGGCGGCGAAGGCGAGGGTGCCGAGGAGGCCGGCCAGGGTCAGGACGACCCAGAACGGGATCGCCAGCAGGCCCGGCTTCTCGGTGATCATCCGGTCGCCGTCGACCCAGACCCGGGTGCGGTGGTCGTCCGGGAGGAGCTCGTGGGTCGGCCGCCGTTCGCTGGACTCCCGGTCGTCGACGCTCCAGTGGTACGTGCAGCCGTACACGTCGTGGCCCCGCCCCTGGTCGTCCAGCTCCCGGCCGGTGGTGCGGCAGCCGGTCACGGTGGCCGCCACCGCGCGCGGCTCGTGCAGCCGCAGCCCGATCGCGTGGGTGGCCTGGGCGGCCGCGAACACGGTGCCCAGGGCCACCGCCAGCAGCAGCACCACCCCCACGACGGAGGCCGCGTAGTCGGCCGCCGTGACCCGGCGGCCCAGCGGCACCGAGGCGGCGACGCCCGCCAGCAGGGCCACGCCGCAGACCACCAGCCACCCCCGCCGGTCGCCCGGCGCGTCCTGCGACTCCGCCCACACCACCGGCGCGGCCGCCACCCCCAGCACCGCCACGGCCGCCACCACCCCCGCCGCGCACAGCCGCTGGAACGCGCTCCAGCGGCCGGAAGCCTCCCGCCCCACCCCCGACCCCTCCCCCCTGCGGACCCCTCTCCCGTCCTCTTCCCGCCCACCGGCGCCGACCCACCCCGCGACCGGTTTCCGCTCCCGACCGGTGACCGATCCGCGACATCGTCACACCCACGGACCACCCGACGACCCACCCGCCCCGCGTCCACCCCGCGCCCGCCGGGCGGCCCGGCGGGCGCGGGGCGGCCCGATCACCAGCGGTCGTGCACCTGCGCCCGGATCCGCCGGTCGTACAGCCGCCGCACGGCCTCCAGCACGTCCTGCGGCAGCGGCGCCAGCTCGGCCGCCGCCGCGTTCGCCCCCGCCTGCGCCACGTTGCGGGCCCCGGGGATCACCGAGGTGACGCCCGGCTGCTGGACGACCCAGCGCAGCGCCGTCTGCGCCGGGCTCGCCCCCTCGGGCGCCAGCGCCGCGAAGTCGGCCGCCGCCGCCACACCCGTCGCGAAGTCCACCCCGGAGAAGGTCTCGCCCTGGTCGAAGGACTCGCCGTGACGGTTGTAGGTGCGGTGGTCGTCCGGGGCGAACACCGTCCGCTCGGTGTAGCGGCCCGACAGCAGCCCCGACGCCAGCGGCACCCGCGCCAGGATCCCCACCCCCGCCGCCGCGGCCGCCGGCAGCACCTCCTCCAGCGGCTTGAGCCGGAACGCGTTCAGGATGATCTGCACGCTCGCCACCCCCGGACGGGCGATCGCGGTCAGCGCCTCCGCGCAGGTCTCCACGCTGACCCCGTACGCGGCGATCCGCTCCTCGGCGACCAGCGTGTCCAGGGCGTCGAACACCTCGTCCGAGGAGTAGACCGGCGTCGGCGGGCAGTGCAGCTGCACCAGGTCCAGCCGCTCGACCCCCAGATTGACCCGCGAACGGTCCGCCCAGTCCCGGAAGTTCGCCAGCCGGTAGTGCTCCGGCCGCTGCTCCACCCGGCGCCCGAACTTGGTGGCGACGAACACCCCCGCGTCCGGCCGCTCCCGCAGGTAGCGGCCGATCAGCCGCTCGCTGCGCCCGTCGCCGTAGACGTCGGCGGTGTCGAAGAGGGTGACCCCGGCCGCCACCGAGGCGTCCAGCACGGCGAGGGCGTCCTCCTCCCGCACCTCGCCCCAGTCGGCCCCCAGCTGCCAGGTGCCCAGACCCACCACCGACACACTCCGGCCCGTCCGGCCCAGTACGCGCTGCTCCATGCGCCCGAGCCTCTCACGCCCCGCGACCCGCCGCCCCCGCGCGGACCGGTACCCCGGCCGGGGGCCCGGCCGGGGTACCGAGCAGGCCCCCGTACGCCGTGGCGGCGCACTACGCTCGACAGCATGGGCACGCCCGGAACCCCCGACACCGACCACGCCGGCCGGGCAGAGCAGGATGACCGCGCCGACGGGCCCGACGGGCCCGGCCTGGAGGCCCTGGTGCGGCTCTGGCCGACCGCGGCGCGGTGGTCCTGAGCGGGGCCGGCCTGTCCACCGAGTCGGGCATCCCCGACTACCGGGGCGCCACCGGCCGCCGCCGCACCGCCACCCCGATGACGTACCAGGAGTTCACCGCAGGCGAGGCCGCCCGCCGCCGCTACTGGGCCCGCAGCCACACCGGCTGGCCGGCCATCGCCCGGGCCCGGCCCAACGCCGGCCACCACGCCGTGGAGCACCTGCGCCGCACCGGCCGCGTCACGGCGGTCATCACCCAGAACGTCGACGGCCTGCACCGCGCCGCCGGCACCGGCGCGGCCGTCGAACTGCACGGCCGGCTCGACCGGGTCGTCTGCCTCGACTGCCGGCACACCACCGCCAGGGCGGAGCTCGACCAGCGCCTGGAGGAGCTGAACGCGGGCTTCCGCACCGCCGGGGCCGTGCTGCGCCCGGACGGCGACGCCCACCTGCCGCAGGAGGCGGTGGACGCCTTCCGGGTGGCGCCGTGCCGGGTGTGCGGGGGAGTCCTCAAACCCGACGTGGTCTTCTTCGGCGAGAGCGTCCCGGCGCCCCGGGTCGAGCAGTGCTACGAACTGGTCGGCGCCGCAAGCTCGTTGATCGTCCTCGGCTCCTCGCTCAGCGTCCTGTCGGGGCTGCGCTTCGTGCGCCACGCCGTCCGGGAGCGGATCCCCGTCGCCATCGTCAACCAGGGCGCCACCCGCGCCGACGAGCTCGCCGCCGTGCGCCTCGACCGGCCGCTCGGCCCCACCCTGACCGCGGCCGCCCGCCTCCTGGACGCCACCGCACCCTGACGGGCACCCGCCCCGCAGCCCCGCCGACCCGGCACCGGTCACCGGCCGACCCGCCCGCCCGGCCCCGATGTCACGTTCCCGCCCCCCGTCCGGTCCTCACGGTGACGAGGGGCGCGGCCGCCTGCCGCGCCGACGGACCGGAGGAAGGGAAAGCCACCGTGGAGACCGTGACCGTGGAGACCGTGACCGTGCGACGGGTCATCGAGGCACCGATCACCGAGGTGTTCGACTGGTGCGCCACCACCACCCACTACACCCGCTCCCCGTACGTGCTGCGGGCCCGGCTGGCCCGGCCCGGCGCGGGCGCGCCCTACGGGGTGGGCGCGGTGCGGCGGCACACCTGGCTGATCGGCTGGTTCGAGGAGCGGATCACCGCCTACCGCGCACCGCACGCCTTCGACTGCACCGTCGACCGCAGCTTCCCGCCGGCCCGGCACGACTCCGGCCGGATGACCTTCCAGGGGGTCCCCGGCGGCACCCTGGTGATCTGGACGACGGGCTTCGCGCTGCCCGTCCCCGTCCTCGGCCCGGTGCTCGCGCGGCGGGTCGCCGGGCCCGTCATCGGCCACGTCTTCCGCGGCATCCTCGACGCCGCGGCCGCGGAGCTGGAGACCAGCCGGACCCGCCCGCCCCGCTGAGGAACCGCTGCTGGGAACCGCCGGGGGAGCCGCCCCGGCGGGCGCCCATTGCGGTTGGATCACGGCGTGTCCGATTCATCGGTCATTGGGGGGGAGTGCGCCGATTCATTTTGTTGGCAGTGTTGTCAACGAACTCTCATAATTCCTGCTGAGCCGCGTGACGGGCGGTCCGGAGAGCCTCGGCAGGGGGAGTGGTTCTCGCGAGGGCCCGCACGCGCCATTCCACTTTTCCCCGGGGGAGTTCCTTGTCCGCGCCCGAAAACGAAAGCGCCGCCGCCGAGCCGTCGGTTCCGGCCCCGTCGGCCGCACCGGCTCAGCCGGCCCCGTCGGCCGCACCGGTCGTTCCCGTCGAGCCGCCGGCCGCAGCCGAGCCGCTGCCCGCGGTCGAGCCGGCGCCCGCGCCCGCCCGCCGCCTGCCGCGCGCCGTCGGCGTCGCGCTGGCCACCGCCGGCCTGCTCGCCGTCACGGCGACCAGCGCCGCGGTGACCGTCGCCGTCGGCAAGCCGGACGCCCGCCCGGCCGCCGCCGCGCCGCCCGCCACGGCCGCCGCCACGGCGAGCGCCTCGCCGACCGCGAGCGCGAGCCCGACGCCCTCCGCGGTGCCGGTCCCGGTGCCGACCGCCGTCCCGACCACGCCCAAGCCGGCCAGCACCGTCAAGGGCACCGTCAGCGGCGGCAAGCACGAGGGCGACCTGCGCTACTTCCTGCTCCCCATCCCCGACGGCGGCGAGTCCTACGGGCCCGCGGACGGGATGACCATGACCAACGACGACGTCGCGGACCTGTTCGGCAAGCAGGACGGCATCATGGACATCCTCGGCTCGTACGGGTACAAGGAGGGCGCCTCCCGGATGTACCGCACGGCCGACGGCAAGGCCGAGGTGACGGTCACCCTGCTGCGCTTCAGCTCCACCGCGATGGCCACCGAGTTCGTCAAGGGATACACCGTCAAGTCGCAGGACCCGATCGACATCGACGGCGACCCGAACGCCCACGGCTACGTCAAGAAGCCCAGGCAGCAGGCGTTCACCGGCTCGATGACCGGCATCTCCAGCCAGGGCGACGTCCAGTACACGATCGACGTCGAGGTCAAGGGAACGCCCGACAAGGGGCTGCTGAACACCCTGATGAAGCGCCAGCGCGAGTGGCTCGCTGGCGGCTGAGCCCGCGCCGCCGCCCGTCCACCCCTGACGCCACCCCCTTCTTTCCCTCCTCTGGAGCCACCTCGTGACCACCGAACCCGCGGAGCCGTCGCCCGACGCCGCGCCCGCACCGGCCGCGCCCGCCGCACCGGCCGCGCCGCCCGCGCCCGCAGCGTCGCCCTGGGCCGCCCCGTCCGCCGAGGCGCCCGCCGCCGCCCCGACGGCCGCACCCGCCGCACCGCCGGCCGGGCCCCCCGCGCCGCCCGCATCGCCCTGGGCCGGGCCGCCGCTCGCCCCCGACTTCGCGGCGCCCGCCCCCGAGCAGGCGCCCCGCGCCCCGCGCCGCCCCCGCCCCGTCCTGCTGACGGTGTGCGGCCTGGTGCTGGGCACCCTGGCCGGCGGCGGCGTCGGCTACGCCGTGCAGGCGCAGCGCCCGCCCACGCCGCTGCCGCCGCTGCAGGTCGCCCGCCCGTCCTACCCGGCCGCCGTGGTCGACCCGACCGCCTTCGCCGCCGAGCAGCCCCGGCCGCTGGCCATCGACGGTGACCTGCTGAAGCTGCTGATGAGCGCCCCGCAGGGCAGCGGCCCCTGGGGCGACTACCCGGACAAGCCGTCCTGGGTGTCGGTCGGCGAGCTCGCCGAGCGCGCCGGCAACTCCGTGCGCGAGTTCAAGGACCTCAACTCGCGCGGCTTCCGGCGCGCGGCCGAGGTCGACTGGAAGAAGGACGACGTCAAGTACCGGGTCTCGCTGATCCAGTACGCGCCGGAGAACGCGAGCGAGGCGAAGCTCCGCGCCTCCCTCTCCCACCTCCTGTCGTTCGCCGACGGCGCCAACGGCGGTTACAAGGTGGAGGACCAGCCCAGCCGCTGGGCCGAGACCACCGACCAGTACTACTACGGCGTCGCCGTCGCCCAGCGCGGCACGGTGCTGATGTCGGTCGAGGTCTTCGGCACCAAGCCGGTGAACCCCGACGTCGTGAAGGACCTCGCCAAGCAGCAGTGGGAGCGACTGGCATGACCGAGAACACCGTGACCGGGGCCGAGCACCCCGAGCAGGCCCCGGCCGCCGCCCGCCCCGCCTCCCGCCGCCTGCTGCGCGCGGGCGCCGCGACCGCCGCGGCGGCCCTGGCCGGCGTGGCCATCGGCATCGGCATCATCAAGACCCAGTACGACGACCCGGCCCCGGCCGTCGCCGCCGGGCCGTCCGCCGCGCCCGCCGCCCCCAGCCCCACCGCGACCCCGTTCGGCGCCAAGTCCAACGGCAACCACTTCGGTTCGCTGCGCGACCTGCTGCTGCCCGTCCCGGCCGGCTACGAGCTGGGCCCCGACCAGGGCGGCTACGGCAACGACACCGAGCTCGGCGCCGAGCAGCTCTCCGACGAGCTGGACGCCGAACTCCAGCAGATCCCCAAGGACAAGCGCGACAAGCTCCGCTCCTACTGGGACGGCCTGCACGTCAAGGCCACCGGCGTGCGCACCTACCGCACCAGCGGCGACGACCTGGTCATCGGCCTGAAGCTGCGCCAGTTCAACCAGCAGGAGGTGCAGAAGCTCAACGAGTACACCGCGGTCTTCACCGGCGACACCGGCCTGTTCCGGATCGGCCCGGAGGTCCCGGGACACCCCGAGGCGCACTGCTACCTGATGCCGGCCCCGCCGTCCGCGCCGATCGACTACCTGGAGTGCTCGGCCGCCGAGGGCGACCTCCTGGTGGTGATGAACGCCGAGGGCGTGGCACCGCTGCCCAAGGACAAGATCGTCGCCCTCTTCACGATGCAGCTCGACCGTCTCGCCAGCCCGGGAGCGTCCGCATGACCGACCACGCCACCCCGCCGCAGCCGTCGCCCCAGCCGCCGTCCGAGCTGCCGCCGCCCCCGCCGGCCCCGCCCGCGGCCCCGGCCCTCGCTCCCCTCGGCACCTCCGAGGTCATCGGCACCGCCCCGCAGGCCCCTGCGGCCCCCGAGACGCCCGAGGAGCGCGAGGCCCGCCTCGCCCGGCGCACCCGCCGCCGCCGGGCCGCGCTGCGCTGGAGCACCGCCACCCTCGTGTTCGCCCTCGCCGGCACCGGCGCCGCCCTGGCCGTCACCGCACCGGAGCGCACCGACATCCCCGGCCTGGCCACCGCGAGCGACGGCCGCTACACCTTCCCGCCGCTGGCGCTGCCGCCCCTGCCCGCCGGCAAGAGCGCCCCGGACCCGAAGGGCAAGGGCCTGCACCAGGCGGACCTGCGCCACCTGCTGCTGCCCACCCCCAAGGAGGCCGGCGGCCCGCTGACCGCCCCGACCTTCCCCGCCCCGAGCGCGCCGCCCTCCGCCGGCCCGTCCGCGAGCGCCTCCGCCAGTGCCTCCGCCCCGGCGAGCCCCGCGGCGAGCGCGACGGCGTCCCCCACCCCCTCCGCGACGGGCCCGGCGCCCGCCGACTGGGTGCCCTGCGACGCCGTCCTCGCCGAGCAGCAGAACCCCGCCGCGCTGCGCGCCCTGCTCGTGCAGGACGCCTGCCGCGCGGCCACCGTCCGCGAGTGGACGGCCTCGGACGGCACCCGCACCCAGATCCGGCTGCTGCGCTTCGGCTCCTCCGCCGAGTCCTGGGACGTCTTCTCCTCGCTGCGTTCGGACAGCCTGCCCAAGGCCCTGCCCGGCGTGCGGGTCGCCGCCCGCGAGGGCTGGGACGCCGTCCCGGGCATCGACCTGTCGACGAAGGAGACCTCGGTGAACGGCGCCAAGGGCACCCCGACCGCCCGCCTCGCCTACCTCTCCGCCTCCGACGTCCTGGCCGTCATCACCATGACCAACCCGGACGGCGTGCCCGCGGCGGCCTTCCGCCAGGTCGTCACCCTGCAGTCCGACCTGCTCGCCTGAGCCGCCGTCCGCCCACCTCCGGGCCGGACACCCCGGGCCGGCCACCCGCCGAGCCGACCACCCCGCGGTGGCCGGACGACGGGTGGCCGGCCCGTTGTCGGTGCGGGGTGCCACGATGCCCGGGCCGCTCGCGCCCCCTGCACCCGGTCGACGACGCCGAGGCCTACGCCGACGCCGTCCGCACGGCCGACCTCGCCTTCGACGCCACCGTCCTCGACGACCCCGACGACGACCCGGAGGACCACCCCCTCGCCAGCGGGGCCGTCGCCGCCCTCGACCGCCTGTAGCACCGGCGCCGGTGGCCGGACGGGCGGGGCGTCAGCGCATGCCGCCGGAGGCGAGGATGACGTCCCCGGTGATCCAGCGCGCGTCGTCGGACGCCAGGAAGGCCACCAGCGGGCCGTAGTCGTCCGGGGTGCCCGTGCGGCCCAGCGGGGTGTCGGCGATCGCCTGCGCCTCCTGGGCGGAGCCGGGGAATCCCATGGCCCTGGTGCCCTCGGTGTCCGACGGCCCGGGCATGATCGCGTTGACCCGGATGCCGCGCGGGCCCAGCTCCTTGGCCGCCACGACGGTGAACGCGTTGACGGCGCTCTTGGACGCGACGTAGAGCGAGGCGTACGGCGGGTGGGTGAGGGTGCCGGCCGTCGAGACGTTGATGATCGACGCGGCGTCGACGTCGTCCTGCGCGGCCAGGGCCTGCGTGGTGAGGATGGTGCCCAGCAGGTTCGTGGTCAGCTCGCGCTGGAACTCCTCCTCGGTGATGGCCGACAGCGGGGCGAAGGCGGCCACGGCCGCGTTGTTCACGAGCACGTCGACCGGCCCGTACTCCTCGCGCGCACGGTCGAACAGGCCGCGCACGTCGTCGCCGCGGGCCACGTCCGCCCGGACCGCGATCGCCCGGCCGCCCCCGGCGGTGATGTCCGCGACGACCCGCTCGGCGCCCGCCGCGTCCTCCCGGTAGTTCACCACGACGGCGGCGCCGGTCCGGGCCAGCGTCTTGGCGATCCCCGCGCCGAGACCCTTCGACGCGCCGGTGACGATCGCCGTACGGGCGTTGTTGCTGCTCACAGTGACTCCTCGAACGTTGGTGCCTGCGGAAGTCACCGTAGGAAAGCTGGTTACTGCAGGGAAGTACCTACTTTTTTGTAAGCTCGTGAGGTGATGGAAACTCAGCACGTCGCGACGGCCGCCCGACTCCTGGCCCACGACACCTTCGACAACAAGTGCGCGCTCAGGCCGATCATGGACCAGACGACGAGCCGCTGGGCGACACTGATCATCTCGGCCCTCGTCGCCGGCCCGCACCGCTTCGCGCAGCTGCACCAACGGGTCGGCGGCATCAGCCAGAAGATGCTGTCGCAGAACCTCAAGGCCCTGGTCCGGGCCGGGCTCGTCGACCGCGAGGTCGCGCCCACCGTCCCGCCCCAGGTCACCTACGCCCTGACGGAACTCGGCGTCGGCCTGGCCGGGCCGCTGACCGAACTCATCCAGTGGTTCGGCCGGCACGGGGACGAGCTCCTCGCCGCCCAGGAGCACTACGACCGGCAGCAGGCGTCGCCGACCGCGTGACGGTGCGCCACCGCCGTCCGGCCGCCGGGCCGCCGTGGCCCCGGTCCGCCGGTGCGTCATGGTCCCGTCGGGGTGTCCGGGTCCTGGTCCGGTGTGCGGTCGGGGCGCAGGGCCGCGGCCACGCCGCAGGCCGCCGCGGCCAGGCCCAGCAGGGCGAGGGGCCGGGACCACTCGCCCGCCGCGGTGGGGGCGAAGGCCACCGGCAGGACCAGCAGGGCGGCGCCGGCGGCGGCCACCGCGGCGAAGGGGCGGACGGTGCGGCGCCGGGGGCCGAGCGTGTCGAGCAGCAGCAGGTAGCCGATGAGCAGGACGGTCACCGCGAGCGCCCGCCACAGCGGCGGCTCGCCGAGGGCGGCGAACAGGACGGCCGCGGTGGGCAGGAGAGTGGTGCGGGTGGCGGTCAGGCGCGCCGGCCAGGTCACCGGGTGGGCGGCCGCTCCCTCCGGGGCCGGCACGGCCGCCCAGAGCGCGCCGACGGCGACGGCCGCGACGCCGATCGGCCCGAACCGGGCGGTCAGCGTGCCCTCCCCGGTGCCGGCGGCGGCGAGGGCGAGGGCGGTGCCGGTGCCGCGCAGCGCGGCGGACTCGAGCCGCGGGGCCCAGGCGGCCCGGTCGGTCCACCCGCTCCACCCGGTGGACGGGCCGGTGCGGGGGCGGGGGGCCGGTGCGGCCACCGTGCGCCGCACCGGCGGCTTCGGCGCCCGACCGCCCGCCGGGCCGTGCGTCGGCCTGCCGCCGGGCCGGCCGGTGGGCCTGCCGGTGGGCCTGCTGGTGGGCTCGTTCACCGGGCCGCTCCCGTGATCCGGCGGCGCAGCAGCGGCGCGAGGGCGAGGTCCAGCGTCCGGCCCGGGGTGTGGCGCACCACCGGGATGCCGCGGCCGCGCAGGGTGGCGCGCATCGCCTCGCGTTCGGCGTGCCACAGGCGCAGCGCGAGGGCGTCGGTCTCGTCGTCGGGGTGCGTCGCCGGTTCGCCGACCGGGATCTCCACCACGACGAGCGGGTTGCCGCGTTCGCGGACCTGGCCGAGGACGTCGAGGATGCGCTGGTCGGCGAGCGGGGTGAAGGCGTAGACGAGGGCGTGGGCGGGCAGGGCCGCGAGCGGCAGGGGCGGGAGGGTGCCGTGCCGGGGGCGGTCCTGACGGACCTCCAGCACGCTCTCGACCATCCGGTAGAACTGCCGGTCCCCGCCGGCGGCGGTGAGCCGGCGCAGCTGTCCGCCGACGGCGACCAGGCCGATGCGGTCGTGGCGGCGCAGGTAGGCGCGGGTCAGGCCGGTGGCGGCGCGCAGGGTCTCGTCGAGGCTGCGCAGCCCGGTGGTGGCGTCGTGGAAGTCGGCGAGGGTGTCCAGCAGGACGACGGCGTCGGCGGCGCGTTCGGCGGCGAACTGGTTGATCTGGACGGCGTCGCGGCGGGTGGTGGACGGCCAGTGGATGCGCCGCTGCCGCTCGCCGGGCACGTGGGGGCGCACGCCGACGACCTCGACGCCGGCGCCCTCGTGCGCGGTGGTGTGCTCGCCGATCCGCTCGGGCAGGCGCACCGGGATCGGGGTCAGGTGGGCGGCGCCGGGGACGGGGAAGACGTCGACGGTGCCGAGGTCGGTGCGCAGGGTACGGCGGGTCAGGCCGCCGGCGTCGGGCACGTCGAGGTCGAGGACGCCCAGGTGGCGCCGGCCCCAGCTGTCGGCGCGCAGGACCAGGTCGACGCCGGTGGCGGTGACGGTCAGGGCGTCCAGGGACAGGCCGGGGCCCAGGGCCACGACGGGTTCCAGCGCACCGATCCGCCCGTCGTGGTGGACGGCGACCCGCACGGTGACGGGCTCGCCCTCGAAGCAGCGCGCCGGCCGGGTGGTGCTCTCGGTGGACAGCCGGGTGGGGCGGCTGCGCCCGGGGGCGGCGAGGGCGAGCAGGACGGCGGGTGCGGCGGCCAGGGCGAGCAGCCAGGCGTGGCCGGTGGCCAGGGCGGCGAGGGCCGCGGCGGTGGCGACGGTGAGCAGGCGCAGGGTCTGCTCGCCGGCGCGCCAGTGCGGCGGGGGCGGGCTGTCGGGCAGGCCGGCGGCGTGGGCCCGGGCGCTGCGGGCGGCGGCCAGCGCCTGGGCGCGCAGGGTGGCGCGGTCCGGGGCGGGGGCGGCTGCGGCGGGCGCTGCGGAGGCGGGGCTCCCGGGGCGGGCCGGGTTCACGGGGTGACCGCGCGGGGCAGGGTCTGCGGTGCCGGGACGGAGCCGACCAGGCGCGCCACCACGTCGTCCGCCTCGATCTGACGCACCCACAGTTCCGGCTTGAGCGTGATGCGGTGGGCCAGGGCGGGGACGGCGAGCGCCTTGACGTCCTCCGGGGTGAGGTAGTCGCGGCCCTCCAGCATGGCGCGGGCGCGGGCCAGTTGGATCAGCGCGAGGCCGCCGCGGGGCGAGGCGCCGACCTGGATCTGCTGGTCCTTGCGGGTGGCGTCGACGAGGGCGATCACGTACTCGACCAGGTCGTCGTCGACCTCGACCCGCTCCACCGCGGCCCGCATGGCGAGGAGTTCGGCCGGTCCGGCGACGGTCTCCAGCACCGGTTCGGGGGCCGCCCGGTCGATCCTGGCGCGCAGCATCGCCGCCTCGGCGGCGGGGGAGAGGTAGCCCATCCGCACGCGCAGCAGGAAGCGGTCGAGCTGGGCCTCGGGCAGGGCGTAGGTGCCTTCGTACTCGATCGGGTTGGCGGTGGCGATGACCAGGAACGGGTCCGGCAGGCGGCGGGTGACGCCGTCGACGGAGACCTGGCCCTCGGCCATCGCCTCCAGCAGGGCGGCCTGGGTCTTGGGCGGGGTCCGGTTGATCTCGTCGGCGAGCAGCAGCCGGGTGAACAGCGGGCCGGGCCGGAACACCATCTCGCCGGTGCCGCGCTCGTAGAACGGGGCGCCGGTGACGTCCGAGGGCAGCAGGTCGGGGGTGAACTGGATCCGGCGGAAGTCGAGGCCGAGGGCGGTCGCGAAGGAGCGGGCCAGCAGGGTCTTGCCGAGTCCGGGCAGGTCCTCGATCAGGACGTGCCCGCCGGCCAGGGCGCCGAGCATGACCAGGCGCAGCGCCTCGGGCTTGCCGACGACGGCCCGTTCGATCTCCGCGACCACGGCGCGGGCGAGCTCCCCGGCCTTCTGCGGGGTGAGCACGGGGACGGCCCCCGGGGCGGCTTCCGGGGCGGCTCCGGGGTCGGTTTCCCGGTGACCGGGACCGGCGGGGGCGGTGGCTGCGGTGGTGTCGGCAGGGCTGGACGGGGCGGGCATGGCTCTCCTGCGGAAACGATGCGGTGGGTGGTGGGCCCGGGGCCGGGTCTGTGGGGCGCCGGCCCCGGCGGGTTCAGGTCACAGCGACTCGAGCCGGTCGACGAGGGCGCGCAGGACCGCTGCCGGCAGGGGCCCGGCCGGGGCCGGCGCCGCGGGGTCGATCCACGGCCACAGCCGGGGCCCGAGGAGTTCGGCGGCCCGCTCGCGGTCGGCCAGCAGGTGCACGCCGTGGCCCTCCGCGAGCCGGACGGCGTACAGCCGCTGGAGGCGGGTGCGCAGCGGCCCGGTGTCGCCCTGCGGGTCGAGGCCCTGGCCGACGGTCCAGCGCCAGTCGCCGAGGCCGGGCTCGTAGGCCTCCAGCTGCCGCGGCCGGCGGCGCAGGGGGGAACCCGTCGTGCCCGCGCCGGCCACGTGGCGGGCGGTGAGCAGGGCGGCGGCGGCCAGCAGCACGGCCCCGGCCCCGGCGCCGGGCCAGCCGCCGACCAGGGCGCACAGGACCTCGGCGAGGACGGCGGGGACGGCCAGTTCGAGCAGGCTGTGGCGCACCGAGCCCGGTACGGCGATCCCGCCCTCGGCCCCGCCGTCCGGCTGCCCGTTCTGCCCGGCCGCTCCGGCCTGCCCGGCCTCTCCGGTGCGTCCGGTGCGTCCGGTGCGTCCGATCGTGGGTTCGCCGCTCATCGGTTCCCTCCCGTTGCGCCCGCTGCGTCCGCCGCCGCCGTCGGGCCCGCCCCGGCGGCGGGGTCGGCGTCCGCCCCGGCCGGGTCGGTGGCCGCGAGCCGTGCGGCGATGGCGTCCAGGGCGGTACGGGCCCGGCGCACCCGGGCGTCGTCCATCGGGTGGGTCGAGTACCGGGCCTCCCGGAACAGTGCGGTGAGCGCCCGGGCCGCGCCGGGGTCGACCCGGTCGTCGGACAGGGCGCGCTCCAGCAGCTCCGTCGGGCTCTCCCAGGCCTGCCGGGGCAGTCCGGAGGCGGCCAGCGAGCCCTCCATCGCCGCGTAGCAGGCGATCACCGCCGCCCGGGCGTCGTCCCCCTCCAGCGCCCTGCGACCGGAGGCGACGGCCTCGGCGAGGGCGGCCTCGGGGCCGGCCGGCGCGGTGGGCAGCGGCGGGGGCGCCGGGCGGCGGTGGATGCGCAGGTGCCGCAGCGCCCGCACGAGGACGAACACGAAGGCGGCGACCGCGGCCAGGGCCAGGGAGCCGACCAGCACCACGAACAGCACGCCGAACCCCGGGTCGTCCGCCGGCTTCACCGGGGGCGGGGGCGGGCCCGGGGGGAGGTCCGGGAGGGGCAGCGGCGGCGGCAGCTGGGGCGCGTCGAGCGCCGCGGGCGCGGTGCGGCCGTGCAGGACCAGCAGCAGCACCGGCACCGCGGCGGCGGCCAGCGGCAGCAGGACCATGGCGGCCTCCCGCAGCCGTTCGGCCCGCGGCGTCGGCCCGGCCAGGTGGCGCACCTCCTCGCGGAAGCGCACGGCGAACCGTCCGACCAGGGCGGCCCAGCCGATCCCGATCAGTACCACGAAGCCGACGGCGCCCACCGGCCCGGTGGCCGCCGTGCCCAGCAGTCCGCCCTCGGGGCGCAGCGCCGCCGCGGCCGTCAGCAGTCCGACGACGACCAGCAGCGCGGCCACGTGCCGGCCCCCGGGCCCGCGTGTGCGGCCCATGTGAACCCCCCGGTTCCCCCTCGTGGCGCGCTTCCCGGCGCGCCGGTCCTGCAGCGTCGCACACCGACCGTCACGGTGTCACCTGCCGTCACTCCCGTCACCGCCGCCCCACCGGTCCGGCCCCGGCCCCGGTGCGGGGCCTGCGTAAGGATCCGGGTACGGGCCGGGGCGCCGGGGTCTCAGCCGGTGGTCTGCCCGGGCCGGCCCGGCACCCACAGCGGCACCGGGGTGCCGCACGGCATGGACCGGGCGGCCTCCGCCTCCAGCCACTCCTCGGCCCGCCCCGGGTCCCCGTCGCACAGGTCGACCAGCGCGGCCGCCGCGATCCGGGCGCAGGACAGCATGAGCGCCAGGGCGTCCTGGCGGTGGTGGTGCTCGCGCACGTACGCCTCGGCCCGCTCGTCGATGCGCCGCCCGTGGGCCTCCCGGTCCGCCACCGCGGCGGGCCCGTCCTCGGCCCAGGCGGCCTGCACGCCGTGCCAGACCAGGGCCAGCGCCGCCGGCTCGGCCGGGTGCGCCACCTCCTCCCGGCGGGCCTGCTCCCGGGCCTCGGCGGAGCGTCTGCCCAGCCACTCCAGCGCCTCCGCGCCGTCCCCGTGGCGGGCCCGCAGGACCAGCTCGCCCGCCCGGTAGGCCACCGAGCGCAGCACCTCTCCCGCGGGCACCCGAAGCCCGGGCGCGGCCGAGCCGCCGAAGGCCAGCCACGCGTCCGCGAACGAGGCCGCCCGCACCCGCCCCAGCCAGCCCGGCGCCCCCGAGGCCCCGTCCTGCCACTCCTGCGTACCCAGACGAACCAGGCCCACGGCGGCGAGCCGCACCGCGTCCCCGTCCAGGCCGAGCAGCCTTCCACTCCTCACCACACACCCCCACCAGCGGTCATCAACCCGTGACGGCACATCCCACCACAGAGGGACGCGGACGAACTAGAGCGGGTGGCGGTGCGATTTTTCACCCCACGCATCCGGGCCGCCCGACCGGGGGCCCGGCGGGGGCCTGCCGATCCCGCCGCCCCGGCCCCCGGGCGCGTGCCCGGGGACGGGGCTCGCTACGGTGGCGGCGGTCATGGCGGGGCGGTGAGCGGGGGGCGCGTGCAGCGGTGGCAGCGGGGTGCGGTCGTGACCTGGGCGGTCCTGGTGGCCGGGGGCGGCGCCGGGGTGCTGCTCCTCGACGACGGCGCCGACAGCACCCCGCAGCCGGCCCCGCCGGCCACCCCGGCCCGCACCCCGTCCGTCCACGCTCCGGGCGACCCCTGCAGCGGCCCCGACGTGATCTGCGCCGTCACCGTCCTGCCGGCGCCCTGACCACCCCGCCGACCGGGGGACGCTGCGGCGGGTGCGCCGCCGGGGCGCGGTGACGGAGCGTCAGGCGTGCTCTCCTCGACGGGCACCCGGCCATCGCCGACCCGCAGAGGAGAGACCATGCCCCGTCAGACCCGAACCGCCCGGCGCCCGCGCGCCGCAGGACGCGCCGCTGCCGCCGCCGCGGCCTGCGCCGCCCTGGCCCTGGTGGCCGCCACCCCGGCCGTCGCCGTCGCCCCACCGCTGTCCGACCCGCGGATCATCGCCCACTTCGACCTGGCCCAGGGTCAGCAGCCGGAGAACATCGCCCTCGAACCCGACGGCTCCGCCGACCTCACCCTGTCCTTCGCCCGCCAGATCGCCCGGGTCGACCCGGCCGGGGCCCTCACCGTCCTCGCCACCCTGCCCGCCCCCGCCCACCCGAACACCCCGCTCCTGGGCGCCGCGATCGTCACCGGCATCGCCCGCGCCCACGACGGCACCCTCTACTTCGGCTACGCCACCGGCACCGACGACCTGCACGGCATCTGGCGGCTGTGCCCGGGCGGGACGCCCGAGCGCATCGCCGCCCTGCCCGTCACCGGCTTCCCCAACGGCCTGGCCCTCGACGAGCACGAGGGCCGCCTCTACACCGCCGACTCCGCGCTCGGCGTGGTCTACGCGGTACCGGCGGCCGGCGGCACCGCGACGACCTGGTCCGACGACGCGCTGCTCAAGCCCGTCACCGCGTTCGGCGCCAACGGCCTGAAGGTGCACCACCACGCCGTCTGGGCCGGCAACACCGACACCGGCCAGCTGCTGCGCATCCCCGTCCGCCGGGACGGCTCGGCCGCGCCCGCCCGCGTCCACGCCGCGGGCCTCGACGGCATCGACGACTTCGCCTTCACCGGACACGGCGACGACCTGATCGCCGCCCTGAACGCGCCCGACGAGGCCGTCGAGGTGACGGCGGACGGCAGCCACCACACCGTCCTGACCGGCGCCGACGGCCTGTCCAACCCGACCTCGGTCGCGGTGCGCGGCGGGACGGTCTACGTCCCCAGCGCGGCCTACTTCACCCGCACCGACCCCAACCTGCTCCTCGCCGACCTGCACCGCTAGGGCGTGTCTTGTGGATCACTGCCGGGGTCGCGGCGCCAGGGCACGCACTCCCCCAGCCTTCGGCCGGGGGTACCCCCACGCCGCGTTGTCGTCGGTCGCCGATGGCCCCCAGCCTGGCGGCCGGGAGGTGCCCCCACCGCATGGACTCTCCCCCAGCCTTCGGCCGGGAGGTGCCCCCATCCTCCGCCTTGCGATGCACGCACCCTGACGCCGCGACCTATCCGACAAGATCCACAAGACACGCCCTGGGCCCCGGCGGCCGGGGTCCGCGTACCGGGGAGGGTGTCCGGCAGCGGAGCCGGACACCCTCCCTCGCCCGCACTCCCACGGGGAGATCGTCGACCTGCCGGGCCGCTGCTCGGGCGCGGCGCCCGGTGCCGAACGCGGCGGGCGGGGCGGGCCGCCAGGACGCCGGTGTGAACGCCGCCGTGCAGCAGCCGGGTTCACCGTGACCGTCACGGATCCGCCCGCTCCGCCCGTCCACCCGCCGGCCGTTGCACGGGATCCCGGCCGGCTCCCCGGCGGCGCCGCGGCCGCCGGCCCGTGACCGGGCGTCAGGCCCGGACTGGTTGGGGCCGGAACCGGGTGGCGCGGGAGTAGACGGCGGTCACGCACGCCTCGAAGGCGGCGATGGCGAGCAGCGCGGGCCCGGCGCCCGACCGCAGCAGCAGCGCGCCGAGCGCCCCGCCGACGAACATCCCGAGGACGGTGGCGCTGCGCCGGGCCCGGACGAGGACCAGGCGCGGGGACGGCGCGGTGTGGATCGACAGCACGTCCGCCAGCAGCTTGACCAGGGTGATCTGCGCGACCGTGGTCGGCATCTCGGGGACCCCGGCCTCCAGCATCCCGCGGCTGCGCCACCCCATGGCGCCCGCGACCAGCGCGGCGACGAGGGCCTCGGCACCGCCGGGCAGTGCACCGGTGCCGCCGACCGCGGTGGCGTACCCGCCGGCGGCGGCCAGGGCCGCGGCCTCGGCGGCGAGGACCAGGACGAGCCAGCGCCGCCCCCGCCCGCTCGCCCGGGCGATGACGCTGTTCGCGGCCGCGGCCCCGATCACGAAGGAGGCCACCGCCTCGGCGGGGCGGGCGACCGGAATCCCGGCGGTCTGCGCGGCCCCGAAGCCGAGCAGCAGGACGTTTCCGGTGGCCAGCGCGGCGAAGGCGTGCCCGAGGCCGAGGAAGGTGACGGCGTCGACGGCGCCCGCGCTGACGGTCAGGGCGGACATCACCAGGCTGATGCGGACCTGGCTCCGGGTGGGATCGGCGGGCACGCCGTCAGTGTGCCCGGGGCGCCGGCCCGGTACGGGCCGTGACACACCGGCCGCGGGTGGCGCACGGCCGGGGGCGCGTCCTGCGGGTGGCGGACGGCCTGCGGGCGGCGTCGCCGCTCAGCGCGTTCCCGCGGCGTCCCCGCCCCCGCCGACGGTGCCCGCGGTGCGCTGGGCGTCGAGGCGGCCGTGGGCGTCGGCCCAGGTGATCGGGAGCTGCTCGACGGGGGTCTGCCAGAAGGTGAAGGTGGACTCCCGCATGGTGCCGCGCAGGCCCCGCATCACGCTGCGGTGGGGTTCGGCGGCGGCGAAGGCGTCGAGGGCCTCGCGGCTCTCCCAGGCGGACAGGGTGTAGAAGGTCCGGCGCAACGGGCGGGCGATCAGAGAGCCGCCGAGGGCACCGGGGGAGCGGCGCAGCTGGCGCCAGACGGTCATCGACCGGGCGAAGAAGCGCGGGACGTCGGACAGCGACCGGACCTCGAACCGGGAGGCCATGACGATCGCCGAGGTGCCGGGGGTGGCCGGGTTCGGGGCGGTCCAGGGCAGCGTGGGCATGGCTGATGCTCCTCGGGGAGGGGTCGGCACCACATTGGGTAGTGGCACTATCTATGTTAGACAGTACCGGTATCCAAAAGCCAGGGGAGAACGCGCCCCGGGGAAGACGAAGCCAGAGGAAGGCCGGTGCAGCAGCAGTGCGCATCTCCGAACTGAGCCGCCGCAGCGGAGTCCCGACCGCGACCATCAAGTACTACCTGCGCGAGGGCCTGCTGCCGCCCGGCCGCGCCATTGCCGCCACCCAGGCCGAGTACGACGAGACCCACCTGCGCCGCCTGCGCCTGGTGCGCGCGCTCATCGGCCTGCGCGGACTGAGCGTCAGCGCCACCAAGGAGATCCTCGGCGCGGCCGCCGCCCACGCGGGGGAACGCCACCAGGTCCTCGGACTCGTCGTCGGCGCCCGCCCGGCCGACGAGGACGCGCCACCACCGGCCCCCGCCCCCGGCGCCGCCGAGGTGGACGCCCTGATCGACGGACTCGGCTGGGAGGTCTCCGCACACGCCCCCGCCCGCGCCGTCCTCGGCGAGACCCTGGAGACCCTGCGCTCCCTCGGCGAGGAGGTCTCCGCGGACGCCCTGCGCGGCTACGCCGCCCTCGCCGAGCGCACCGCCGCCCTCGACCTCGACCAGCTCGACCCCGACGCCGACCCCCTCGACCAGGCCGAGAGCGCCCTGCTGCGCACCATCCTGTTCGAACCCGCCCTGCTCGCCCTGCGCCGTCTCGCCCAGGAGAACGAGTCGGCCCGCCGCAACACCTGACCCCCTGTGGGAAAGCCGGCTGCCGGAGGGCGGGGTGCCAGGGGCCGGGCCGTCAGGCGGCCGGGGGCGGGGTCCAGGAGGGGGCGCGGCCGGTCAGGGTGAGCAGGCGCTCCATCGGGGTGGCGGCGGACGCGGCGACGGGTGGGCCGAACAGGCCGGGGAGGCCGTCCGGGTGGGCCTCGGCGACCGTGCGCACCCAGGCCGTGGCGGAGCCGATCGCCGGGGCGAGGGCGGGCAGGTCGCCGGGGAAGCGCTGCCCGGTGGCCACCGCGAGGTCCCAGCCGTGGACGAGCACCTCGTCGATCGCGGCGGCCCCCGCGACCTCGGCCGGCATCTCACCGCCGCCCACCGTCGCGGTGCCCGTCCAGGCCCCGGCGGGCTGCCAGGCTTCCGCCAGGGCGGCGAGCCGGGCGGGCAGGCTCTCGCGCCAGTCCCGGTCCAGCCGGGTGGCGTCCGGCACCCGGGCCCCGCCGCCGTCGGCCCGGACGGTCTTGGCCGCGGCGTCGTGGAACGCCTCGCTGAGGCCGGCGAGGTGGTCCAGCAGTTCCCCGACGGTGAGCGGGCCGCAGGGGGTGGGGGCGGTCAGCTGGTCGTCCCGCACGCCGCGGACCAGGCCGGCCACGACGGCAGTGGCCGGGCGCAGGTCCGTCCGCATCCCGGCCTCTCCGGGGGAAGGTGTCGTCATCGAAGCTCGCTCCTCGGATGTGCGGATGTGCGGATGTGCGGGCGGACGGACGGGCGGGCGGGCGGGCGGGCGGGGCAGGGCCGTCAGGCGGCGGGCAGGCCGGCGTAGGCCCGTATCGCGGGGCGGTCCTGCGGCAGCCCCCAGGCCCTCAGGATCTCCAGGAAGTTGCCCCACCGCCAGGTGGGTTCGTCGAGGTCGGCCAGGGTGCGGACCAGGCGCCGGCGGCGTTCGTCGAGCTCGGCGAAGGGCGGCAGCGGCCCGGGGCGCGGCGGGCCGAACGCCAGGCGCAGGGCCGCCGCGGTGACGGCGAAGGCCGCGGGGCCCGACGTCCGGGCCAGGCCGTCGATGACCGCGTCCAGGGCCTCCTCGGGGTGGTCGGCGGCGAGCAGGGTGAGCGAGGCGGCGGCGTAGCCGCGCAGGTCCCCCTCGTGGAAGGCGACGCCGGGCGCGCCGGGCTCCGGGGGAGCGGCCTCGGCGGCCGTCAGCTCGGTGAGCACCGCCGCCCCGAGGCCCTGGTCGGCCTCCCCGGTGCCGGCCGTGGGGGTGTCGGTCGTGGCCGTGCCGGTGGCCGTGGGGGTGCTCGTGAGGCGGGCGAGGGCGACGGCGGCCGCCCAGCGCAGCAGCCCGTCGGGGGAGGCCAGGAAGGGGCGCAGACGCGGCACGAGCGGGGCGTCGCCGAGCAGCCCGACGGCGACCAGGGCGGTGGCGGCGACGGAGGAGTCCGGCCCCCCGGCGCCTTCGCCCCCGGAGCCGTGGGCGTCCAGCAGGGCGAGCAGGAGCGGCAGCGAGTGCGGGGCCTGCTCGGGGAACCAGGCCAGCAGGTACGCCGTCGCCGCGCGCACGCCCGCGTCGCCGTCCGCCAGCAGTGCGGCCAGCCGTGGCACCTCGGCGCGGACGGCGTCGTAGGCGCCGAGCTCCGCGTCCACCGAGCGCAGGTGCTCGTCAAGGTCGAACGTGCGGCGCCGGAACTCCCGGACGCGGCGCTCGCCCTCGTCGGGGGCCGCGGCGACCCAGGCGTCGAGCTCGGCAAGGACCGCTGCCCCGTCCTTCGCCGCCAGCTCGGCCCGCTCGTGGCGCCACTGTGCGATCGCCACCCCCGCGGGCAGGTGCGCCTCGTCGTAGCCGATCGCCAACGAGGCCAGCAGGCCGAGGACTTCGGCCCGACCGGGCAGCGTGGCGTCCACGGCCAGCCGGGCCAGGAAGGGCACCGCGACGGCCGAGGCCGGGTAGCGGCTGCCCTGGTGGAAGATGTTGCCGTACAGGGCGCCGAGCGCCCGGTCGCGTTCGCGCTCCCCGGGCCCGCACAGGGCGCGCAGCAGCCCCGGTACGTCGCCCGCCCCGCCGTAGGCGTGGTCGAGGCCGGCCCAGTCGATCGCGTCCAGGCCGTCCAGGGGATCCGTGGTCGTGCTCCTCATGCCCGGCACTGTGCCACGCGTCACTGACATCCGACCCGCCGTCAGACCGTAGGCGTCAGGCCGCGGCCCGGTCGGTCGCGCGGTCGGTCGCGCGGTCGGCGGCCCGGTCGGCGGCGTGGTGCCAGGCGGCGGTGACCGCGGCGTGGGCGGTGGCGGTGGCGGCGGCCGGGTCACCGGTCAGCCGCAGCGGGGCGCCGAGGTGGACGTGCAGGGCCGGGCGGCGGACGGGAGCGGTGGCCAGGCCGGCGAGCTGCTTGAGCGGGCCGCCGGAGGTCAGGCGCCGGGAGCCGGCCTGCCCGAGCGGGACGACGGGCGCACCGGTGGCCGTCGCGAGGCGGGCCAGGCCGCTGCGGAACGGGCGGGGCGGCTGCTCGCCGGAGTCGCGGCGCCGGGGCAGGCCGCCCTCGCCGTAGATCAGCACGATCCGCCCGGCGGCGAGCGCCTCGGCGGCCCGGTCCAGGGCGTCGGCCGCGTGCGCGGTGCCGCGGTGGACCGGGATGTGGCCGTCGTGGCGCAGCAGGCGGCCGAGCACCGGCACCCGCCACAGGCCGGCCGTGGCGAGGACCACCGGCCGGGCGCCGAGCCGGTGCAGGGCGGCGAGGACGACGGCCGGGTCGCCGAGCGAGGTGTGGTTGGCGGCGACGATGCTCCCGGGCGCGAGGTCGGCGTCGGGGTCGCTGGTGATCCGCAGGGGCCCGAAGGCGGGGACGAGCAGGGCGGCGGTACGGCTGAGCATGACGGATCCTGATCCTCCGACGGTCGGATGAGCCGTCCACCAGTGTTCGCCGTCGCGCCCCGGCGCACCTGAGTACGCGTACTCAAACCGGACCCCGCCGCTCCCTCACCTGCCCGGTGCGGCGGCTTCGAGCTCCTCGACGGTGCCGGACATGACGGTGCGCAGGTGCTGCGTGAGGTGCTCGACCGGCCAGTCCCACCAGGCCAGGGCGAGCAGCCGGGTGACGTCGGGTCCGCTGAAGCGGGTGCGGATGAGCCGGGCCGGGTTGCCGCCGACGATGCCGTAGTCGGGGACGTCGTCGACGACGACGGAACCGGAGGCGACGACGGCGCCGTGGCCGATGCGGACCCCGGGCATCACCAGGGCGCCGTGGCCGAGCCAGACGTCGTTGCCGACCACGGTGTCCCCGCGGGTGCTCGCAGCTCCTGCGGTCCGGTGCCCGGGCACCGGCCGGTCCGGCCCGGCGAGGGCGCGCGCCCGGCCGCTCCGCCGGGCGGGGCGCGGTTCAGCCGGGCGGGTCCGCGCAGCGGCGCAGCACGACGCCGCGGCGGAAGCGCACCCCGCCGGGCAGGTCGAAGTGCCCCTGCCGGCCGGCCACCGGGATCCGCTCGACGGCCACCCCGGCCTTGGCGGTGCAGGAGCCCGCCCGCACGGCCACCAGCCGGCCCCCGCGCACCACCGCGATGATCCCGCTGAGGTCGAACTCCACCTCGATGTCCACCGCGAGGGTGCCGACCGACACCCCGTCGACCAGCACCTTGACGCTGGGGTGGTGGACCGAGCGGATCCGGTGGTCCAGCAGTGCCACGACCTCCTCGCTGCCCGGGGCCGCGCAGGTGCTGCGGGCGGCGGCGGTGAGCGCCGCGTGGGTGCGCCAGCCGCCGGCCAGCAGGTCGATCATGTCCAGCCCCAGGAAGCCCTGGACGACGCTGGCGACCTCCTGCTCGGCGGCCCGGGCCAGCGGCCGGCCCAGGCCGGTCAGGGCCTGCAGCGCCCCCTCGCGGTGCAGCGAGTCGGCGAACGGCTCCACCGCCCCCAGGAAGGTCCCCAGGGCGTAGGGGTCGTCCGTCGAGACGGTCGTCACGGGGTGCTCCCTCGGTCGTCGGGCGGTTCCTCGAGGCTCTGCCGGCCCGGGTCCGGGCGCGGTTCCAGTCGGACGACCCGACCCGTCCGGGTGTCCCCGCCCCGCTCGGTCTCGGTCAGCTTCGTCTCCATGTCCCACCGGGCGCCGATCTCGGCCGTCACCCGGCCCGGCGTGCCGGACGTGCCGGAGGGCGTGCCGGACGGTGCGCCGGCCGGGCGGCGCCCGCGGACCAGGTGCCGCAGCGCGAGCGCCGCGAGGGCGGCGGTGGCGAGGGCGGCGCCGAGCACGATCCAGGTCGTGCGGTCCGACCCGGGCTGCGGGACCTGCCGGGCGACGAGGACCGGGACGGTCTGGGTGACGGCGTGGGTGTCCGCGCACTCCACCGTGATGGTGTGCGGGCCCAGGGGTGCGTCCGGCGGGATGGTGGCGCGGGCGTGGACCCGGCCCGAGCCGTCGGCCTGGATCGGGTGCGACCTGGGGCCGCCGTCCCAGGAGAGCACGACCCACGGCGGACCGCCGCCCCGCGGGCAGCCGTCCGTCGGGCCGGACAGGGAGAGCGCGGTGCCGGGGGTCGCGGTGGACGTCCCGTCGGGCTCGCGGGAGGTCGGCCCCGGCGGGGTCGGGGTGACGGGCGGGGTCGGTGCGACGGCCCGGACGCGGACGCGGGCGGTGGCCGCGATGCCCGCCTCCGACCCGCAGGAGGCCCGTACGTCGTGGTCGCCTGCGGCCGCGTCGCGGGGCACGGTGACGGCCGTGGCGAAGCCTCCGCCGCCGTCCGGCCGCCCCTGGTCGGGCAGCGGCGTGCCGTCCCAGGTCAGGGCGGCGGTGTCGCCGGCGGGGCAGGCGAAGCCGGCGCCGGTCACGGTGATGCGCGAGCCGGCCGCGCCCTGCGGCGGATCGGCCGTCAGGGTGGCGGGTGCGACGGTGAGGACGGCGGTCGCGTCGGCCCGGGTGGCCGGCCCCTGGCAGGTGGCCGTCACCGTGTGCGGGCCGGCCCCGGACCCGGGCGGGACCTTGATGGTGCCGGTGGACGGGTTGTCGCCGTCGACCCCGATGGTGGCGAGGACCCCGGCCGGGTCGTCCCAGGTGACCTGGACGATGGTCGGGCGCTTGGTCTTGGAGGTCCGGCAGGCGCCGAACCCGGAGACCGTCACCTGCACCGTTCCGAGCTGCGGTGCGCGGGCCGGGACCAGCCCGAGGGCCGGCTGCCGGGTGCCGGACCCGGTGTCCGAGGGCGACGTCGGGGCCGGGGTCGGGGTCGCAGGCGAGGTCGACGGTGCGGGCGGTGTCGAAGGGGACGGTGACGGGGTGTCCGCCGGGGCCGCGGGGGCCGCGACCATCGCCCGGGCCGCGACCGCCGACACGGCGGGGAGCGCCGCCGGGGCCGGGACCGCCGCCGGGGCCGGGTAGGCGGCCGGGGCGAGGGCGGCGAGCAGCGCGACGAGGCCGGCCGGCACCACCTTCACCAGCGACTCCGTTCGTCTCCCGGCCCCCGCGGCCCATTCTCGCCGCCGCCCCGCCCGCCCGCAGTGCTCCGCACACGTCCCACCCCCGTTTGCCGCCATCCCGCACTCCCACGGCCCATCCCGGCATCCGGACGGCGCAGCGGCGGGGCGCCCCGCCGCCGCGCGGAGCGGCCCTGGCGGGTGGTGGTGGGTGGTGGGGGCCGGGGGAGGAGGGGTGCGGCGGCCCGAGGACGGCCCGAGGACGGCTCCGCGGTAGTCCCGAGGGCGGTCCCACGGTGGTCCGGTGACGGAATCCGGCGAGATTCGGCGAGGGCCCCGGCCCCCGGCCGGGCCACGGATCCGGCGACACTACCGGCTATGGATCTGCTGTCCCTGCGCTACTTCCAGACCGTCGCCCGCCACCAGCACATCAGCCGTGCCGCGGAGGAACTGCGGGTCGCCCAGCCGTCGGTGAGCCGCACCATCATCCGGCTCGAGTCCGAGCTCGGCCTGCCGCTGTTCGACCGCCAGGGCCGGCGGATCCGGCTCAACGAGCACGGCGCCGCGTTCCTGCGCAGGGTCGACCGGGTGCTGACCGAACTCGACGACGCCCGACGGGAGATGACCGACGCCGCCGTCGCCGGACCGGGCCGCCTGGCCGTCGCCGCCGAGACCCTGCCGCAGCTGGCCGGGGCGCTGGCCGCCTTCCGCGCCCACCGCCCCGGGGTGCGGGTGCACCTGTTCCAGGCCCCGGTGGGCGCGATGCGCCGCCATCTGCGCTCCGCCGAGGTCGACTTCGCGCTCGCCTCCCAGCCGCTGGCCGGCCCCGACCTGTGCGCCGTGGAGCTGCTGCGCGAGGAGGTGCTGCTGGCCGTGCCGCCCGGGCACCGGCTGGCCGGCCGCGAGAGCGTCACGGTGGCCGAACTGGCCGACGAGGACTTCGTCAGCACCCGCGCCGGGCACTGGCAACGCGCCCTGCTGGAAAGGCTGTTCGCCCGCGAGGGGCTCACCCCGCAGGTGGTCTGCGAAGGCGACGAGGCGGCCGCCACCTCGGAGCTGGTCCGCGCCGGACTCGGTGTCGGTCTGATGCCCGAGGTCGCCCGGCGCGCCCTCGGCGAGGACGGCCCGGTGGTCTGGCTGCGCCTGGACGCCGCGCACTGCCACCGGACGCTGACCCTGGTGTGGCGCCGGGAGGCCTATCTCTCCCCGGCCGCCCAGGACTTCCGCCGCCTGGCGGTCGAGCACTTCAGACCCGGGGGAGACCCGGCGCCCGGCAGTGGCGGCGGGCCGGACGGGGACGTCGTGCCGGACGGGGGCGTCGTGCCGGGCGGGATCCTCATACCCGAGGAGGCATGAGCACATGCCACAACAGGTCGTGGAAGGCATGAGCGGGCGGCGTTAGCGTCGAAGGCGCCCACCGGTTCCTCGACCACGAGGGGGAGACACCAACGATGACCCGGCCCCGCACCTCCACGCACACCACGCACACCTCACCCGGCCCGAGCGGCCCGAACAACCCCGACGGACCTGCCGGCCCGAGCGGCCCGGACGCCCCGGGGCAGGCCGCCGGCGGCTACGTCGAGGCCCTCCTCGCCGCCCTGGCCGCCGACCCGCACCGCCCGGCCGTCACCACCGCCGAAGGGCGCGTCGTCACCGCGGCCGACCTGCACGACCAGGTCCACCGCCTCGCCGCCGAACTCGCCGAGCGCGGCGTGCGCCGCGGCGCCACCGTCACCCTGCTCACCGGCAACACCGCCGAGGCCCTCGCCGCCCGCTACGCCGCCAACCTGGCCGGCGCCCGGGTGGTCAGCCTCTACGAGGGCATGAGCTCCTCGACGATGGCCCGCATCATGGCCGGCACGGACTGCTCCCTCCTCCTGGCCGACGGACAACGCCACGACACCGCATGGGACCTGCAGCAGATCCCCGGCGCCCCGCAGCTGCTCTGCCTGGGCCCGGACGGCGCCGCCGAGGACGTCCTCGCCGCGGCCGCCCAGCGCCCCGCCCACCCGTTCGACGGCCCGGCCGGCCCCGACGACGACTGGTGCATCCGCCACACCGGCGGCACCACCGGAATCCCCAAGGGCATCCGCACCACCCACGGCGCCTACCGCCAGGTCCTCGACCAGCCCCTCACCGGCGCCGGCGACCCGCCCCGCTACCTGGCCTGCACCTCGCTCGCCCACCTCGCCGGCATCTTCACCGACCTGACCCTCCACCAGGGCGGCACCGTCGTCCTGCACCACGGCTTCGACCCCGCCGACGTGCTCGCCACCATCGCACGCGAACGCATCACCCACACCTGGCTGCTACCACCGCTGCTCTACCGGCTGCTCGACCACCCCGACCTGCCCCGCACCGACCTGTCCAGCCTGCGCCGCATCACCTACGGCGGCACCGCCGCCTCCCCGGCCAGGCTGCGCCAGGCCGCTCACGCCCTGGGGCCCGTCCTCTACGGCTACTACGGGCAGGCCGAGACCCAGCACATCACCCAGACCCTGCCCGGCGACCAGGAACGCACCGGCCGCGGCGGCCACCTGACGGTCGGCCGGGCCCTGCCCGGCGTGGAGATCGCCGTCCGGGACGCCGACGGCGCCACCCTGCCCGCCGGCGAACCCGGCGAGGTCCAGGTGCGCTCGCCGTACGTGATGACCGGCTACTGGAAGCGGCCCGAGCTGACCGCCGAAGTCCTGCGCGACGGCTGGGTGCACACCGGCGACGTCGGCTACCTCGACGAGGACGGCTACCTCTACGTCGTCGACCGGATCAAGGAGATGATCGTGGTCGTCGGCGGCCACGTCTACCCGGCCGAGGTCGAGGAACTGCTGCTCAGCCACCCGGACGTCGCCCAGTGCGTGGTCTTCGGCGCCCGGGACGCCGACCGGGCCGAGCAGGTCCACGCCGCCGTGGTCCCCGCCCCCGGCCGCCGGCCCACCCTGGGCGAGCTGCAGGAGTTCGTCACCACCCGCAGGGGCCGCCTCTACGCCCCGCACGCCCTCCACCTGCTGCCCGCCATCCCCCTCACCGCCGCGGGCAAGCCCGACCGGAACCGGCTGCGCACCCGCCTGCCCGCCGCCTGACCCGGCCCGGATCCGCCGCCCGTCCCCCTCTTCGCATCGGGCGCCCGCACCGCTACTGTTCGGTAACCAAGGCGCCGCGCCCCACCGCGGCGCCGCACCCGAAGGAGCGGCAGTGGCGGAACCGACGGCAGTGACGCACGAGACGGCGTCCCAGACGCCCGCCCGCCTCCTGGGCGCCCTGCTGGTCTCCGCGGGGATCGCCCACTTCGCCGCGCCCCGCCCCTTCGACGCCATCGTGCCGCGGGCCCTGCCCGGCAGCCCCCGGGCGTGGACCTACGCCAGCGGCGCGGCCGAACTCGCCGTCGGCGCCGCCGTCCTCGCCCCGCGCACCAGGTCGGCGGGCGCGCTGGCCGCCGTCGGCCTGTTCGCCGCCGTCTTCCCGGCGAACGTCAAGATGGCCCGCGACTGGCGCCACCGCCCGGCCCCCTGGCGCCACCTGGCGACCGCCCGCCTACCCCTCCAGCTGCCCCTCGCCCTCTGGGCCCTGCACGTCCACCGCACCGCCCGCTGACCGGCCCCCGGGGCCGCTCGCGCCGACCCCCGGCTCGTCGGAATCCACCAGGCCGGATCGCAGGCTGTGCTTGGCATGGCCCGTCCATGGGTACTCCGTCGGCTGAACCGCGTAGAACATCGCGGAACGGACCGCCGACGGAGGTCAACGTGAAGCTAGTGTTCATCGCCAAGGACCCCAACACGAACGGGGAGAACTGCCCCACTGTCTGGGTGGACCCGGAGACGCGCGACATCGTGATTCAGGGGTGGAAGGCCGACGCCGACACCGAGGCCGAGTGCCTCACCATGGGGCACCTCCCTGAGTCCGAGGCGATCGTTCGGGTGCCTGCCCGGATGGTGGCCGCTATCAGGGAGGCTTGCAGTGCCGCAGAGGGTGCCGACGTTCGCTGAGTTGCTGGCGGCCAGCCGACACAGCGCCGTTCACCTGGAGATGCGCGACGTGTACGGCGTCGCGGAGGAGGACGCCGATTTCGCGGCCTGGAAGGCCGGTCACCGTCATGACCCGGACGACCGGGCGTCTTGGTGGAACCCATTTTTGGCGACCGTTTCAGAGGCGGTTGCCCGGGGAGTGGAGTTCCGCCGGGCACGGGTCGTTTCGGTGCCCGTGACCGACTACATCCGGTACGAGCACGCGTGCACCTTCCAGAACGTCGCTGCGGGGGAGTCCGTTCGCTGGCTTCCCCGACGGCTGGCCTCGGACCTGATGCTGCCGGGAAACGATCTCTGGCTGTTCGACGGCAGGGTCGCGAAGTTCGGCCTGTTCTCCGGTGACGGCTCGTTCACGGGCAACGTGATGAGTGACGACCCCGAGGTGGTCAAGCGCTGCGTGGACGCCTTCGAGGCGGTGTGGGAGCGCGGAATTCCTCACCAGGACTTCGAGGTCTGACGCTCTCACCTCCATGGCCCGATCCCCTTCCTCCAGTGTTCAGGCGGCTCGCGATGCGGTGGCCGCACGGCTGCGGGAGCTCCGCCAGGACGCTGGGCTCAGACAGGTGGACATCGCCGTGCGCACGGGCTGGCACGGCTCGAAGGTGTCCCGCATCGCCAGCGGGACCACTCCGCCTTCCGACACGGACATTCGGGCGTGGTGCTCGGCGTGTGGTGCCGACGATCAGGCTGATGACCTGATCGCGGCATCGCGTGCCGCCGACACGATGTACGTCGAGTGGCGTCGCGTCCAACGAGCGGGCCTGCGGCGGGTGCAGGAGTCCCGTGTGCCGCTGTACCAGCGCACCCGGCTCTTTCGCGTCTACTGCTCCAACGTCATCCCCGGGTTGTTCCAGACCGGGCCCTACGCGACGGCACTGCTGCGGGCCATCGCCCGTTTTCACCGAACCCCTGACGACGTGGCGGAGGCCGTTGCGGCACGGCTGGCCCGTTCGGACGGCGTGGTCCGGGAGGGCGACCACCGGTTCGCCGTCCTGATCGAGGAGTCGGTGTTGCGCAACCGGGTCGGCGACGCCCGGACCATGGCCGGCCAACTCGGTTACCTGCTGGCACTGATGAGCCTTCCCCGCGTGTCGCTCGGCATCGTTCCGTTCTCCGCCCGACGCGAGATGTGGACCCTGGAGGCATTCAACGTCTTCGACGACCAGCGGGTCCACGTGGAACTGCTGACGGCTGCCGTGACCGTCACTGCGCCCACGGAGGTCGCGCAATACGTCCGGGCGTTCGGGGAGTTGGCCTCTCTGGCGGTGTACGGGGCAGCTGCGCGGACCCTGATCTCGGAGGCGATCAACGCCCTGGAGTGATTGACGTAGAACTCCGTAGAACTTCGTGGCGCTTCGCGTTCGGGCCTCCCTACCGTTCTGGCTACGGATCGGATCCGGAGACGGGAGCCGCGGTCGATGGCGCAGACGACCGCGAGCGGCCCCCGGTCCCTGCCCGCCCGAATCCCCCGGTGGGGCGGGTAGGGCTCCACGGTCCCCCGTCCCGGCCGACCTGGGGAAGAGCGGCCGGGGCGGGCGGTAGCACCCGGCGGGCATCCGCCTGCCGGGCACGACCAGCAGGGAGGGCCTGACATGGGCAAGCGCGGTGGCGGCACCGGTTCCGGTGACGGCGGCAACCAGCAGGACGACAGCAACAAGGGCTCCGGACACGGCGGTGGCGGCTCGGACGAGGGCGGCAACACCTCGGACGGCCAGAACCCGGCGGGCGGTAGGTAGCCGGTGACCGGAGAGACGCACGAGGAGGCGGGCCCCCGGCGGCTCGCCTCCGCGCTGGTGGCCGGCGGCGCACTCCGACCGGACTGGCTCCCTTCCTTCGAGGCCGTGCCCCGCGAGCGGTTCGTCCCGGACCGCATCTGGCCGGGCATCGCGGACGGCACCCGGCAGAACCCCGTGGTCCACCGCTCGAAGGACCCCGAAGCGTGGCACAGGGCGGTCTACTCGGACATCCCGCTGACCACGCAGTGGGACGACGGCGCCCACGAGGGGGACGGCCTCGGGATCACCCCGAGTTCGTCCAACTCCATGCCCACGATGGTGGTCTCCATGCTCCGGGACCTGGACGTGCGTCCGGGTGACCGGGTGCTGGAGATCGGCACGGGCACCGGGTGGAACGCGGGCCTGCTGGCCCGGCGGCTCGGAGACGCCAACGTGGTGAGCGTCGAGTACGACCCGGACGTCGCCCGGGGTGCCCGGGAGAACCTGAGCCGGGCCGGACTCGCGCCGACCGTGGTCGAGGGCGACGGCCGGGCGGGCTGGCCGCAGGGCGCTCCCTACGATCGCATCATCGCCACGTGCTCCCTGCTGGAGATCCCCGCGGCCTGGCTGGAGCAGTCGGCCCCCGGCGCGGTGATCGTCGCCCCGTTCGGCACCGAGTACGGCGGGGAACAGATCGTGCGGCTGACCGTGAACGGCGACGGTACCCGGGCGGTCGGCCACTTCACCGGCGGGTCCGCATTCATGAGGCTGCGTCAACAGCGCACCGAAAGGCCGCTGTTCGAGGAGTACCTGCACGGGGTGGAGTGGCCGGCCGACGGCGTGAGGAGCACCACGACGCTGTCCCCGTGGGACACCGGCGAGTGGTTCCGGCAGTTCGTCATCGGCCTCGGAGTCCCGGGCGCGTTCTGGCGGGCCGAGCGCTACGACAACGGCGCGTACACGTTGTGGATCCACAGCCGGGACAAGCGGTCCTGGGCCTCCGCCGACCACGAGCACGGCCGCACCGAGTACGAGGTGTACCAATCCGGCCCGCGCCGCCTGTGGGACGAGGTGGAAGCCGTCTACCGTTGGTGGGACGACCGCGGCCGACCCGGACACGAGCGCTTCGGCCTCACCGTCACCCCCGACCGCCACACCGCCTGGCTGGACAGTCCCGACGACCCCGTCCCCACCGGCGGCTGACCGAACCCGCCGCTCCCGGGCACCTCGGAGTCCGCGAGCGGCGGGCGCGCCGGCCGCCGCGCCGGGCCCGGTCACGGCACTGACCGGGGCCGGTGTGCGACCAAGATCATGACGTGCCTATGCTGTCCCGATGTCCGACAGCACCTGCCCGACCCTGCTCTTCGTCATCGGCCCGGCCGCGGTGGGGAAGATGACCGTGGGCGGCGCCATCGCCGAACGCACCGGGTTCAAGCTCTTCCACAACCACCTGACCATCGAGCCGCTGCTGAGGCTGTTCGACTACCAGTCGCCGCAGTTCCAGCGCCTCAACCACGGCTTCCGCGAGCAGATCTTCGCCGAGGCCGCCGCCAGCGACCTGCCGGGCCTGGTGTTCACCCTGGTGTGGGACTTCGACGACCCCGAGGACGCCGCGCTCGTCGAGCGCTACGCGGCCCCGTTCCGCGAGCGCGGCGCGCGGGTGCTGTTCCTGGAGCTCTCCGCCGACCAGGACGTCCGCCTGGAGCGCAACGCGGGTGAGTCCCGGCTGGCGGAGAAGGCCTCCAAGCGCGACCTGGCGTGGTCCAACGACAACCTGGTCGGCATGGACGCCAGGTACCGCCTCAACTCGGTCGACGACTTCGCCCACCTCCCCGGGGCGCACCTGCGGATCGACAACACGCACCTGGAACCGGACGCGGTGGCCGAGCGCGCCGTGCGGCACTTCGGGCTCTGACCCCCACGCCGCGGAGAGCACCGTGCCCCGGCACCGCGCCCCGGCACCGCGCCCCGGATCCGACCCCGGTCCGGGGCGCGGCCGGGGCGCCCGCCCGGTCAGCCGTTGTCGGCCGCCGTGTCCGCGTCCGCCTGGGCCGCGGCGCTCTCCGCGGCGTCGAGCTTGTGCTGCATGTCCTGGACCTGCCCGCTGTCGGCGGCCCCGGCGCCCTTGTCGGCGCCCGCACCGGAGCCCGAGGGCCCGCAGCCGGTCAGCAGGGCCGTCCCCGCGAGGACGAGGGCGGCCAGCACGGTGGCCGGGCGGCGGGTCACTTGGAGCCGCCCTCGCCGTTGGCGGCGCACCAGGTCGCCACGGACTTGAGGTCGTTCTGACGGGTCTGCAGCGTGGTGACCAGGGCCTTGCGGGCGGTCAGCCGGTCGTTCAGGAGCGTCTCGATCTCGGTGTGGCCGGCGGTCTTGGCGTTGGTGACCCGCTGCTGCAGCCGGGAGACCGAGCCGACCACCGTCGCGTCGCCGCCCAGCCGGGCGAGCGCCTTGGTGACCCGCTCCTCGGTCTTCGGCAGCCGCTTGCAGATGCCCTTGGCGCCGTCGCCGGTGGGCGCCGCCTTGGCGGTCGGGGCACCGGAGGCCGAGGATCCGGAGCCGGCGGCCTGGGCGGGGGCGACGGCCAGCAGCGAGCCGGCCAGCGCGAGGGCGCCGAGGGCGGCGGCCCGGCGGGCGACGGGCATGCGGTTGACGAGCATGGGAGTCCCTTCCATCTTCCGTTGCGTCCGCGGGCGCGGCGCGCAGCGCGCCGGTCACGGACGAGCGTCCAGACCCGGCGACCCCCCGACGTGCGGCCGGGGGCGCCGGACGACCGGGAGCGTAGGACGGCTTCTTGTGGATTCCCTGTGGAACGCCCACGGCGGCTCGGCGGGCGCCCGAAGCCCGGCGCCCGAAGCCCGGCCGCCGCCGTCGCTCAGTGCTGCTCGCCCGAGATCCAGTCCCGCCGCCCCGGCAGCTCCACGGTCGGTGCCTCGCTGACGGGCAGCGGCAGGCCGACCTCCACCCGGCACCCGGCCCCGTCCGGCGGCGTCGTGATCCGCACGCCGCCCCGGTGCAGCGCCGCCTGCTGGGCGACCAGGGTGAGCCCGAGCCCCGAACCGGGGCTGTCGCGGCGCCGGTGGAAGCGGTGGAAGACCGCCTCCCGCTCGCCCGGCGCGACCCCGGGCCCGGCGTCGTCGACGGTCAGCACCG
Organism: Kitasatospora sp. NPDC051702; assembly: GCF_040681575.1. NCBI lineage: Bacteria > Bacillati > Actinomycetota > Actinomycetes > Kitasatosporales > Streptomycetaceae > Kitasatospora > Kitasatospora sp. NPDC051702. Next base: position 265,487 of record NZ_JBFAZB010000004.1, read on the forward strand.
CGAGCGCGCCGGCCGCCGTCAGGCGGACCGCCACCCGGGCCGGATCCGTGCCGACGCGCCCGTGCACGGCGGCGTTGCCGAGCAGGTTGGCCAGCATGATCCGCAGCCCGGACTCCCACCCGAACACCCGCAGCTCCGCCGGGACGTCCACGGTGAGGACGGCCTCCGGGTGGCGGCGCCGGGCCTCGGCGGCGGCCGCGTCGACGAGGTCCGGCAGGTCGACCCAGCCGAAGGAGTCGGCCTCCACCAGGTCGCCCCGGGCGAGCATGCCGAGCGCGGTCAGCAGGTCCAGCACCCGGGCGTGGTCCTCGCGCAACTCGGCCACCACCTCGGCCCGTTCGCCGGGCGCGAGGTCCGGATGCGCGGCCAGCACGTCCAGGTTGGTGCGCAGGCTCATCAGCGGCGTGCGCAGCTCGTGCGAGGCGGCGGAGGAGAACGAGCGCGCGGTGTCCAGCGCCTGCGCGGTGCGCCGCGCCTGCTCGTCGTAGCGGGAGAGCAACAGGGCCAGGGCGGCACCGAGTTCGTCGACCTCGACGGTGCCGCTGCGCTCCGCGGTGAACTGCGCGCCGACCGGTCCGCCGCCGGCGCCGGGACTCCCATCGGAGGCAGGCCCGTCACCGGCGGCCGGGGGCGCGGCCGGGTCGAGCTGCGCCGCCCGGCGGCTGAGCCTGCGCAGCGGCGCGGTGGCGCGTTCGGCGAGGGCGAAGCCGATCAGGGCGGCGACCGGCGCGGCGACGGCCGCCACCAGCAGCACCCGGCGGCGCACCGCCGCCGTCTGGGTGTCGGCCTGCCCGGCGGGTGCGACCACCCACAGGGTGCCGCTGCCGCCGTTGGCCCCGGTGCCGGAGATCCGGACGGTCAGCACCCGCCAGGCGCCGCCCTGGTCGTGGACGGTGGCCGGGCCGCCCGGGGCGGTGGGGAAGGCCTGCGGGTCGGCGGGCTGCGGGCCGACGGACAGCAGGACGGTGCCGTCCGCGGCGGCGACCCGCACGCCCGAGTCCAGGGCGGCGTCCAGGACCTTGCGCTGCTGGTTCTGCTCGACCTTGGGCCGCCCCTTGGTGTCGGCGGCCACCAGGGCGCGCACGCCCGGCAGGACGGCCGCGGCCCGGTCGCCCAGCCGGGTGTCCTGCTGGTGGCGCAGGTCGCGCCCGACCAGCGGCAGCAGGAGCAGTCCGGCCAGCACCACCAGCAGCGGCACCACGGCGGCGGCCCACAGGGCGATCCGGGTGGAGAGCCTCACGGCGGCCGCTACCCGTTCCCGCCGGGCGCGCGCAGCACGAAGCCCACGCCCCGGACGGTGTGGATCAGCCGGGGGCGGCCGCCGGCCTCGGTCTTGCGCCGCAGGTAGCTGACGAAGGTGTCCACGGCGTCGCTGCGGACCTCGAAGTCGTAGCCCCAGACCCGTTCCAGCAGCAGTTCGCGGGAGAGCACCAGCCCGGCGTTCCTGGCCAGCTGGGTGAGCAGCTCGAACTCCCGCCGGGTGAGCCGCAGTTCCTCGCCGTCGAGGAGGGCCTGCCGGGTCCCGGGGTCGATCAGCAGCGGCCCGGCCGCGACCCGGTCGGCGGGCTGCGGCGGGCGGCGGCGCAGCAGGGCGCGCAGCCGCAGCACCAGCTCCTCCAGGGCGAAGGGCTTCACCAGGTAGTCGTCCGCCCCGGCCTGCAGGCCGGCCACCCGGTCGGCGGGCTCGTCCAGGGCCGAGAGCATCAGCACCGGGACGTCGTCGCCGCGGGCGCGCAGCGTGCGGCACACCTCGGCACCGCTGATGCCGGGCATCGACACGTCGAGCACCAGGACGTCCGGTGCGGCCGGCTGCATCGCGGCGAGCGCGCTCTCGCCGTCCTCGGCCAGCGCGACGGTGAACCCGCTCAGCCGCAGGCCGCGCTCCAGGGTGCGCCGGATCGCCGCGTCGTCGTCCACCACCAGGACCCGGCCGCCGCTCCCGGCCCCGCCGCCGGCGCCGACCGCCGCGCCGCTCCCGCTCCCGTCCATCGCCCTCTCCTCGCCTTCGGGCCGCCGACTCTCTCACACGACCCGTGGGCCGCGGCAGCGGGGGAGGGGCGCCGCCGCGCGCACCTGGACGGCCCGTGGAGCCCTTCCCGTCCGTCCGGGAGGCGATCGGAGCCGGGTTCCGGGGAAATTCCGGCGGCCGGCCCGGGGCGAGGGAGAAACGGCCCCCGGATTCATTGTTGGAAATGCCGTGACACGCCCCCCGGGAATTCTCGTCCGGCGCGCGGCCTCGCCCGGCGTGCACGCCTTCCGGCCCCGCCACCGAAGCGGCTGTTCTCCTGAACTATCTTCCCGGCACAGTGTCTTGGCGGCCCCGAGGGGAGAAATCATGACCACCGTGATGGAAGCGTCCCGATTCCTCCTCTTCGGCGGAATGGCCGGTGCCGGAAGCTACGGCGTCACGAAGACCCCGCCCGAAGGCGGCAGCCACACCATCATGCTCGCGATATCCGTCATCACCTGCCTCGTGGGAGTCATCGGCCTGATCGCCACCCTCTCCGGAAACTGATTCCGGCCCGCCTCCACCGGGCAGGGGAGCGGTGCGGGGGAGCGGGCACGCGGAGGGGGCGGGGCATGGGGCGGACGATGGCGCGGGCGGCGGCGGCCGTACTGGCGACGGCGTTCCTGGCGGCGGCGGTGTCACTGGCCTGGTGGGCGGCCGCGGACCGGATCGCGGCGGCCATGGGCCTGGGGCCCGCGGACGGCGTGGTGCTGGTGGAACGCTGCTACGACGCGTACGACAGCGAGGGGGACAACGACGGCACCGACTGCGCCGGCCGCTTCACGCCCGCCGGAGCCCCACCGGCGCAGGCCCGCCCGATCCTGGTGAGGGGCGCCACCGACAAGCACCCGGCCGGTGCCCGGCTCACGGTGCGCCTGGTGGGCGGCGTGGCCTACGAGCCCTCGTCCTCGCCCGCGGTGAAGGCGGGCATCGTGGCGGCCGTGATCCTCGCGCTGGGCGCGGCCCCCGCGGGCTGGCTGCTGGTCGGCGCCCGGCGCGGCAGGGCCCCGGACGGCGGAGCGCTGGTGGTCAGCCTCTTCGTCGGGCTCGGCGCCGTGGCGGTCCTGGGCATCGCCGTCGGGCTGGTCGCGGGGCTCGTCGAACTGGTGCTCTGAGGGGCCGCCCCCAGGGCCCGCCACCGAGAAGGAAATCACCCTATTCACTGCTTCGGGTGATTTCTGCACTTCGATGTATTTCGCGCCGATTATGATCCACTCCCTGTGACGCAACGTCAGAACACCCCAGCACCCCGGAATACCGCCGACGTCGTCATCCTCGGCGCCGGGCCCGCCGGACTCCTCCTCGCCAACCTCCTCCACCGCAACGGCGTCGACTGCGCCGTCCTGGAACGCGCCACCCGCGCCCACGTCCAGGCCCGCGCCCGCGCCGGCTTCCTCGCCGCCACCACCGTGCGCACCCTGGAACGCCACGGCCTCGCCGACGGCCTGCACCGGCGCGGCCACCGGCACGGCACCTGCGAGTTCCGCACCGAAGACGGCCGCTTCCGCCTCGACTACGCCACCCTCGGCCGCGGCGACCAGCACACCGTCTACCCGCAACAGGACCTCGTCACCGACCTGCTCACCCACTACCTCGACGCCGGCGGCCGCATCCACTTCGAGACCGAGGCCCTCGCCGTCCCCGACCCGCACAGCACCCGCCCCACCGTCACCGTGCGCGACGCCGACGGCCGCCCCGACCACTGGCAGGCCCGCTACGTCGCCGGCTGCGACGGCCGCCACGGCGCCGCCCGCCGCTCCCTGCCCCCCGGCACCGTCCGCCACCACCGCGACCACGGCGTCTCCTGGCTCGGCCTGCTCGCCCAGGCCCCGCCCAGCCTCGACGCCGTCGGCTACGCCCTGCACCCCCACGGCTTCGCCGGCCACATGGCCCGCACCCCCCACGTCACCCGCTACTACCTGCAGTACGAGCGCGGCACCCCCGCCGACGCCTGGACCGAGGACCGCATCTGGCACGAACTCGACACCCGGATGCGCACCGACGACCACGGCCCCCTGCACCACGGCCCGATCGCCCACCGCACCGTCGTCGACCTGGAATCCGACGTCGTCCAGCCACTGCGCCACGGCTCGCTCCTGCTGGCCGGCGACGCCGCCAGCCTGATCAGCCCCTCCGCCGCCAAGGGCGCCAACCTCGCCGTCCTGGAAGCCGAACTCCTCGCCCACGCCCTCACCGACACCCTCGCCCACGGCGACCGCGGCGCCCTCGACCGCTACTCGGCCCAGGCCCTGACCCACATCTGGCGCGCCCAGGACTTCTCCCTCTGGATGATCCGGCTGCTGCACGCCGAACCCGGCCAACCGCACGGCGAATCGTTCTTCCACGAATCCCTGCGCCGCTCCCGCCTCGCATCGCTGCGCACCTCCCGCACCCACCAGGACTGGTTCGCCGAGAACTACGTCGGCGTCTGAACCGCCCGCCCGTCCCCCCCCAAGACCGCCGCACCCCCGCACCCGCACCCCTGCACCCCGCACCTGCACCGAGGACACCCCGCCATGACGACGACACCCCCCGACGACGAGACCCGCCTGCGCCAGGCCGCCGCCTTCGTCAGGGAACAGGACACCGCCACCCTGCTCCCGCTCCTGCTCCCCGGCCTCGACGGCCCCGAACTGTGGGCCCTGGCCGCCCACTGCCGCCTCGCCCACGCCGCCCTGCTCGTCTTCCCGCCCGACCGGCCCACCCTGCACGCCCAACTCGCCGCCTGCGGCATGGCCTTCGACACACCCCCGATCCCCAGCGTCGTCGTCCGCGACCGCCTCGCCCGACGCCACCACCACGACCCCGCCGCACTCGACGTCAGGATCCTGCGCCCCGCCGTGCTCGGCCCCGGCCGGGAACCCCGCGAGGTCGAGGTCTTCGCCCTGACCGTCCCGCCCGGCTCCCCGCTGACCCGCATCGCCGCCCACGAACGCGCCCACCAGCACGAGGCCCACCTCGCCCTCGAGGTCGAACACCCCGACCCGCTGGTCCTGCGCGGCCTGTGCGCACTCCTCGCCCGGCACGACGCCACCCCCGACGGCGGCGGCTACAACCCCCACGAGGACGCCACCGTCCTCTACTTCACCACCCCCACCGACGCCAAGGCCGCCTACCGCCGCCTCGAACTCCACGTCCGCGGCGAACACCCCGACATCCTCGCCACCCACCTCGCCCGCCACCACGCCCACCAGCCCGCCGAAACCCTCCTGCACCTGCTCACCGGCGCCTGGACCACCCAGGCCCTCGCCGTCTGCGCCCGCCTCGGCCTCGCCGACGCCCTGAACCCCCGCACCGCCACCACCACCGCCACCCTCGCCCGGCACACCGGCACCCACCCCGACACCCTCGACGCCCTCCTGCACTACCTCGCCATGCTCGACGTCGTCACCCCCGACGGCGACGGCTTCCGCCTCACCGGCCTCGGCGCCCTGCTGCGCACCGACACCCCGGACTCGATGCGGGCACTGGCCCTGATGTACGGCGGCCCCTTCTACCAGTCCTTCGCCGCACTGGAACACACCGTGCGCACCGGCGATGCCGCCTTCGACCACCTCTTCGGCGAGAACCACTTCGACCACTTCGCCCGGGACCCGGAACTCGCCGACCTCTTCGACCGGTCCATGGCCGCGAGCTCCCGCATGTTCGAACCCGTCCCCGCCCACCCGGCCGTCACCGCCGTCGGCCGCTCACCCGCCCCCAGGACCGTCGTCGACATCGCCGGCGGCAACGGCGAACTCCTCGGACGCATCCTGACCGCCCACCCCCACCTGCACGGCGTCCTCCTCGAACGCCCCCACGTCGTCGAGGCCGCCCGCCACGCCCTCGACGCGGCCGGCTGCGGCGACCGCTGCACCTACCGCTGCGGCGACTTCGCCGACGTCCCCGCGGGCGCCGACCTCTACCTGCTCTCCCGCGTCCTGCACGACTGGGACGACGCGCGCTGCCGCGAGATCCTGCGCCACTGCGCCCGCGCCATGCCCGCCCACGCCGACCTGCTCATCGTCGAACGCGTCCTGCCCGCCGACGCCTCCACCTCCCTGGCCACCGCCTGGGACCTCCACATGCGGTGCAACACCGGCGGCCGCGAACGCCGCGCCGACCACTACGCCCGCCTGCTCGCCGACGCCGGCCTCGAACTCCTCGACCGCACCCCCCTGCCCCTCGGCGCCACCCTCCTGCACGCCCGCAGGGCCACCCTCCCCAGCCCCACCCGCCCACCCCACCCCACCCCGGCCACCACCACCGTCGGGCCCTCCTGACGTCCAGCCGGGTCAGGCGGGGTCGAAGGGGGTGTCGCTCCAGCGGAACCAGGCGCGGGTGTCCCGGACGTGCAGGAGGAACTCCGGGACGGGGCCCGACGGGGACACCAGGGAGAGGGAGGCGGCGATGCGGTCGTAGCAGTCGTCGAAGCGCTCGAACTGCTCGGCCTCCAGCAGGTCGAGGCACTCGTCGAACCACGGCCGCACCCGCGCGAACGCCTCCGTCGGGACGAAACGACCGTGCAGCCACGGGAAGTCGGCGTCGTCGACCACGATCCCGCCGAGCGGCTCCCCGCCCTGCACCAACCGCCAGACCCCGCCCACGTACCCCATAGCGCCCCCGTCCCCGCAGCCCCGTGGACCGCACCCTCCCACGCGCCACCGACAACCGACGGGCCCCGGCGGACGGAAAAGGCGGTGCCGGGGCCACCCGGTCAGCTGCAGAATCAGCCCATGGTGGACATGCAGGCGTTGCGGGACGCGGTGGCGGGCTGGGCGGCGGGCGGCCCCGGTGAACCCGCGCGGGAACTGGCCGGGCTGCTGGGAGTGCGGACCGCCGTGCTGCTGGAGGGGCCCAGCGACCTCGCGGCCGTCGACGCGCTGGCCGCGCTCACCGGCCGGGACCTGCCCGCCGAGGGGGTGTGCGTCCAGCCGATGGGCGGGGCGATGAGCGTGGGCCGCTACGCCGCCCTGCTCGGCCCGTCGGGACTGGGGCTGCGCCTGGTCGGCCTCTGCGACGAGGGCGAACAGCGCTTCTACGACCGCGCCCTCGACCGGGCCGGCGCCGCGCCCCACCGGGCGGTCTTCGTCTGCGCGGCGGACCTGGAGGACGAACTCATCCGCGCCCTGGGTGTGGCCGGGGTCGAGGAGGTCCTGCGCGCGGAGGGCGACCTCCCGGCCTGGCAGACCTTCGTGCGCCAGCCCGCGCAGCGCGACCGCCCCCCGCAGGACCGGCTGCGCCGCTTCCTCGGCACGAAGAAGGGCCGCAAGATCCGCTACGGCGGCCTCCTCGCCGGCGCCCTCGCCCCCGACCGGGTGCCCGCCCCGCTCGCCGCGCTGCTCGCGAGCCTGTGAGCCGCACCGGGCCGGCCGGCACCGGCTGGCCGGAAACGACTCCCCGGAAACGGCTGTCCGGAAACGGCGGGGCCGTCCGCCGTTTCCGGATAGCGCCCGCCCGGCCGCCCGCGGTCCACTGGGGCGATCTCGCGGTGGCCACCCCACGGGCCATCGCGAGCAGCCTGCGCCGGGAACGGGGAACGGGAACGGGCGACCGGGGGAGCGGTCCCCGGCCCCGCCGGGAAAACCGCAGGTGAGTGTCGGTGGGCCGTTGTATGGTGCGGACCCTGACGATCTTTCATCCTGCACGCTTACGGGGGTCCCCTTGAACCGCAACTCCACCGCGCGCCGCGGCGCGTTCCTGCTCGCCACGACCGGGCTCGTCACCGCCGGCCTGCTGGGCGGCACCGCCCAGGCGATACCCAACTCCGGCTCGCTCTGGGTCGGTTACGGCAAGGCGAACGCGTACGCCAGCGTCAAGTGCGTCCAGCAGACGTCCAACTCCCTGCACTACCAGACCGGGTACAAGGAGATCGCGGTGGACGGCCGGTTCGGCCCGGACACCTACGGCGCGATCGTGGCCATCCAGAAGTGGGCCTCGCTGGAGCAGGACGGCGTCGTCGGCCCGCGGACCGGCGACGTCATGGTCGAGTCCACCAAGGACTCCTTCGGCTGCTACCGCTCCCTGCCGACCCTGCGCTAGCCAGCGGCCCCTGACCGGTAGCCGGTAGCCGGTAGCCGGCCGGACGCACGCGCGGCCGCCCCGGGCCCGGAGTGCCACTCCGGGCCCGGGGCGGCCGTCGGCCGCGGGCGGCGCCTACGCGCTGTAGACGCCGACCTCGTGCAGCGAGTACCCCCACTGGGTGCCGCGCTGCACCCCGTGGACGCGGACGTAGCGGGCCGGCACACCGGCGAAGCGGGCGGTCTCCAGGCCGCCGCCCCCGGTGGCGGTGGACCACGCCGTGCGCCAGGTGCTGCCGTCGGTGGAGACCTCGATCCGGTAGGCCCGCCCGTAGGCGCGTTCCCAGTCCAGCGTGACCCGCCCGACCAGGGTGGTGGCACCGAGGTCGACCTGGACCCACTGGTCGTCGCTCCACTCGCTGGCCCAGCGGGTGCCGGTGTCGCCGTCCACGGCCCGGCCGGGCGCGTAGCTGACGAACGGGTTCCACCACTCGGTGGTGCTGGCCGTCGCCGGGTGGCCGGCGGCCAGGTTCACGGAGGACCGGTGCTGCTCCGAGGCCCCCCAGGTGGTGAGGTAGGACTCGGCGCCGCGGAACAGGTCGTCCAGCACGTCCTGGCCGCCGACCTGCCGGATGTCCTCCAGCCAGTCCGGGACGAGGCCGTAGTGCGCGGCGCCGTCGGTGTTGATGTCCCAGGTGCGCGAGCCGGTGGTCTGGCGGTCGATGAGGGAGCCGCCGTCCTGGCTGCGGAACGGGTAGTGCACCGGGTTGGCGGTGTCCGCCCCGCGCGGCCCGGGCCAGCCGCCGACGCCGTTCATGTCGGTGCCGTAGCCGTAGCCCACGTGGTACTTGTCGCGCAGCGCGTCGGTGCGCTTGGCCTCCGCGCTGAACGCCTCGGCGCCGTTCATGTACTGGGCGACGAAGCCGCCGAGCTTGTAGACCCGCTCGATCCAGTCGAGGTCCATCCAGCTGTGCGAGGAGATCACGCCCGGGTAGGACTCGGACTCCAGGATGGAGAACGAGCGGTCGGCCGCCTTGACGCTCATGTGGTCGACCTCGAGCATCATCTTGCGTTTCATCAGCCCGCGCACCGCGTACTCGCCGAGCTCGGTGAGCCCGCGGCTGTTGCACTGCGCGTCGCCGGCGTAGGAGGGCACCGCGACCCCGGCGGGGAGCTGCTGCTGCACCGCGGGCGTGGGGGCGAGCCCGATCGGGTTGTCGTGCTGCGGCCCGGCGCACTTCTCGGTCTTCCAGAAGGTGCCGGTGGAGAGGAACTGGCCGACGTTGATGGCCGTCCCGAGCGCGCCCTCGTCGAAGCGCACCCCGCACAGCGCGTTGTCGAACTTGTGGCAGAGGAACATGCTGCGCACGCCCAGCCCGTACAGCTCGTCCAGGCCGCGGTCGATGTCGGCCTTGCTGCACTGGGCGACGTCGAGGATCTGCTTGCAGCCGAAGGGCTCGGAGGTCTCCACGCCGAGGACGACGGCGAGTTTGCCCTGCTTGACGACCTCGCGGGCCTGTGCGCTGTCGGTGACGATGCGGAACCAGCCCTTGCCGGGCCCGCCGTACATCGAGTCGACGTAGGCCTGCAGGTCGTACGTCTTCTGCGCCTGGAGGCGGATGGAGGTCATCTCGTCGCAGCTGCGGTCCTTGAAGAAGTAGACCGAGCAGATGACCCCGTTGGTGACGAGGTCGTTGACCAGGACGCGCTGGCCGCCGCGCCAGGCCCGTTCGATCCACGCGTAGTAGTTCTGCTGGTGGGTGAGCGAGTCGTGGGCCGGCCAGTCCTTGAAGGTGGGCCAGCCGACCGGGTCGTGCTTGCCGTCGCCGCCCTTGGTGATGAGGTCGAAGATGGCGAGCGAGCCGTCGGGGTAGTGCTCGGGGCAGTCCTGCAGGGCGTCCGCGATGCCCGCTTCGGAGAAGGACTTGCCGCAGATGAGGCGGCCGCCGAACGCCTCGTTGGCCATGATGTGGTCGTGGGCGTCGACGAAGCCGCGCACCCGGCCCTGGTCGTCGGTGCCGCGGAAGGGCTCACCGGTGACGTTGATCCGGGAGTCGGGCGAGGGCCGCGCGGTCGGGTTCCACCAGCCGTCCGTGCCGGGTGCGGCGGGCGCCGGTGCGGCGAGCACCATGGCGGCCAGGGTCAGGAGGGCGGCCAGGAGCGCGGCTAATCCGCGTCTGCCGTGAGGAAGTCGGTGCAAGGGGTCACCACCCGTGTCCGAGGTGAGGGGGTGGCGCGGACGGGCACCGGGCACCGTCCGGGACGTGCGGACCGGCCCGTCCGGGCCGGATGTCATGAACCGCGCACTCGGTTGTGACGAGAATCGCCACTGTTGGACTGGTAGTCAATAGCCGTGCCCGGACTGGGCTCCCGGGTGCTCCGGGACTCGGCCCGGACTCGACTCCCGGACGTCCCGGCGGCCGCCGCGGCCTCCGAGCCCCGTGAGGCCTGTGGCTACCGCGGCCCGCCGGGCCCGGCCAGGTGTCGCAGCAGCGAGGTCACCGTGCGCTCGTCCAGGCCGGCGGCCCGCCCGGCGGGGCCGAAGAACGCCGCGTCGACCTCCTCGACGGCGACGACGGCGGTGCGGGCCAGTTCCGTGCCGCGCGCCGTGATCCGCAGCCGGCGGGCCCGGGTGTCCCGCGGGTCGGTCTCCCGGTCCAGCAGCCCCTTCGCCTCCAGCTTGCGGACCAGCTGGGAGGTCATCTTCACGTCGGTGCCGGCCTGGCTGGCCAGTTCCTGCTGGTTGGGCACCTCACCGCGCCCGTTGAGCCACCAGGCGCAGGCCAGCAGCACGAACTGGGCGTGGGTCAGGTCGAACGGCGCCAGCGCGGCCGCGATCTCGCGCTGCCAGCGCAGCGTGGCGTGCCAGAGCCAGAAGCCCGGGCTGTCGGGCCCGCCGTCCGCGGCGGGTGCGGCCTCGCTCACCGGGCGCCGCCGCCCGTGGCGCCGCCCGTGCCGGCGCCGGCACCGGCGGCGAGGTCGACGGCCCGGGCGAGCAGGGCGGCCATCGCCTGCGGGAAGTCCTCGGTGATGGCGGGCCCCAGCTCCGGGCCCACCCGGTCGGCCTGCGGGCCGGAGATCTCCAGCCGGTGCACCACCCGGGTGCCGCCGTCGCCCCGGGGGCTCAGGGTGTGGCTGAACCGCAGGACGACGCCCTCGAACTCGGTCTCGTCGGCGTAGCGGACGCCGTCCTGGATGTCGGTGATCACCGAGACGATCGGCTCCTGGCCGGTGGGCGTCATCGACACCTTGCCGCCGACCTCGAACGCCCCCAGCAGGGAGACCGCCTCCATCGAGGTGTCCCAGCGGGCCCAGTCGTCGATGTCCTTCAGGACCGCCCAGACCGCCTCCGGCGCCGCGGTCGTCTCACCGGTGTACTCGTGGTTCCACATGGTGGTGCCCCTCTCCCCGTTCCCGATTTGCTCTACGCGCAGACTATCTCCGCGACGACTTTCTTTCAAGGGGTCGATCCAAGGGGTCGAGGAGCCCGGCCGAAAGCCCCCGCCCCCGGCGCCCGTCCACCGTGGACGGACGCCGGGAGCAGGGGCTCATCGACCTGGACCGGGGGCCGGAGCGGGTGCCGTCAGCGCACGGACTGCGCCACGCGCTGGGACGGGACGCCCGCCCGCGCGCCCGCCGCCGGGGCGGCCCCGGCGGCGGGCGCGGCCGGTGCGGCGCCCAGGGCGGTGCCGCGGGTCTCCTCGGCCCACAGCACGCACACCAGCAGGCCCAGGGCCGTCGTCCCGGCCGCGATCAGCATGGTCGGGCCGGTGCCGAGCCCGGTCAGGGACAGCGGCAGCAGGTAGGTGCCGACGGCCGCGCCGATCCGGCTCACCGAGGTGGCGACGCCGACGGCGGTGGCCCGGATCTCGGTGGGGAACAGCTCGTTGGGGTAGGTCCAGTCGAGCACGTTCGGCCCGCCGCACAGGAAGGCGTAGGCGCACAGCGCGGTCAGCGCGACCGCGGCGGGGGCGGTGGGCCACACGCCCAGCAGGGCGAGCGGGACGGTCATCAGGGCGAACGACCAGATGATCACCGGCCGCCGGCCCCGGGTGTCGATCAGGCGCAGCGCCGGGTAGCAGCCGAGCAGGAAGACCAGGCTGATCAGGCCGGTGCCCAGGGTGTCCATCACCGTGCCGCCCGGCATGCCGAAGGACGAGAGGATCTGCGGGCCGAAGGTGAGCATCGCGAAGAGCGGGCCGACCTGGCAGAGGAAGAACAGGCCGCAGAACAGGGTGCGGCGCCGGTAGGGCGGGGTCATCAGCAGGCGCAGCCCGCCGGGCCGGGCGACCTGCGCGGGGTCGGGCATCAGCTCCCGGCCGTCGACCCGCACCCCGAGGTGCCGCTCGACGACGCGCACGGCGTCACCGACCCGCCCGTTGGCGGCCAGCCAGCGCGGGGACTCCGGCGAGCCGCGGCGGATCACCAGGAAGACGACGCACAGCACGGTGGAGCTGGCCAGCATCCAGCGCCAGCTGCCCGGGCCGGCCAGGCGCAGGAAGGCGTAGCCCGTCACGTAGGCGAGGACGGAGCCCGCGTACCAGGCGACGATCTGCTGACCGAGCAGCCGCCCGCGGTGCTTGGCCGGCAGCCACTCGGCGAGCAGCGAGGTCGCGATGGGGTAGTCGGCGGCCACGGCCATGCCGAGCACGAAGCGCAGCAGGGCGATCGCCCACACCGTGTCCACCCAGAAGGAGAGCACCGAGCAGACGACCATGACGAGCAGGTCGGCGGTGTACATCACCTCCCGGCCGATGCGGTCGGTCAGCACGCCGAAGAGCGCGCCGCCGACGAACATGCCGACCAGGGCGGCGGCGCCGATCAGGCTGACCTCGGCGGTGGAGAGGCCGAGCTCGGGGCGCATCCCGATGAGGGCGACGCCGACGATGCTCAGGATGTAGCCGTCGAGCAGCGGTCCACCGGAGCAGGCCAGGGCCAGTCTGCGGTGGAAGGCGGTATACGGGGCGTTGTCGATGGTGCTGGACATGGGTCTTCGGGTCCTCCGGAGCGCACGGTGTGCTCCCGCACGGCGTGCGCCGGGTAGACGGCAGGGAACGGCACCGCCCGGCGGGTGGTGCCGTCGCCCGGTCACACCGGGCGACCGTCCACGGTTGCCCGGGCGGGGAGGGGGCGCCACCGGGCCGAAGGTCGGGCGGATTCGTGACCAAGGTCCCGAAGCGGACGGGCCCTGCGCCCGTGCCGCGACGGCCCCCGACCAGTCCTGCCGGGCCCGGGCCCGCATCGCCCCGCTGCGCGGCTCCGGCAGGTGATCCTTCTCACCCGTGACCCCTTTTCGGCCCTCCGTCCGCCCGTGTGTCAAAGGGTGTGCACACGGCGTGAAGGGGGCGAGCGGGCCGGGCGGTTCGTTTGACGGCCTTTCAGGATTCCGCTGCCGGGGGGCGCTCCGTGGCGGTACGTTGGCGGCAGGCAATGGGTCGTTAAGTACGGAAAGGCCACGACTGCATTGCCTGAAAAGACGTATACGCACCTTCTGGTCATTGAGCCCGAGGTGAGGGACTGGCTCCACGGGCTGCGACGCACGGATCGTGCCTCGCTCGACCAGGTGGCCGCCGCGATCACGGCCCTGCGCCGGGTGGGTCCGGCCCTCGGCAGGCCCCTCGTGGACCGGATCCGGCACTCGGCGATCCCCAATCTCAAGGAGCTCCGCCCCGGCTCGTCGGGCGACAGCGAGATCAGGATCCTGTTCGCCCTGGACACCGGGCGCCGCATCGTCATCCTGGTGGCAGGCGACAAGCGAGGGCGATGGCAGTCTTGGTACCGCACGGCGATCCCGCTGGCGGAGGAGCGCTACCGTGCCCACCTCCGGCGAACAGAGGAACAGGCGGACCGATGACTCAGCCCGGGACCTACGGTGACGACGCCGAGTTCCTGGCCGAGTTCTGCCCGCACCCGGCCGACGCCGAGCGGGCCGTCCGCGAGGCGCAACGCCTCGTCGCGCAGAACCGCGGGCGCATCCTCGCGGACCTGCGGCGTCTCGTCGGTGCCGGCACCGCGGATCTCGCCCGCGGCATGGGCGCCGACCCGCGGACGGTGTCGGCGGTGGAGGCGGGAACCGACTCCCTCGCCGACCCGGTCCGCGCCTTCGTCGCCGCACTGGGCGGGCACCTCCTGGTGGAGGTCGTGCTCCGGCACGGCCGACGGGTCGGGTTCGACCTGTCGGCCGTCGATCTCCCGGCCCGCCCGGGGGAGGACTTCGCCACGTGGAGCGGCCGCTGCCGGTCCGCGGCCTCGGCCGTCGTCGCGCAGACCGCCCCCGCGATCCCGACGGCCGAGGCGGTGGCCGCAGCCCTGCGCGGCTCCCCGGCACCACGGCGGCCCGACGGGACCGGGGGGGACGTCCTGGACGCCGTGCTCATCGTCCTCGTCGACGGCTGGCGAGCCGAGATCGGCTGACCGGCGCTCCCCGGCCGTCGTGGCCGGGGAGGCCTGCCTCGGGGATCGAGCGGCGGCAGCCTTCCGGCCACCCTCAGTCGGAAGGCTCCGGTATCCGGTGCCAGGCCCTGCCGTGTTCCCGCAGCCGCCTCAGGAGGGGGTGATGTCCCACAGCTGGCGCGGGTTGTCGTCGCGGAAGCTCTTCACCACCGGGCTGCCGCTGGTGGTCGCCTCGATGACGTAGTTCTCGTCGAGCATCTGGCCGATGACGACCCGGTCGCCGACCCGGTCGAAGGCCCACTGCTGGGTCGGGACGTTCGGGTTGCACTTGACCACCGGGAGCGGCTCGCCCGGGTTGGCCGGCGCCTGGAGGCAGTTGCCGCGCCTGCCCACGCTCTCGATCAGGTAGCCCCGGGGGGACGGGCGCAGGAGCCAGTCCTGGAAGGCCCCGCCGTTGGCCTCCCAGGTGACGGCGACGGGCCCGAACGAGCTGGCGTCCAGCGCTCCGTTCGTCTCCTCGTTGAAGAAGCGCACGTTCTCGGCCACCACCACCGGCCGACCGGCCGAGGCGCCGGCGGCCGCGGCGGCGGGGGCGGTGGCCGGCACACCGGCGACGGCGATGGCCGTGGCCGCGACGGCGGCGGCCTGCTTGACACTGAACAAGAGGATTCTCCTTCTGCGCTGTTCCCTCGGATCCGTGACTCGACGTCCGGTCACGGATCCGACGCAAACACCCGCCCCGGGCCCCGGCAAGACGGGTGACCCCTATGGATCCGTACACCGACCGGATGGCCCGGAACCGCCGCAACCGTCGGCGTGTCCCCGGGGCCGCGGCGGGCGTCCCTACCGGGGCCGGCACGCCCCGACGCGAGGGGCGGACGGGGGGAAGGCCCGGGGGAGCGGCCCCGCGCCCGGACCGGCCCCGGGTGGTGCACGGACGAGCCCGTCGCCGCCGAGCGGGACCGGCCGGGCGCCGGGGCGCCGGTGGCCCCGGCGGGGGCGTTGTCACAGGGGGGTGCCAGCATGCTGCCCATGCTCGCCACCTGTCCTGACCAGCGCCGTAACGACCCGTCGGACCCGCCCGGCCTGCGGGGTGACTTCGAGGTGCACCTGACCGTGGGGCCGGGCGCCGCCGAGGCGCTGGCCGCGTGGGCCGCCGACCACGGCCTGAAGTTCACTCACATCCTGCTGGCCCGGGGAGCGGCGCCCTCCCAGCCGATGCTCACCCTGCGCGCCCGCGGCACGCTGGAGGAGACGGCCGCGGCGACCGCCCGCACCGCCGGGCGGCTGGCCCGGGCCGGGTTCGCCGTCCTGCGCACCAAGATCGAGGCCACGCCCTGGGCCGAGGGCGTCCCCGCCACGGACGGCGACGCCGCGGCGCACGGGCCGCACCGGTACTTCGAACATCATGTCAAGCTGCTCCTGCCGCCCGCGCCGCCCGCCGCCGCCCGCGCTGCCCTGGCCGCCCTCGCCGTGCGGCACGACGCCCACCTCTCGCACAACCCGCGCCGCATGCGCGAGGACGGCCACCGCGAGTGGTTCGTCACCCAGCGGTGCCGCCACGTCGGCCTGGCCACCGCCGGCCGGCGCCTGGACGCGCTGCTCGCGGACCTCGCCGCCGCCGGGCACCGGGTGCTGTCGGCGGAGCGCGAGTTCGTCGCCGTCGACAGCGACGAGGCCCTCGACGCGGGCTGGATCACCGAGCACGACCACCCGGCCCCCGCAGCCAACGAATCAGCGACCGCAACGGCAGAACGAGAAGGAGACCCGCGATGACCGAGGACCAGTCCGCACCGTCCACCCAGTGGGCGGGCCTGGAGTACGGGCCCTGGCAGGGCGTGCGACTGCCCCGCAGGCCCCCCACGGAGGAGGTCCGCGAGGACCTCGACCTGCCCCGCAGCGTCCACCCCATCGACGACGAGGCCGTCACCCAGCAGCCCGTCTTCGACCCCGCCCTCGCCGGGTACAGCCGCGCCCTGCGCCCGAGCGAACCCGCCTTCACCGACCCGGCGCTCGCCGAACGCTGGCTCGCCGCCCGCAAGGCCGCCCTGGACACCGTGCTGTCCGCCGTCGCCGCCTCCCCGTGGGCCGAGCACCTGGTGCTGCGCGGCAGCGTCCTGCTGCGCGCCTGGTACGGCGAGCAGGCCCGCGAGCCCGGGGACCTGGACTTCGTGGTCCGCCCGGTCGACTGGCAGCTGGAGGACCCCCGCACCGACCGCATGCTGCAGGACCTCGCCACCGCCGCCGACCACCTCTCCACCGGGGACGCCGGGGACGCCGGGGACGCCGGGGGCACCGCCGCCACCGGGGGCACCGGGGTGCGCCTGCACGCCGACCAGGCGCTCAGCGACGAGATCTGGACCTACAGCCGCATACCCGGCCGCCGGCTCGTCCTGCCCTGGACGGCGCCGGGCGTGCCGGGCGGCACCGTCCAGCTCGACTTCGTCTTCACCGAACACCTGCCCGTCGAACCGCAGACCTGCGAACTGCCCGGCGTCACCGGCCCGCTGCTCACCGCGACCCCGCAGCTCTCGCTGGCCTGGAAGATCCTCTGGCTGGTCTCCGACAACCACCCCCAGGGCAAGGACCTCTACGACGCCGTCCTGCTCTCCCGCACCACCGAGGTGCCCTACGAGCTGCTGTACGCGGTGTTCGCCCAGGCCGACGAGGGCTCCTGGTGGTCCCGGTCGCCGGTGCTGCCGCACCACATCGGCCAACTCGAGGTCGACTGGGACGAGTTCGCCAAGGACTACCCGCAGTTCGCCGAACCGGTCGAGGAGTACCCGGCGCAGCTGCTCGCCGGCCTCGGTGCCACCTTCGCCGGACGCACCGAGTACGCGCTGCGCGCCCGCTGGCTGGCGCCGCTGATCGGCGAACTGCGGCCGGTGCTGGCCGAGGAGGGCCTGGACGCCGTCCTGCGGCACACCTCCGAGCGGCACACGGGGACCGCCGACTCCCTGGTGATCGTCTGCGAACTGCTGGGCGGCGACCTCGAGTCCGCCCGAAGGGCCATCGCCGACCACCACGGCGGCGAGGCCGACTGGCGCGTGCGCGGGCTCGCGGACGCCGCCGAGCGCTACGCCGCCCAGCGCGCCACCGGCTGACCCCTGCCCGGAACCGTCCTTGACGGTCCGTCAGTCCGGGCGGGGCCGGCACGCCAGCCGTGCCGACCCCGCTCCCCGCAGGTCGCAGCCCCGCCCCGACACCGGGCCCGGTTCCGGGGCCGCCCCGGCCCGGTGCTTCAATCCAGGCAGGTGCATGCCGACCAGGGCGACCGAAACCGCCCGCGCCGCCACGCACCCGCACCCCTACACGCCCGCCCGGCCCCCGCCCGGCCGGACCGACGGGGACCCCGGGCGGACCAGCCCGGGCCGCACCAGGGGAGGGAGCCCGCGTGGCGTCCGTGGGAGAGAGACTGAGCAGGACCCGGGCCCGGGCCTTCATCGGCCGCGAGGAGGAACTCGGCCGCTTCACCCGCGCCCTGGCCGGGGACCCGCACGCACCCTTCGCGTTCTACGCCTTCGGCCCCGGCGGCATCGGCAAGTCCGCCCTGCTGCGCACCCTCGCCGACCGCGCCCGCACCGCGGGCCGCCCGCTCCTCGAACTCGACGGACGCTTCGTCAGCCGCGACCCGGCCGACTTCGAACACGCGGCCGCCGGCTTCCTCGACACCCCCGGCACCGTCCTCCTCGTCGACTCCTTCGAACACTGCCAGTGGCTGGAGACCTGGCTGTGGCAGCGCTTCCTGCCCCGCGCCGCCGACGACACCCTGGTCGTCCTGGCCGGCCGCCTCCCACCCCAGCCCCAGTGGACCGCCGACCCCGCCTGGGCCGGCCTGCTCGACGTCCGCGAACTGCAGCCCTTCTCCGACGACCAGGCCCGCAGCCTGCTCACCACCGCCCGGGTCCGGCCCGAACTGCGCGAACGCGTCCTCGGCTTCGCCGGCGGCAACCCGCTGGCGCTCTCCCTCGCCGCGGCCGCCGGCTCCACCGGCTGGAACCGCGAAGAGGTCTGGGCCCCCTCCGCCGACCTCCTGCGCACCCTGCTCACCGGCCTGATCGGCGAAGTCCCGACGGCCGCCCACCGCCGCGCCCTGGAAGTCGCCGCCCAGGCCCACGCCACCTCCGAGGAACTGCTCGCCGCCGTCCTGCCCGACGAGGACGCCCACCCCCTCTTCGGCTGGCTGCGCGACCTGCCCTTCATGGAATCCACCCCCCGCGGCCTGCACCCGCACGACGCCGCCCGCGAGACCCTCACCGCCGACCTGCGCTGGCGCGCCCCCAACGCCTTCGAGACGATCCGCCGACGCCTCGCCCAGGAGTACCTGCGCCTGCTGCGCGAAGCCCCCGAGGAACGCGTCTGGACCGTCACCGACGAGCTGTTCTACCTCTTCCGCGAGAGCCGGACCCTGGCCCGGCTGCGCACCTGGTCCCGCGAGGACGAGGTGCACGACTGCCCCCTGCGCCCCGAGGACACCGACGCCGTGCTGCGGATGGCCGAACAGACCGAGGGCCCCGCCTCCGCCGAACTGGTCCACTACTGGATGCGCCGCCAGCCGCAGGCCTTCAGCGTCTACCGCCGCGTCAGCACGGGCGAGACCGTGGCCTTCACCGCCCGCCTCGTCCTGCCGGCCCCCGCCGACCCCCTCGACCTGGCCACCGACCCCGTCGTCGCGGCCGCCTGGGCCCACACCGAGGCCACCGCACCCGTCCGCCCCGGCGAACACATCGGCGTCAGCCGCTTCACCGTCTACCCCGAGCAGTACCAGGTCCCCTCGCGCGTCATCGACCTCAGCAGCTCCCGCGCTCAGGCCGAGGCCGCCCGGGCCCGCGGCCGCGCCTACGGCTTCGCCGTCTGGCGCGACGCCGACACCTGGGCCGAACGCGTCAAGGGCACCCTGGAGGACACCGGGGCCCGGCCGCTCGTCGGCGAGCACACCTACGGCGTGTTCGGCGTCGACTGGCGCGAGGAGGGCGTCGAGGCCTGGCTCGGCCGCTTCCTCGCAGCCACCGACGCCCCCGCCCAGCCCGGCCCCTCCGCGCTCTCCCGCAGCGCCTTCGACCAGGCCGTGCGCGAGGCACTGGCCCACTGGCGCGACCCGGCCGCCTTCGCCGCCTGCGCCCTGACCCGCACCCGCCTGGCCGCCGACCTCGCCGACCCCGCCGAGGAACTGCGCGCCCTGCTGCGCCGGGCCGTCGACGACCTCGCCGCCGACCCGCGCGGCGTGCGCGCCCGCGAGGCCCTGACGGCGGGCCACTTCTCCGGCGCCCCGACCCAGGAGGCCGCCGCCCGCCGCCTCGGCCTCCCGTACGGCACCTACCGGCGCCACCTGCGCCAGGGGCTGGACCTGCTCTGCGAGGCCCTGTGGAGCCGGGAGCTGCACGGGACGCGGTGACGACGGGTCCGGCGGGTCGGACGGGTCCGACGGGTCCGACGGGTCCGGCGGGTCCGGCGCGGCCGCGGGGGAGCGGGGCCGGACCGGCCGACGTGCCCGGTGGACAGCAGCGGACAGCAGTGGACAGTCCCCGCCCCCGCCGGGCCTGGAGAGTGGACACCGCCCCGCACCAGGGTGTCCGTCATGAACCCCCACCGCACACCGCCGGGGCGCACCGCCGCCGCCACCGCCCCCGGCACACCCCCGGCCCCCCGGGCGCCGTCCATCCGCGGGGGGGCGTGGAAGGCTGCCCTCCTGGGGACGGACGCGCACCGGGTCACCGTCGACCTGCCCGGCCAGCAGC
>NZ_JBFAZB010000005.1:0-62531 GCF_040681575.1 Kitasatospora sp. NPDC051702
TGCCGCGGTCCCGGTTCCGGAACGAGCCGCGCGACCCGGGCCCGCGAAAGAAGGTTCCCCGATGTTCGGCTACGCCCTGTCCGCCGCGCCCGCGCCACCAGGCCGCGCACCGAGTGGTCGCTCGGCTCCGGCAGGCGGTCGTAGTCGAACCAGCGCAGGTCCAGCGACTCCTCGCTGATCAGCTCCTGCGCGCCGGCCGGGGCCAGTGCGACGTACTGGACGTCCAGGTGGGTGTTCTCCGGCCGGTCCTTGCCGGCGCAGCGGACCTGGTGGCGGTCGAGCCTGACCGGCACCGGGGCGCCGTCGACCCGCAGCAGCACCAGGTCGGGGATGCCGGACTCCTCGACGGCCTCGCGCAGCGCGGCCGACGCGAGGTCGCCGTCGCCCGGCTCGCAGTGCCCGCCCATCTGCAGCCACCGGCCGACCTTGGGGTGCAGGGTCAGCAGCACCCGCCCGGCCGTCGGGTCGACGACGGCCGCGCTGGCCGTGACGTGCGCGGGCAGGCAGGAGCGGTAGAGGCCCTCGGGCTGCGCGGCGAGGTGCGCCAGGTAGTCCAGCCGCAGCTGCTCCTGGTCCGCGTCGGCGGGCCGCCAGCCGTTCAGGGTGCGGACGGCGTCCGCGTGCAGCGAGGCCGTCCCCGGTTCGGTGACCGTCACGCGGTGGGCCCGCCCTTCCCGTCGGTGCCGCCCTCGTCCTGCGTCGGCTCGTCGCCCTTGGTCAGGTCCGGCCTGGCGGCGGAGCCGCCCGCGGCGGCCTCGCCCAGCAGCTTGTCGATGGCGTCGAAGTCCAGGCCGCCCTCCAGCCCGGCGTCCCGGTGCACGAAGGCGTCCGGGTCGTCGAGGTCGGCGGCGGTGGGGAGCATGTCCGGGTGCTGCCACAGGGCGTCGCGGCCCTCGACGCCGCGCGCATCGGCGAGCAGCGCCCAGAGCCGGGCGGCGTCGCGCAGCCGGCGCGGGCGCAGCTCCAGGCCGACCAGGGTGGCGAAGGTCTGCTCGGCGGGGCCGCCGGCCGCACGGCGGCGGCGGACGGTCTCGCGCAGGGCGCCGGCCTGCGGCAGGTGCGGTTCGGCGGCGGCGTGGACGACGGCGTCGACCCAGCCCTCGAGCAGCGCGAGCGCGGTCTCCAGGCGGGCGAGCGCGGCCTTCTGCTCGGGGGTGTCCTCGGGCTGGAGCAGACCGCCGGCCAGTGCCTCCTGGAGTGCCTCCGGGTTGCTCGGGTCGAGCTGACCGACCAGCTCCTCCATGCGGGAGGTGTCGACCTTGATGCCGCGGGCGTAGGCCTCGACGGCGCCGAGCAGGTGGGCCCGCAGCCACGGCACGTGGGCGAAGAGCCGCTGGTGGGCGGCCTCGCGCAGGGCCAGGTAGAGCCGGACCTCGTCGGCGGGGACGTTGAGGCCCTCGCCGAACTCGGCGACGTTCTGCGGCAGCAGCGCGGCCTTGCCGGCCGGGGCCAGCGGCAGTCCGACGTCGGTGGAGCCGACCACCTCGGCGGCGAGGGCGCCGAGCGCCTGGCCGATCTGGGTGCCGAACATGGCGCCGCCCATGGAGCGCATCATGCCCATCAGCGGGCCGGCCATGGCCTGCATCTCCTCGGGCAGCACGCCGCCCATGGCGTTGCCGACC
Source organism: Kitasatospora sp. NPDC051702 (assembly GCF_040681575.1). Classification (NCBI taxonomy): domain Bacteria; kingdom Bacillati; phylum Actinomycetota; class Actinomycetes; order Kitasatosporales; family Streptomycetaceae; genus Kitasatospora; species Kitasatospora sp. NPDC051702. The sequence continues at coordinate 1,623 of NZ_JBFAZB010000005.1, forward strand.
CGCTCGGCGACCGGGTCGACGAGGTCCTTCCAGACCGGGAGGGTGGCCTCGATCCACTCGGCGCGGCTCCAGGCGACGGCGGTGCCGGCGCCGGAGGGGAACTCGGTGACGCCGTCGAGCCAGAGGTCGGCCAGCCGGACGGCCTCGGCGACGGCCGAGCGCTCCGCGGCGCTGACCGAGCGGTCCTTGCTCTTGCCCTCGGCGGGCTCCGCGACGACGGTCTGCCGGGCGATGTTCTTGGCGAGGTCCCAGTTCACCGGGCCGCCCTCGAACGAGAGCATCTGCCCGAGCTGCTGGAACGCGGCGCCGAGGTCGTTGGGGTCGAGCCCGCCGAACATCGCGGCGAACGGGTTGTCGGCGCCGCCCGGTGCACCCGGCGCGCCGGGTGCACCGCCGGGCATGCCGAAGAGCGCGCCGAACGGGTTGCCGGCGCCGAAGCCGAAGGACTGCGGGCCGCTCTGGCCGGAGCCGCCGGCGCCCTGCTCCTTCTTCTTCTGCTCGTCGTCGGGCTTGGCCTTGCCGTCCTCGGGCTCCTCGGGCGGAACGCCGAATCCGAAGGGAAGGTCGCTCACGGGGTCCTCGATCCGGTCGGCCGTCATACGGGTGGGGCGGGATGTGCTGCCCGCCCGGGGCACCGGCGCAGTGGGGGTCGCGCGGGCGGCTCCGGGCGGTAGGCCCGCGCCGGGTGCACCGCGGGGCCTTCGCCTCGGGCAGGATGGACGTACGTGACACACGTCCGTACGCACATAAGCTAACCGTGGAGGATGGCCGGTGAGTTCCCCGCCTTCGGACGTTCGCTCTGGGCTGACCGGAGGAGAGGACGCCCCGGACACCACGGCGTCGCCGCCTCCAGCCTACGGCGGACGGCCGCTCACCGTGGCCGTCACGGGCGCCGCGGGCGTGCTCGGCGAGCGGGTCGCGGCCCGGCTGGTCGCCTCGCCGCACGTGCGCAGGGTCCTCGCGGTGGACGACCGCAGGGGCGAGGTCGCGGGCGTGCAGTGGCGGGTGCTGGACGTGCGGGACCCGGCGGTGGCCGAACGGCTGGCCGGGGTCGACGTCGTGGTGCACCTGGCGATGGACTTCGGCATGGAGTCGGACCCGCGCGCCCGCAGCGCCTACAACGTGCGCGGCGCGCAGACCGTGCTGACCGCCGCCGCGGCCGCCGGGGTGCACCGGGTGGTGCTCTGCACCTCCGCGATGGTCTACGGAGCGCTGGCCGACAACGAGGTGCCGCTGGCCGAGGACTCCGAGCTGCGGGCGACCGAGGAGGCCTCGCTGGTCGGGGACCTGCTGGAGATCGAGCGCCTGGCCCGCCGCGCGCCGCGGGCCCACCCGGGCCTGCAGGTGACGGTGCTGCGGCCGGCCGTGGTGGTGGGCCCCGGGGTGGACACCGTGCTGACCCGGCACTTCGAGGCGCCGCGGCTGCTGGTGGTGGCCGGTTCCCGCCCGTGCTGGCAGTTCTGCCACGTGGACGACCTGGCGGCGGCGCTGGAGTACGCGGCGCTGGGCCTGGTCGAGGGCGAGGTGACGGTCGGCTGCGACGGCTGGCTGGAGCAGGAGGACGTGGAGCAGCTGTCGGGGATCCGGCGGATGGAGCTGCCGGCCGCGCTGGCGCTCGGCACCGCGGCCCGGCTGCACCGGCTCGGCCTGACCCCGGCGCCGGCGGGCGACCTGGCCTACACGATGTACCCGTGGGTGGTGTCGGGCAGCCGGCTGCACGAGGCGGGCTGGCGCCCGCGGCACACCAACGAGCAGGTGCTGGCGGAGCTGCTGGAGCAGGTGTCGGGCAAGCACGCGGTGGCCGGCCGGCGGCTGGGCGGCAAGGAGGCGGCGACCAGTCTGGGCGCGGCCGGGGCGACGGTGGCGCTGGTCGGTACGGCGGCGCTGGTGCGCCGGGCCCGCAAGCGGCGCCGGTTCTGAGGCCGCCCGCGGGCCGACCGCGCCGGGCCGGGAGGGCCGGCCCGGCGGTGTGACGGCCGGCGGGCGAGGCAGTGGCGGGGCCCGAACTTCTCACGATGCGAAATCTCGGAATCGTGATGCGGAAGCCACTTGCCCAGGACCACCCGGAATGGGGAATCATGGGGTCATGTCCGAGAACCACGACCCCATCCGCCTGCTCGCCGTCCGCGACACCCCGCTCTCGCTCGACGAGGTGTACGAGGCGGTCGGCGACGACGCTGCCGGCGGCACGACCGTCTTCGTCGGGACGGTCCGTGACCACGACGGCGGCAAGTCCGTCACCGCGCTGGACTACAGCTGCCACCCCACCGCCGAGCAGGAGATGCGCCGCATCGCCGAGAAGGTCGTCGCCGACTTCCCGGTCAAGGCGCTCGTCGCGGTGCACCGGATCGGCCGGCTGGAGATCACCGACAAGGCGGTGATCGTCGCGGTGTCCTGCGCCCACCGGGGCGAGGCCTTCGCGGCGGCCCGCCGACTGATCGACGACCTGAAGCACGAGGTGCCGATCTGGAAGCACCAGGTCTTCGCCGACGGCGAGGAGGAGTGGGTGGGCGCGGGCGGCTGCTGACCCGGTCGTCGGCGGTGCGGCCGGAACCGGCCGCACACGCAGGACGTCCTCGGTGTCAGGCGCGCCGGGTCCTCACTCGAACGGGTCCGCGACGGCGTGTCGAATACTCCCTGGCAGTGAGCCGATCGGCCCTCCCGTAACCCGGACGGCGGTGATCGCGTTGTCCGCCGGAGTGGTTAATCTGCTCATAGACACGACGAGCTGGGAGTACTGACATGGGTGCGCTCGCCTGGCTGATCATTCCTGTTGTCGCCGTCCTGCTCGCCGCGGTCTGGGCGGGCTGGGCCCAGCGGGCCCCGCGGGCCACCGGGGACCCCGCCTCACTCGCCGAACACCGGCGCTTCATGGCCGCGATGGAACGCACCACCGCGGGCAGCGGCGCCCCCGGGGACGGCTCGGGCCGGTAGCCCGGGGGGCGCCCGCTCGCGCGCGTCCCGTACTGTCGAGGCATGCCACGCCGCTCCGCGACGATGCTCGCTGCCACCCTGCTGCTCATAGCGCTGCTCTGCGTCTCGGTGCTGATGAAGGTGCCGTACACGGAGATGAGCCCGGGGCCGACGTACAACACGCTCGGCAACCAGGGCGGCAAGCCGGTGATCACCATCACCGGGCGCGACTCGTACCCGACGACCGGGCACCTGAACATGACGACCGTTCAGGTCACCGGGGCCAAGTACGAGCCCAGCCTGGTCAACGCGGTGGTCGGCTGGCTGCGGGGCGACGTGATGGTGGTGCCGCACGACAACGTCTACCCGAAGGGGCAGACGGACGCCGACGCCAAGAAGCAGAACGCGGAGGAGTTCGCCTCCTCCGAGGACAGCGCCCGCACCGCGGCGCTCAACCAGCTGGGCATCCCGGTCGGCAACGAGCTGATCGTCAAGTCGGTCACCGCCGGCGCCCCGGCCGAGGGCAAGCTGCACGCGGGCGACCAGATCGTGTCCGTCGACGGTGCGCCGGTGACGGCCGTCGACCAGGTGGTGGCGGCGGTCACCAAGCACAAGCCCGGCGAGTCGGTGGTCTTCACCGTCGTGCCGCGGGTCAAGGACGCCGCGGGGGCCGGCGCCGCCGCCAGGGCGGACGTCGCCGTCCCCACCGTGAAGGCCAAGGACCTCGACCCGAAGGCGCCGGCCGAGCGGGCCGAGCTCGCGGTGGTCGGCATCGGCACCGGGATCCGGCACACCTACCCGTTCCAGATCGACATCGGCCTGCAGGACGTCGGCGGTCCCAGCGCCGGGCTGATGTTCTCGCTCGGCATCATCGACAAGCTCACCCCGGGCGGCGACCTCACCGGCGGCAAGTTCGTGGCCGGCACCGGCACCATCGACGACGACGGCAAGGTCGGCCCGATCGGCGGCATATCGATGAAGCTGATCGCCGCCCGGGAGGCCGGCGCCGAGTACTTCTTCACCCCGTCCTCGAACTGCGCCGAGGCGACCAAGGACATCCCGTCCGGGCTGACCCTGATCAAGACGGACACGCTGGACGGCGCGCTGAAGTCGCTGGAGCAGATCCGCTCCGGGCAGACCTCCGCGCTGCCGTCCTGCGCCGCCGGGTAACGGGCCGCCGGGCGGCCGGGGGCCGGGGCCTCAGGCGAAGGTCGCCAGCAGCGCCTTGGTCAGACCGGGCACCAGGTCCGGGCCGGTGAGCACCTCGCGCGCGCTGTCCTTGGAGCGCAGCCGCAGCGCGATCTCCTTCTTGCCGTCGCGCAGGACGGCGGCGGTGATCCGGACCTCCTCGCGCTTGGGGTGGTTGGCCACCCACTCGGCGAGCTGGGCGTCGCTGGCGTTGCGCGGGCGGGACTGCTCGGCGCCGGGCGGCAGCATCATCCGCTCGACGACCAGGGCGCAGCCGGCCACCGCGTCGGGCCAGGCGATGGTGCCGAGGAACTTGTCCAGCTCCATGCCGGCCGGCAGTTCGTCCTGCTCGACCGGGGTGAGGCCGGCCGCGTCGTCGTCGCCGAGGCCGAGCTGGGCGGCGATCTTCGGGTCGGCCCTGCGCAGGGCGGTGCTGTCCACCAGGGCGAACAGCCGGGCCGGGAGGTCCCAGCCGAGGGTGGCGGCGTACTCGTCGATCTCCAGCGCGGCCCGGGTGAGCGGGGTCGCGGCGGGGAGCTTGGAGACGTCGTCGGGGGAGTTGAGTGCATCGGGCGCGTCGGACATGCCCCAATCCTCACACGTCGGGGGCGCCGGCGGTGCCGGGAGCGGCCGGGCCGGGGGAGGCCGGAGTAACCGTCTGCTAACGGTGGGAACTCGACCAAAGCCTGGTTAAGTTTCCCTGAAGACCGATCGACTCCAGACCACACAGCCGAGGTGCCACCGTGGTATTCCAGATGCCGGAACGCTCAGGGCCGGGATTCCGGCGCAGGGTAGGCCCTCCCTCGCGGCGCGCGCGGGTCGCCCTGCTGACGCTGGGCGTGCTCGCGGTGCTGTTCCTGCTGTTCGTCATGTTCGCCGGCTTCTGGACGGACTGGCTCTGGTTCAAGTCGGTCGGCTACTCCTCGGTGTTCACCACCCAGCTGTGGACGAAGGCCGGCCTGTTCGCGGTGTTCGGCCTGCTGATGGCGGTGATCGTCGGCTTCAACGTCTGGCTGGCGCACCGGCTGCGGCCGCCGCTGTCGGCGATGTCGGTCGAGCAGCAGAGCCTGGACCGCTACCGCTCCGGCCTGGCGCCGTTCAAGCGCTGGGCGCTGATCGGCGTCTCGCTGGTGATCGGCCTGGTGGCGGGCGCCGCGGCGTCCGGCCAGTGGCGGACCTGGCTGATGTGGACGAACGCGACGTCCTTCGGCGAGAAGGACGCGCAGTTCGGCATGGACGTCTCGTTCTACGCCTTCTCCCTGCCGTTCTACGAGTTCCTGCTGGGCTTCGCGTTCAGCGCCGTGATCGTCTCGCTGCTGACCTCGGCGCTGGTGCACTACCTCTACGGCGGGCTGCGGCTGCAGGGCCCGGGCCGGCGCGCGAGCGCGGGCGCGCAGGGGCACCTGGCGGTGCTGCTCGGCGTGTTCGTGCTGCTGAAGGCGGCGGCGTACTGGCTGGACCGGTACGCGCTGGCGGTGAAGACCGGCTCCTACAAGGGGGTCTCCGGCTGGACCGGCCTGCGCTACGTGGACGCCAACGCCTTCCTGCCGGCCAAGACCATCCTCTTCTTCGTCGCGATCATCTGCGCGGTGCTGTTCTTCCTGACCCCGGTGCGCCGCACCTGGGCGCCGGCCCTGATCGGGCTCGGGCTCATGGTGCTGTCGGCGGTGCTGATCGGCGGGCTGTACCCGGCGATCGTGCAGCAGTTCCAGGTCAAGCCGAACGAGCAGGCCAAGGAGACGCCGTACATCCAGAAGAACATCGACGCCACGCGGCAGGCGTACGGGATCGCGGACGCGCAGACCTCCCAGTACAGCCCGCAGGGGTCGACCACCGCGGAGGCGCTCAAGCCGGACGCGCAGACCATCGCGGACATCCGCCTGCTGGACCCGAACATCGTCTCGCCGACCTTCCAGTCGATCGAGCAGCAGCGCAGCTACTACGCGTTCCCGAACACCCTGGACGTGGACCGCTACGGCGCCGGCACCGGCAAGCAGGACACCGTGATCGGCCTGCGCGAGCTCGACCTCAACGGCGTGCAGCGCAACTGGATCAACGACCACTTCAAGTACACCCACGGCTACGGCGCGGTCGTCGCCAAGGGCAACCAGGTCAACGACAAGGGCCAGCCGGTGTTCACCGAGTCCGGCCTGCCGGCCACCGGTGCGCTGGGCGACTACCAGCAGCGGATCTACTACGGCGAGAAGACCACCTCGTACTCGATCGTCGGCGGCTCGAACCAGGAGATCGACTACACCACCGAGACCGGCGAGAACAAGCAGTACCAGTACACCGGTGACAGCGGGGTCTCGCTGGACAACCCGATCACCCGGGCCGCGTACGCGGTGCGCTTCGCCGAGCCGCAGATCCTCTACGCGGGGGCGATCACCGACGGCGCGAAGGTGATCTACAACCGGACGCCGAAGGAGCGGGTCGAGAAGGTCGCCCCGTGGCTGTCGATCGACGCCGACCCGTACCCGGTGGTGCAGGACGGCAAGGTGGTCTGGGTGCTGGACGGCTACACCACCTCGGACGGCTACCCGTTCTCCTCGAAGACGACGCTGGGCACCGCCACCAAGGACTCGCTGACCAACCAGCGCGGTGAGCTGCTGACCGTCGCCAACCAGGTCAACTACATCCGCAACTCGGTCAAGGCCACGGTGGACGCCTACACCGGCGAGGTGAAGCTCTACCAGTGGGACGAGCAGGACCCGGTGCTGAGGACCTGGATGAAGGCCTTCCCGGGCAGCGTCGAGCCGAAGGCCGACATCCCGGCGGACCTGCTGCCGCACCTGCGCTACCCGCAGGACATGTTCAAGGTCCAGCGCGACCTGCTCGGCCAGTACCACGTGACCGACTCCAACTCCTTCTTCAACGGCAGCGACATCTGGCAGGTCCCGGTGGACCCGACCAGCGACACCAAGCAGGTCCAGCCGCCGTACTACCTGACGGTGCGGATGCCCGACCCGGCGGTCACCTCGGCGAGCTTCTCGCTGACCTCCACCTTCGTGCCCAACGGCCGGGACAACCTGGCGGCCTTCATGGCGGTCAACGCAGACCCGGGCCCGGACTACGGGAAGATCCGGATCCTCAAGATCCCCGGCGACAGCAAGACGCTCGGCCCCAACCTGGTGCAGTCGCAGTTCAACTCCCGGCAGGAGGTGGCGCAGCAGATCACCCTGCTGAAGAGCGGCGGGGACTCCGACCTGGAGTACGGCAACCTGCTCACCCTCCCGGTCGGCGGCGGACTGCTCAACGTCGAGCCGGTCTACGTGCGCGGACGCGGCGCCAAGTACCCGACGCTGCAGAAGGTCCTGGCGGTGTACGGGAACGACAACGTGGCGTTCGAGAACACCCTGGAGGACGCCCTCAAGAAGGTGTTCGCCGGATCGGCCCCGCCGACCACCCCGACCGCGCCGTCCACCCCGGGCACCCCGACCGGCCCGTCGACGCCGACGCCCACCGCCCCGGCCACCCCGGCCCCGGGCGGGACGATCTCGCCCGAGCTGCAGAAGGCGCTCTCGGACGCGGAGAAGGCGTACAACGACAGCCAGACCGCGTTCAAGAACGGCGACTGGGTGGCGTACGGCAACGCCCAGAAGGCGCTCGGCGACGCCCTGAAGGCGGCCGAGGCCGCCCGCGGCACCGGCTCGCCGGCGGCCCCGTCCGCGGCGGCGACCCCCGGCGGATCGGCGAGCCCGCACCCGTAGCCCGCTGAGCTGCGACAACCGATTCCGACTCCACCCCGTGCCCGTGCTATGGTTTAACCACCGACGCGGGGTGGAGCAGCTCGGTAGCTCGCTGGGCTCATAACCCAGAGGTCGCAGGTTCAAATCCTGTCCCCGCTACTCAGTGCCAGAGGCCCGGAGGATCCTTCCTCCGGGCCTCTGGTGTTTCCGCTCCCAAGCGGTGGGAACCGCTCCGGTACTATCGACCGTCGCCAACGAGGACGGCTCAGGGGTTTGTGGGGTTGAAGTGTCGGGAAATCGACAAAGCGCCGAAGCAATTTCGTCGGCTTCGAGTCGACCCCGCCCGAATTCGGCCGGGGCAGGTGTACGCGGTTAGCGGGTGATGCGACGATGGGACACACGGGGGACGGTACGCGGCTGCTGATCAGCCGTCGGGTCCGGCGCCTCCCCTGGGGGTCCCCCCGGCCGCGGGCCGGGGCACGATGCCGCGACACTCTGGGGGAGCGGGAGTCGGCATGAGGCTGATCGGCAAGAACGGGTCAGGCACCAAGTCCGCCGCGGCCACCGAGGCGGACACCGACGCCTGGGCGGAGAGCCCCGAGAGCCGCCCCGGAGCCCTCCCCGCCCAGCGCACCAGCGGTCTGACCGAACGTCCGCCGGTCGGCGGCTCCGGCCCCGACAGCCTCGTCCACGTGTCCGCCCGTCAGTTCGCCGCCGCCGTCGGTCCCTACGGCCCGGACGCCGACACCGACGGCTCCGGCGCCGCCGCGCTCGACCCGGCCGGCCTGGACACCACCAGCTTCGAGTCCGCCCTGGCCGCCCGAGAGAGCGCCGCGCTGGAGGCCCGGCACCGCCAGGCCGCCGACGACGGCGACCCGGACGCCGCCTGCCGGCTCGGGACCCTGCTGCTGCGCCGCGGCGACCTCGAGGACGCCGAGTCCTACCTGCGCGCCGCCGCGGCCGCCGGCCTGCGCGCCGCCGCCAACAACCTCGGCGTGCTGCTCCACCAGCAGGGCCACCGGGCCGAGGCCGCCCAGTGGTGGCGCCAGGCCGCGGTGGCCGGCAGCGCGCCCGCCGCGCACGCGCTCGGGCTCCAGCTGCGCGACCAGGGCGAGGAGGAGGCCGCCGAGTACTGGCTGCACTTCGCCGCCGACCACGGCCACCCGCTCGGCGCCTACGCCCTGGGCGACCTGATGGAGCACCGGCGCGACGTGCGCGCCGAACGCTGGTTCAAGGTCTCCGCGGACGCCGGGCACCGCGAGGCCGCCTACCGGCTCGCCCGGATGCGCGAGGCGGCCGGGGACAAGGAGACCGCCGAGACCTGGTACCGCACCGCGGCCGCCCGCAGCCACGCCCGGGCCGCACTGCGCCTGGGCGTGCTGCTGGAGGAGCGCTCCGGCGACGACCAGGCCCTGCTGGAGGAGGCCGCCCGCTGGTACCGGCAGTCCGCGCAGAACGGCGAGCCGCGGGCGGCCTGCGCCCTGGGCTTCCTGCTGCGCGACTCCGGGGACACCGGCGCGGCCGCCGAGTGGTGGCAGGAGGCCGCCGAGGCCGGCGACGGCAACGCCGCCAACGCGCTCGGCGCCCTGCACGCGGGGCGCGGCGAGGCCAAGAAGGCCGAGCACTGGTACCGCACCGCCCTGGACGCGGGCGACCAGAACGGCGCGTTCAACCTCGGCCTGCTCTGCGCCGGCACCGGCCGCGACCAGCAGGCCGAGCAGTGGTACCGCCGGGCCGCGTACGCCGGTCACCGGGAGGCCTGCAACGCGCTGGCCGTCGTGCTGCTGCAGCGCGGTGACGAGTCGGGCGCCGAACCGTGGTTCTCCAAGGCCGCCGAGGCCGGCAGCGTGGACGGCGCCTTCAACCTCGGCGTGCTGCACGCCGGGCGCGGCGAGCAGCGGCAGGCCCAGGAGTGGTACGCGCGCGCCGCCGCGGAGGGGCACGGCGAGGCCGCGCTCCAGCTGGCCGTCGTCCAGGAGCAGCGCGGCAACCTGGCCGGCGCCCTGGAGCGCTACCGGCAGGCCGCGGCCGGGGGATCGGCGGAGGGTGCCTTCCGGCTGGCCTCGGTGCTGGACCGCCGCGGCGACGCCGACACCGAGGCCGAGCACTGGTACGCCGTCGCGGCGGACGCCGGGCACCGGCGGGCGCAGGTGCGGATGGGCGTGCGGGCGGCCGAGCGCGGCGCGCTGGAGATCGCCGAGAGCTGGTACCGGCGGGCCGCCGAGGCCGGCAGCCGCAGTGCGGCGTTCAACCTGGGGCTGCTGCTGGCCCGGCAGGACCGCGAGGCGCAGGCGATGCTCTGGTACACCCGGGCCGCCGACGCCGGGCACGGCCGGGCGGCGCTGCGGCTGGCCCTGCTGGCGCTGCGCCGGGGCGAGCCGGTGCAGGCGGAGAACTGGTGCCGCCGGGCGGCCGACTACGGGCCGGCCGAGGTGGCCGAGCGGGCCGGGCGCCTGCTGGGCGCGCTGCACGCGGAGCTGAGCGCGTAGGGCGGGTCGGGCGTGCCCCGGGGTCACCGGGGTCTCACCGGGGTGGGTCCGTCCGGGATTCTTCGTCGAGGTCTCGCCTTGCCCGCGGGGGTCGCCGGGCCGTGTTACGGGCCGGCGGTGCAGTCAGGGCAGAGGCCGCGGTAGGTGATCTCGGCGGCCGTGACGGTGAAGCCGAAGCGCTCCCCGGCGGGCAGCGCCTCCAGCGGGTCGCCGTGCGGGTGGACGTCGCGGATCGCGCCGCAGCCGGAGCAGAGCAGGTGCTGGTGGGCGCGGTGGGCGTTGGGGTCGTAGCGCTTGGCGCGGCCGTCGGTGGCGACCTCCAGGACCTCGCCGAGGCAGACCAGTTCACCGAGGGTGTTGTAGACGGTCGCGCGGCTGATCTCGGGCAGCCGGGCCACCGCGCGCGCGTGCACCTCGTCCGCGGTGAGGTGCACGTGGTCGCCGTCGAGGACCTCGGCCACGACCCGGCGCTGTGAGGTCAGCCGCCAGCCGCGTCCGCGAAGTCGTTCCAGCAGGTCGCTCATGGGCCCAGAGTAAGTCACGATCCGAGATTGGTTCCAGTGTTGACTTGGACAAAGTCCAAGTTAGGATCGAGTCGTCACGACCGGACACCGCGGAGGCACCCCCATGACGACCCAGGACGAGCTGCGCCCCACCCTCACCACGGAGGCGGGTGCCCCCGTCGCCGACAACCAGAACACCGAGACCGCCGGCATCGGCGGCCCGGCACTCATCCAGGACCAGCTGCTCTTCGAGAAGCTCGCGCACTTCAACCGCGAGCGGATCCCGGAGCGCGTCGTGCACGCCCGCGGTGCGGCGGCCTACGGCACCTTCACCGTCACCGCCGACGTGACGGCCCACACCCGGGCCGCGTTCCTCTCCGAGATCGGCAAGCAGACCGAGGTCTTCCTGCGCTTCTCCACCGTCGCCGGCAACCTCGGCTCCGCCGACGCCGTCCGCGACCCGCGCGGCTTCGCGCTGAAGTTCTACACCGAGGAGGGCAACTACGACCTCGTCGGCAACAACACCCCGGTGTTCTTCATCAAGGACGCCGTGAAGTTCCCGGACTTCATCCACACCCAGAAGCGCGACCCGTACACCGGCTCCCAGGAGGCGGACAACGTCTGGGACTTCTGGGGCCTGTCGCCCGAGTCCACCCACCAGGTGACCTGGCTGTTCGGCGACCGCGGCATCCCCGCCACCTACCGCCACCTCAACGGCTACGGCTCGCACACCTACCAGTGGCAGAACGAGGCCGGCGAGCACTTCTGGGTCAAGTACCACTTCAAGACCGACCAGGGCATCCGCAACCTCACCCAGGACGAGGCCAACCGCCTCGCCGGCGAGGACCCGGACAGCCACCAGCGCGACCTGCGCGAGTCCATCGAGCGCGGCGAGTACCCGACCTGGACCGTCCAGGTGCAGATCATGCCGGCGGCCGACGCGGCGAACTACCGCTTCAACCCCTTCGACCTCACCAAGGTCTGGCCGCACGCCGACTACCCGCCGATCGAGATCGGCAAGCTGGAGCTCAACCGCAACCCCGAGAACGTCTTCGCCGAGGTCGAGCAGTCGATCTTCTCCCCGGCGCACTTCGTGCCCGGCATCGGCCCGTCCCCGGACAAGATGCTCCAGGGCCGCCTGTTCGCCTACGCGGACGCCCACCGCTACCGCGTCGGCATCAACGCCGACCACCTGCCGGTGAACCGCCCGCACGCCACCGAGGCGCGCACCAACGGCCGCGACGGCCACCTCTACGACGGCCGCCACGGCCGGCAGAAGAACTACGAGCCGAACAGCTTCGGCGGCCCGGTCCAGACCGGCCGCCCGCTGTGGGCCGCCACCGCCGTCACCGGCGCCACCGGCAACCACGTCGCGCCCTCGCACGCCGAGGACGACGACTTCGTGCAGGCCGGGAACCTGTACCGGCTGTTCTCGGAGGACGAGAAGCAGCGGCTGATCGCCAACCTGGCCGGCTTCATCGCCAAGGTCTCCGCCGACCGCGAGGACATCGTCGAGCGGGCGGTCGACAACTTCCGCAAGGCCGACGCCGACTACGGGCAGCGGCTGGAGGCGGCCGTCCGGGAGCTGCGCAAGCAGTAGCCCGGCGCGCGCCCCGATGAGCAGCGGGCCCCGTGACCAGATGACTGGTCACGGGGCCCGCACCAGTTCCGGGGCCGCCCGCTCGCCGGAGAACGGGGCCCGGGGCGGCCGGGGTCAGACGCTCAGGCGGCGCAGGGTCTCGTCGTGGAGGATGCCGTTGCTGGCGACGGCGTCCGCGCCGCCGGGGCCGGGGACGCCGTCCAGACCGGTGAAGCGGCCGCCGGCCTCCTCGACGATGATGCAGTTGGCGGCCATGTCCCAGAGCGAGAGCTCGGGCTCGGCGGCGATGTCGACCGCCCCCTCGGCCACCATCATGTAGGACCAGAAGTCGCCGTAGGCGCGGGTGCGCCAGCAGGCGCGGGTGAGGTCCAGGAAGGGGTCGAGGCGTCCGCGCTCCTCCCAGCCGGTGAGCGAGGAGTAGGAGAAGGAGGCGTCCTCGATCCGGGAGACGCCGGAGACGTGGATCCGGGAGGCCTTGGTCAGGCTGCGGCCGGCGAAGGCGCCGAGGTCCTTGGCCGCCCACCAGCGGCGCTGCAGCGCGGGGGCGGACACGATGCCGACGACCGGGCGCTCGACGCCGTCCGGGCCGTCCTCCAGCAGGGCGATCAGGGTGGCCCAGACCGGGACGCCGCGGATGTAGTTCTTGGTGCCGTCGATCGGGTCGATCACCCAGCGGCGGGGGCCGGAGCCCTGCAGGCCGAACTCCTCGCCGAGCACCGCGTCGCGCGGGCGGGCGCGCTGCAGCACGCCGCGGACGAGTTCCTCGGCGGCCTTGTCGGCGTCGCTGACGGGGGTGAGGTCCGGCTTGGTCTCGACGGTGAGGTCGAGGGCGCGGAAGCGCTCCAGGGTGACCGAGTCGGCCGAGTCGGCGAGGACGTGGGCGAGTCGGAGATCGTCGTGGTAGTCGGCCATGTCCGAAACCCTAGCGAGCCCGCCGGGATCGGCACAGCCGGGCTCGCGGAGCGGGACGGGGCGGTCCACGGGCCCGTCGGGGCGTGCCCCGCGGACCTCAGTGCGCGGTGCCGCTGAGCTGGAGGCCGATGACGCCGGCGATCACCAGGGAGATCGAGACCAGCTTCAGCACCGAGGTGGTCTCGTCCAGGAAGACCATGCCGTAGACGGCGGTGCCGGCCGCGCCGATGCCGGTCCACACGGCGTAGGCGGGTCCGACCGGCAGGCTCTTCAGGGAGAGGGTGAGCAGGCCGAAGCTGCTCAGGGCGAACACGCAGAAGCTGATGGTGGGCCAGAGCTTGGTGAATCCCTCGCTGAGCTTGAGGTTGATCGCGAAGCCGGTCTCCAGCAGGCCGGCCAGGATCACCAGGGCCCATGCCATCGCGTGCCCTCCCTGTCGATCGACGGGTCGGACCGCACTGTGGCCCGACTTTCCTATGATCACCAGGCTGGCGCGGTCCGACACCTCGAACGGTGGGGAAACCCGGGGGCGGCGGGGCCGCCGGCCGGGTCAGTCGCCCTCGCGGGCCTCCTTGCTGGAGAGCAGCCGGCGCAGCGAGTAGAGCCGGGCGCCCTCGGCGTGGCCGTCGGCGACCCAGGCGTCGAGCGCGCAGTCCGGCTCGTCGTGGCTGCAGGCACGGGGGCACTCGACGGTGCCGGGCTCCAGGTCGGGGAACGCGTGGATGACCCGGGACGGGGCGATGTGCGAGAGGCCGAAGGACCGGAACCCCGGGGTGTCGATCACCCAGCCCGGGTCCAGCGCCTTCCGGGACCCGGGCTTGGCGCCGGGCGGCGGGGGCAGCCGCAGGGCCAGGGCCGAGGTGGTGGTGTGCCGGCCGCGGCCGGTGACGGCGTTGACGTGGCCGGTCTGCCGCTGGCGGTCCGGGACGAGGGCGTTGACCAGGGTGGTCTTGCCGACGCCGGAGTGCCCGATGAACACCGTGGAACGCCCGCGCAGGTGCTCGCGGACGGCCTCGGCGCCGGTGGTCCCCAGCTCGTCCCGGCGGGTGACCACGTAGTCGATGCCGAGCGGCGCGTAGGCCTCCAGCAGCGGCTCGGCCGGGGCCAGGTCGGACTTGGTGAGCACCAGCAGCGGGTCCATGCCCGCGTCGTAGGCGGCCACCAGGCAGCGGTCGATCAGCCGGGGCCGCGGCTCCGGGTCGGCGAGCGCGGTGACGATGGCCAGCTGCCCGGCGTTGGCGACGACGATCCGCTCGTACGGGTCGTCGTCGTCCGCGGTGCGCCGCAGGACGGAACTGCGGTCCTCGACCCGGACGATCCGGGCGAGCGTGTCGGCGTCCCCGGAGAGGTCGCCGACCAGGTTGACGACGTCGCCGACGACGACGCCCTTGCGGCCCAGCTCGCGGGCCTTCATGGCGACGACCTCGCGCTCCTGCTTGGTGCCCGGGTCGACCAGGCAGGTCAGCCGGCCGCGGTCGACGGTCAGCACCATCGCCTCGGCGGCGTCGTCGTGCTTGGGCCGGATCCGGGTCCGCGGCCGGGAACCGCGGCGTGCGGGGCGGTTGCGGATGTCGTCCTCGTCGGCGTCCTTGCCGTAGCGGCGCATGTGCTCAGTCTCCGATCAGGCGTCCGCCACCGCTTCGCCGAGCAGTTCCGCCCACATCCGCGGGAAGTCGGGCAGGGTCTTGGCGGTGGTGGCCACGTTCTCCACCTCGACGCCGGGCACGGCGAGGCCGACCACCGCGGCGGCGGTGGCCAGGCGGTGGTCCTCGTAGGTGTGGAAGATCCCGCCGTGCAGTGCGCGGGGGCGGATCCGCAGGCCGTCCTCGGTCTCGGTGACGTCGCCGCCGAGGTCGTTGATCTCCTTGGCCAGGGCGGCCAGCCGGTCCGTCTCGTGCAGCCGCAGGTGGGCGATGCCGTAGAGGTGCGACTCGGAGTCGGCCAGCGCGGCGACGGCGGCGATCACCGGGGTGAGCTCGCCGACGTCGTGCAGGTCCGCCTCGATGCCGTGGATCCGGCCGGTTCCGGTGAACTGCAGGCCCTCGTCGGTGAACTCGCAGGCGCCACCCATCCGGGTGTAGATCTCGCGCAGCTGGTCGCCGGGCTGGGTGGTGTGCTTCGGCCAGTCGCGCACGGTGACGCGGCCGCCGGTGACCAGGGCGGCGGCGAAGAACGGCGCGGCGTTGGAGAGGTCCGGCTCGACCACCAGGTCGCGGCCGATCAGGGCGCCGGGGGTGACCCGCCAGACGTCCTTCTCACCGCCGTCCTCGGGGGCGTCGACCTGCACGCCGGCCAGGCGCAGCATCTCGACGGTCATCCGGATGTGCGGCAGCGACGGCACCGGGCCGCCGACGTGCCGGACCTCGACGCCCTGGTTGTAGCGGGCGCCGGACAGCAGCAGGGCCGAGACGAACTGCGAGGACGAGGAGGCGTCCAGCTCGACCGGGCCGCCGTCCAGCGCGCCGGTGCCGTGCACGGTGAGCGGGAAGGCGCCGCGGCCGCCGTCGTCGATCCGGGCGCCGAGCGCGCGCAGGGCGTTGATCACGCCGTGCTGGGGGCGCTCGTAGCTGCGCGGGTCGCCGTCGAAGTGCACCGGGCCGTCGGCGAGGACGGCGAGCGGGGGCAGGAAGCGCATCACGGTGCCGGCGTTGCCGACGTCGATCGAGGCGGGGCCGCGCAGCGCCGGGGTCGGGATGACCCGCCAGGCCTCGCCGCCGCCGGTGCCGCCGGAGTCGTTGTTGACCCGCTCCTCGATGCCGACGCCGAGGGCCCGCAGGCCGTCGGCCATCAGCTGGGAGTCGCGGCTGCGCAGCGGGCGGCGCACCCAGCCGGGCTCGTCGGCGAGCGCCGCCAGCACCAGGGCTCGGTTGGTGACCGACTTGGAGCCGGGGATGGTGACGGTGGCGTCAACGGGGGTGGTCGCGACGGGGGCGGGCCACAGGGTCTCGGTCATGGGGGCCAGTTTAGGGGCCGTACCGGAACGGCCCCCGTGACGGCCGGATGCTGAGAGCCGCCGCCGGGCGCGTCCGGGCCCCGTCCGCGGCTACAGCGGAGCCAGCAGCCAGCTGGCGCCGAGGGCGAGGCTGGCGAGGGCGGTGAGCAGGAAGACGGTGATCCACGCCAGCCCGGGGACGTGGGTGAGGCGGGCGAGCTGGTCGGCGTCGGAGTCGCGGGCCCAGCCGGTGCGGCGCTGGTGCTGGAGTTCGAGGACCGGGCGGACGGCGCCGAACAGCAGGAACCAGCAGCCGAGGTAGGCGAAGCCGGCCTGCACCTCGGCGCTGCCGAACCAGGACACCAGGAAGAAGGCGCCGCCGGCGACCAGCACGGTGAACAGGCCGAAGGCGTTGCGGATGCGCACCAGCAGGGCGAGCAGCAGGACGACGGCCAGCCAGAGCAGCAGGGTGGTCCGCCCGGCGGAGAGCAGGGCGGCGCAGCCGAGGCCGAGCAGGGCGGGGGCGGTGTAGCCGGCGGCGGCGGTGAGGATCATGCCGGGGCCGGTGGGGCGGCCGTAGGAGAGGGTGAGGCCGGAGGTGTCGGAGTGCAGCCGGATGCCGGCCAGCCGGCGGCCGGTGAGCAGGGCGGCGAGGCCGTGGCCGCCCTCGTGGGCGATGGTCACGGCGTTGCGGGTGACGTGCCAGAGCGGGCGGGCGAGGACGGCGAGCAGGGCGGCGCCGGCCGTGGCGAGGACCAGCCAGCCGGGCGGGCCGGGCTGGGTGCCGGTGACCTGGTCCCACAGTTCGCCGAGGTTCCGGTCGGTCGGGTGAGGGCTCATCGTTCTTCTCCGCCTCCGTTCGCTGCGTTGGGCCGTTCGGGGCAGCCTCCCATGCGGGGACGGTCGGGCGGGAGCGGGTGGTTCTGTCCGTGGGATGAGGAAGTGGTGAGCGTGGCGGGCATGGCAAGCTGACCGGCATGTGCGGTCGCTTCGCAGCCAGCAGCAAGCCCGAGGACGTCGTCGAGATCTTCGGTGTCGAGCAGTGGGACCCGGCGGAGACGCTGGCGGCCAACTGGAACGTGGCGCCGACGAACAGCGCCTTCGTGGTCCTGGAGCGGGTGCCGAAGGGCCGGGAGCGGCCGGTGCGGCAGCTGCGGGTGCTGCGCTGGGGGCTGGTGCCGCAGTGGTCGAGGTCGGCCGAGACGGCGGTGAAGATGATCAACGCTCGTTCGGACACGGTGCACGAGAAGCCCTCGTACCGGCAGGCCTTCGCCTCCCGCCGGTGCATCGTGCCGGTGGACGGCTACTACGAGTGGCAGACGGTGCCGGGCGAGCGCGGCAAGGCGCGCAAGAAGCCGTACTTCGTCTCCCGGGCGGACGGCACCCCGCTGGCGCTGGCCGGGCTGTACGAGTTCTGGCGCGACCGGACGGTGCCGCCGGACCACCCGGCGGCCTGGCTGGTGACCTTCACCATCGTCACCACCGACGCCGAGGAGTCGCTGGCGCCGATCCACGAGCGGATGCCGCTCTTCCTCGACCCGGCGTCCCACGGCGAGTGGCTGGACCCGGGGCTGACCGACCCGGACGCGCTGCAGCGGCTGCTGATACCCCCGCCGCCCGGCGAGCTGCTGGCCACGCCGGTCTCCCCGGCGGTCGGCAGCATCCGCAACAACGGCCCGGAGCTCAAGGAGCCGTGGGCCGAGGCCGAGTACGAGACCACCCTGTTCTGAACCGGCTGGAGTGCCCGAGGATGACCCGCGAACCCGCCCCCACCGAACCCGTTCCCACCGGGACCGACCCCACCGAACCCGTTCCCACCGGATCCGTCCCGACCGAGCTGGTCGCGACCGGGGCCGGCGACGCCCGGATCCGCTACCACCGGGCCGCCGCGCCGCGGGCGCTGCTGGCGCTCGGGCACGGCGCGGGCGGCGGGGTCGAGGCCCGGGACCTGGTCGCGCTGGCCGAGGCACTGCCGCCGCGCGGGATCACCGTGGCGCTGGTCGAGCAGCCCTGGCGGGTGGCAGGGAAGCGGCTCGGCCCGGCACCGCGCACGCTGGACCTCGGCTGGACGCCGGTCGCCGAGCGGCTGGCCGGTCAGGGCCTGCCGCTGGTGGTCGGGGGGCGCAGCGCCGGGGCGCGGGTGGCCTGCCGGACGGGCGCGGCCACCGGGGCGGTGGGGGTGGTGGCGCTGGCGTTCCCGCTGCACCCGCCGGGCCGGCCGGAGAAGAGCCGGGCGGAGGAGCTGCTGGAGTCGGGGCTGCCCACGCTGGTGGTGCAGAGCGCGGCGGACCCGTTCGGTGGTCCGGTGGAGTTCCCGGAGCTGCCGGCGGGGCACGAGCTGGTGGCGGTGCCGTACGGCAGCCACGGCTTCGAGGTGCCGAAGCGGGCGCCGGTCGGGCAGGACGAGGTGCTGGAGCTGATCTGCCGGGCGGTCGGGGACTGGGTGCTGGCGCTGCTCTGAGGCAGGGGGCACCGGGGGCGGCCGGGCGGCCGGAGCCGACCGGGCGGCGGTGACCAGGGGTTTCCGGCCGATCGCCCGTGCGAGTGATGAGGCGGCCGCGGCGGGAATGCGGGCGCCGTCCGGGTGGTTGACACCCTCGTCAGCACGATTCCCGGTGAGAGGCAGGGCAGATGGGTTCGATCGCGTGCCCCGAGCGGCCAGAGGAGCGCGAGGCCGCTGCGGCGTTCGCCCCCGCCTGGTCCGACTGGATTGTCGCGGGCGAGAAGCCCGTCAGCCCGATATCCTCCATTTCGGGGCGGCCCGCCGGGGGTCGTGCCCGCCATGCCGAGGAGGTGGGTCCGGTCGTCGGGACCGAGCACGAGGCCGAGCCGGGCCGGGGCCCGGAGGAGGGCCAGCCCGTGGGCGAGGCGCTCACCGGTGAGGAGCTGGCCGAGGCGATCGGTGAGGACACCTTCCGGGTGTCCGCGGAGGAGAGCGAGGAGGCCCGGCGGGAGCGCTTCGAGCGCGACGCCCTGGGCTACCTGGACCCGATGTACTCCGCGGCGCTGCGCATGACGCGCAACCCCGCGGACGCGGAGGACCTGCTCCAGGAGGCGTTCGCCAAGGCGTACGCGTCCTTCCACCAGTTCCGCGAGGGCACGAACCTCAAGGCCTGGCTGTACCGCATCCTCACCAACACGTTCATCAACTCGTACCGCAAGAAGCAGCGGGAGCCCCAGCGCACCGCGGCGGAGGAGATCGAGGACTGGCAGCTGGCCCGCGCCGAGTCGCACATGTCGACCGGTCTGCGCTCGGCCGAGACCCAGGCGCTCGACCACCTCCCCGACAGCGACGTGAAGGACGCGCTCCAGGCCATCCCGGAGGAGTTCCGGATCGCCGTCTATCTCGCGGACGTAGAGGGCTTTGCGTACAAGGAGATCGCGGACATCATGGGTACTCCCATCGGTACGGTGATGTCCCGGCTGCACCGCGGCCGCCGTCAGCTGCGCGGCATGCTGGAGGACTACGCCCGTGAGCGCGGGCTCGTCCCGGCCGGCAGCGGGGCAGGGCAGGAAGCGAAGGGCTCGGGCTCATGAGCTGCGGCGATCCGCACGACACGGAGTGTGGCGAGGTCCTCGACCACCTCTACGAATTCCTCGACAACGAGATGGCCGAGGGGGACTGCGCCAAGCTGCGGGAGCACTTCGAGGAGTGCTCGCCGTGCCTGAAGCAGTACGGGCTGGAGCAGGCGATCAAGGCGCTGATCAAGCGTTCCTGCGGCTGCGACGACACCCCGGCCGACCTGCGCAGCAAGGTGCTCGCCAGGATCGACTCGATCCGGGCCGGCCAGCGCTCGGGTGAGCAGGTGGTGGTCGCCGTCGAGACCGCGGTCGAGATCCACGTCGAGGCCGCCCGACCGGCCCCGACCCCCGGCCAGGGCGGCCAGGCGCCGTCCGCGCGGCCGGGCGCCCCCGTCGAGGCGGGTGCTCCGGCGGAGTAGCCGGCGCCTCCGCGCGGCCGGACGGCCGACCGGAGCAACCACCGGGCCCGTCGGCGAGGACGGGCCCGGTGGTCAGGACACGGAGTTCAGCGGCCCCGGGAGCGTGCGCTCCCGGGGCCGCTCCCGTCGTGCTCGCATGCGCCCTCACTCGTTCGAGTGAGTTGACGGTGTGCCAGCTGCGCCATTGCGCGATCATGCGTCCCCGCGCCCGGACGGCGGCCTATCCTCCTGACGGACGCTCATCGCCGGTCCGCCCGGCGTGCTGAGGCAACGCGGGCCCGGACGGCGGGGGAGGTCGAGATCGCTACCGACAGTGGAGGCGCGGCCCTGCCGCAGGGAGCGACGCGCTACCTGGTGGCCGTTCCGGTGGCGGCGCTCTGCTGCCTGCTGCCGCTGCTGCCCGCCGAGGCCGTCCCCGGGGTGCCGCGCTGGCTCGGAGCGCCGGTCGACTGGCCCAAGGTCGGGCTGCTGGCCCTCCTGCACGGGTGCTGGGAGTCGCTGGCCCAGGGCCTGCCGACGCCCTGCCTGCGGCTGACCCGCCTTCTGCTGCGCCGCCCGCCGCCGTCCGAACGGGCGCCCAACCGGCCCGGCGTCAACGCCTTCTTCCCGGTGCTGTTCGCCGGTGTGCTGATGCTCCCGCCGGCCGCCGCGGCCCTGGTCGCGGTGCCCGCCGCGCTGCTCGGCGGCCCCACCCGGCGCACCTGCCGGGCCCGTCAGCTGTGGAACGGCTCCCAGCTCGCCCTGTGCGCCTTCGCCTCCTCGGCCGCCTTTCAGCTGCTGCGCGGACCACAACTGCTGCTGGGCTCCCGGTTCCCCGCCGCACTGCTGCCCGGCTTCGCCGCCGTCGCCACGTTCTGCCTGGTCAACGGGGTGCTGGTGGGCGCCATGCTGATGCTCACCGAGGACCGCCGGCCGGTGGTGCTGCTGCGCGGGGCCGTCGCGGTCTGCGGACTGCCGGTGCTGGTGCACGCCGCCGGCGGCCTGATGGTGACGGTGCTCTGGCAGGGCCCTTACGGGGCGTTCGCGGCGCTGCTGGCGCTGCTGCCGCTGTCGATCTCGGCCTGGGTGTTCGCCCAGGGCCAGCGTGAGCGGGACGCCCACCAGGCCACCGTGCAGTCGCTGGTGCAGGCCGTGGAGATCAAGGACGCGTACACCCGCGGGCACAGCGAACGGGTCGGCCGGGCCTCGGTGCTGATCGCCACCCAGCTCGGCATGGAGGCCGAACGGCTGCGCACCCTGCGCTTCGCCGGGATCCTGCACGACGTCGGCAAACTGGGCGTGGCCACCGAGCTGCTGCGCAGAAACGGTCCCCTCAGCGAGGCCGAGCGGCGGGCCGTCGAGATCCACCCGGTGTACGGGTTCGAGCTGGTGCGCGGCATCGCCTTCCTCGGCGAGGCGCACGCCGGGATCCTGCACCACCACGAGCGGATGGACGGCCGCGGCTACCCCAGCGGGCTCAGCGGCGAGCAGATCCCCGAGTTCGCCCGGATCATCTCCGTCGCCGACGCCTTCGACTCGATGACCTCCACCCGTTCCTACCGGCGTGGCCGGCCCGTCACCGAGGCGGTCGCGGAGCTGCAGCGCTGCTCGGGCAGCCAGTTCGACCCGGCGATGGTGCGGGCGCTGATCGACGCGCTGGTCGTGCACGACTGGCAGCCGGTGCTGCCGCCGCCCGACGGCAGCATCCGGGCCGTCCCGGACATCCCGCTCGGGGTGCCCGAACCGGTCCGGGCCGCGCCGCGCCGGGTGCCCGCCCAGGGCGGGAGCGTCCCCACGGCCGGGCAGCCGTGACGGCGGCCGGCCGGCAGGCCCGCGCCGTGCACGCGGCGGCGGCCGCGCTGCTGTTCCTCGCGTGGGCCGCGGTCGCGCTGCGAGGGGTGGCCGAGCCGCGGGTCGCGCTGGCGTTCACCACGCTCATCGCACTCGGCGAGTGCGTCCGGATCACCCTTCCGGGGGACCGCGAGCAGGCACCCATCGGCGCGGCCGGCGCACTGGCGTACGCGCTGCTCGGCCCGCTGCGCGGGGTGCCCACCGCGCACGGCACGCTCCAGGTGGTCGCGGTGACCGGGGTCGGCCTGCTGCTCGCCTGGCTGCCCGGGCTCGCCCTGCCCTGGCTCAAGGCGCACTGCAGGGGCGGCGACGGGGCCGGCCTGATCCACCGGGCCCGGCCGGACCGGCCGCACCGGCGCCCGCCCTGGGCCGACCCGGCCCGCCGGGACAGCGCGGCCCGCCGCCTGCTCGGCGTCGGCTTCGCGGCCGCCGTCTTCCAGCCGCTCTACAACGGCGGTCTGGTCGACCGCTTCTCGCCCGAGGGCCCGGCGTACGGGGCCTTCCTGACCGCCGTCGCCGCCCTGGCCGCCCTCTGCGACGCGACCCTGGCCGCCCTGCTGCGCCGCTCGGCGGCCGGCCCGGACACCGGGCTGCGGTTCCCGGCGGCGCTGGAGGACGAGCTCCGCTCGCTGTTCGGCATCGGCTCGGCCATCGTCGCCACCGGGATGCTGGTCAGCCTCGCGGCCGGCGAGGTCGGGCTGTGGGCGCTGCCGCTGTTCTGCACCCCGCTGCTGCTCGCCCAGGTGTCCTTCCGGCGCGCCGCGGCCGTGCGGGCCACCACCGGGCAGACCATCGCCAGCCTGGCCAGGGCCACCGAGGTGGCCGGCTACACCCCGCACGGGCACGCGCGCCGGGTCGCGGACACGGCGTGCGCGCTGGGGCGCGAGCTCGGACTCGGGACCCGGGAACTCGCCCTGCTGGAGTACGCGGCCCTGATGCACGACGTCGGCCAGCTCTCGCTGGTCGAACCGGTGCCGGACGGCGCCACCGCCCTGCTGTCCTGCGCCGAGCAGCAGCGGATCGCCCGGCTGGGCAGCGAGGTGATCCGCCGCACCGGGGTGCCCCGGCAGGTCGCCGAGCAGGTCGCCCGGCTGGCCGATCCGGTGCTCGGCCCGGCCGGCGCGGACGGCTCGGTGCCGCTGGCCGCCCGGATCATCCGGGTGGCCAACGCCCACGACGACCTGCTGACGGCCGCCCGCGGCCGCGGGGTGGGCGAGGCGGTGGGGCGGCTGGAGGCCCTGGAGGTGCTGCGGCTGGGCCGCGGCCGGGTGTACGACGCCCGGGTGGTGGACGCGCTGGCCCGGGTGGGCGGGCAGGCCCGGGGGTGAGGGGCCCCGGGAGCGCGCCGCGGGGCCGAGGTCCGAGGACTCGGGCAGCCGCCGGCCCGGCCGTCCCGGGCAGCAGGGGTGACCGCCGGCCCGCCCGTCCCGGGCAGCAGGGGTGACCGCCGGCCCGGCCGGGGGTTCACCGAGGTCGACGGGGGTACCCGGCGTCCGTACGGGCGCCGGTGGGGGCCCGCACCCGGCGGGCCCGGGTCGGGTCCGGCCCGAGGCGGACTGGAGGCGCGGCCCAGGCACGGGCGCGCGACCACCCGCCGGGGTTGAGGCCGGGCGGCCGGGCGGGCAGGCTGGGTAGGGCGGGCGCCCAACCTCAGCGGTGGGGAGCGCGGGCGGGGGCGGGCGTGGTTGGATGCGGTCGTAGCGTGGAACACCGACCCGGGACACCGGGCCCGAACCCCGCGAAGCGTCCGGCCCCGAGGAGTTGGGGTGGGCGCGGTGGTACGGGACTCGAGCGGACGACGACGGCAGGGACGAACGTGAGGATCTTCCACCGGGCACGGCACCGGCCGTCCGCCACCTGGCGGCAGACGACCGACCGTGCCTTCACGCTGATCGGCGACGGCCGCTACGAGGACGCCGGCGCGCTGCTGGTGATGGCCGCCGACCTGGAGCCCTGGCTGTCCGACTCCTGGTTCAACCTCGCCCTGCTGCACAAGTTCCGCCGCGACTGGGAGCAGGCCCGCTCGGCCGGCCTGCGCGCCGTCGCCCTGCTCGACCGCGAGCACGGCGCCCCCGACTGGTGGAACCTCGGCATCACCGCGACCGCCCTGCAGGACTGGCCGCTCGCCCGGCGCGCCTGGCAGGCCTACGGGCTGAAGCTGCCCGGCGGCCCCGGCGGGCAGCCCGACGGCCCGGTCAGCCTGGACCTCGGCACCACGCCGGTGCGGCTCTCCCCGGACGGCGAGTCCGAGGTGGTGTGGGGCCGCCGGCTCGACCCGGCCCGGATCGAGGTGCTGTCCATCCCGCTGCCCTCCTCCGGCCGCCGCTGGGGCGAGGTGGTGCTCCACGACGGCGCCCCGCACGGGGAACGGGTCACCGACGGCGTCGCCTACCCGGTGTTCGACGAGATCGAGCTGTGGGCGCCCTCCCCGGTGCCGACCTACGTGGTGCTGCTGCAGGCCGCCACGGCCGGGGACCGGGACGCCCTGGAACGCCTGGTCGCGGACGCCGGCTACGCGGCCGAGGACTGGACGTCCTCGGTGCGGCTGCTCTGCCGGGCCTGTTCGGAGAGCCGGATGGCCGCCGACGACGGCCACACCGCCCACCACGACCCGCACGACGACGGCGACGCCGCGCACCCCGGGCACCTGAGCCACCTCAGCCAGGGCGGCGCGGCCGGGATGTCCTGGCTGGTCGAGCGGGAGTGCGGGATCGCCGCACCCGCACTGCTGGTCCGCTCGCTCCTCGACCGCTGGGTCGCGGCCGCGCCCGCTGCACGGGCGTACCGGGATCTGGAGGAAGTCTGCTGAGCGGGCCGCTTACCCTTGAGCGGTATACCTGGCCCATTCTCGGAAGCGGAAGCGGAAAAGTAGCGATGGCGGAGCAGCACGACCACCAGCACGACCACGACCACGAGCCCGCAGGGGACGCGGCCCAGCCGGTGAAGGTGGTCGGTGAGGAGCCGGACCTCTCCAAGGGCACCGCGCGTCCGATCACCGTCGTGGGCAACCCGGTCCTGCACCGCGAGGTCAAGGACGTCACCGCGTTCGACGGCGAGCTCTCCGCGCTGATCGACGACATGTTCCAGTCGATGTACGCGGCCGAGGGCGTCGGCCTGGCGGCCAACCAGATCGGCGTCGACCTCAAGGTCTTCGTCTACGACTGCCCCGACGACGAGGGCGTGCGCCACATCGGCCACGTCATCAACCCGAAGCTGGAGGAGTACCCGGCGGACCGCAAGCGCGTCCTGGACGACGGCAACGAGGGCTGCCTGTCCGTCCCGACCGCCTACGCCGAGCTGGCCCGCCCGGACTTCGCCGCGGTGACCGGCGTCGACAAGGACGGCAACCCGATCCGCGTCGAGGGCACCGGCTTCTTCGCCCGCTGCCTGCAGCACGAGACGGACCACCTCTTCGGGTTCCTCTACATCGACAAGCTCTCCAAGCGCGACCGCAAGGACGCCCTGCGGCAGATGGCCGAGGGCACCCCGCGCTACGCGACCGTGCCGAACGCGTAGTCGCCGCCCGCGTCGAACACCGCTGCCCCGTACGGGAGTTCCGTACGGGGCAGCGGTGCGTCCCCCCGTTCGGGGCGGGCGCCGGTTCGGGCGCGGTTGTCGTTCAGTGGTGCATCCGGGCCCCCTTGAGGACCTTGTCCACCGCGTTGCGCGGCCCGTGGACGGCCAGCCCCACCAGATCGAGCAGATCCCCGGGCACCGCCCGCACGGCCGCCCGGTTGTCCCGGTCGTTGCCCGTGGCGAACAGGGCCGAGGTGAAGACGGCCGTCGGCAGCGACCGGCCGAGCGCGCGGCCGTGCGCGGCCGTCAGTACCTCCTTCGTCCCCTGGAACACCAGGACGGGCTGGCGGAACATCGGCAGGTACGCGGTGCCGTCGGCGTCCGCGTACGGCTCCCCGACCAGCTCGGGGCGGACCGTGCCGAGGCCGCTGACCAGGAAGGCGGTGACGTTCAGCCGCTGCCAGGGCTCCAGGTCCTCGCGCAGCAGGACGGCGATCTTCGTGTCGAAGCGCACGGGCGCGCCCGCGGTCCCCGCGTCGGTCCCGGTGTCGGTCCCTGTGTCGGCTGCCGTGTCGGCCCCGGCCCCGGGTTCCGTGCGGGCGCCGGTCTCATCGATCGTTCTCATGCGTCGAGACTGCGGGGCGCCCGCCCCCGCCGTCTTGTACGTTCTTTGCATGGCATCCGGGCAGGAGATCTCTGCTTGGCGTCCGACCGTCCCGGGCGTCACCGAGGTCTTCCACGCCCACTTCACCGAGCACGCCTACCCCATGCACGTCCACGACAGCTGGACGCTGCTGATCGTCGACGACGGCGCGGTCCGCTACGACCTGGACCGCCACCAGCGCGGCACCCCCGGCGACACCGTCAGCCTGCTGCCCCCGCTGGTCCCGCACAACGGCTCGCCCGCCACCGCCCACGGGTTCCGCAAACGCGTCCTCTACCTCGACATGACCCAGCTGGACGCCAGCTACATCGGGCCCGCCGTCGACGGCCCCGACCTCGCCGACCCGCTGCTGCGCACCCGCATCGGGCAACTGCACACCGCCCTCGCCGACCCGGGGGACGAGCTGGAGGCGGAGAGCCGCCTGGCCCTCATCGGCCAACGCCTGCGCGCACACCTGCGGCCACGGCCGGCCGGCAGCGATCCGTCGCCCCGCCCGGGCGTCGCCCAGGACCTGCGGGACCTCCTCGACGAGCGGCTGCTCGACGGCACCACCCTGCAGGAGGCCGGGGGAGTGCTGCACGCCCACCCCGCGCACCTCGTCCGCGCCTTCAGCGCCGCGTTCGGCCTCGCACCGCACCAGTACGTCACGTCCCGCCGCGTCGACCTCGCCCGCCGGCTGCTCCTCGACGGACGGCCGCCCGGCGAGGTGGCGACCGCGGCGGGCTTCTACGACCAGTCGCACCTGACCAGGCACTTCAAGCGGGTCTGCGGCGTCACCCCGGGCCGGTACGCCCGGACGGCGCGGGGCGGCTGAGCGGCACCGCGGGGGCGGCGGCGGGCTTCGTTGCCGGCGCGGGCCGGCCGGCCGGGCAGGGGAGGTCCGTCCAGAGCCGGTGCGGGCAGACGATCACGTAGTGGCCCGACCAGCGGGTGTCGGAGATCCAGCGGGACCACAGCACGTCGCAGGCGCCGGCCAGTTGGGCCAGGGCGTACCGGCGTCGGGCGTCGAGCGGCAGCCAGGGGTCGCCGTCGGGGGTGTGGCCGGTGTAGCGAGCGGTGAGCCAGAGCACGGCGGCTTCCGGGGTGTCCCACGTGCCCCGGACCTGGGAGGCCGGGCGGCGCAGCCACCAGCCGGTCATCATCGGCGGGAGGTCCGAGGCGCCGAAGCGGATGATGTCGACCGGCCGCCGCTCGGCCTCTCTGGTCAACAGTCGGCCGTCACCGGCCCACTCGTAGCCGTGGAAGTGCAACGGTGCTTCTCCTCTGGGGCGTTGATCCCCTCCCGCCCGCGCGGGACCGCGGGCGGGAGGGGCTTTCAGGAGGCTCAGACGGACAGGCCGAACCGAGCCGGGTCGATCCCGGCGCTGGTGAGCTCCTCGGCGGTGAAGAGGAGGGGCGCACGGTCGGGCCGCTTGCTGTCGCCGAGGGCGTAGACGCCGTGCTCGACCAGGCCGAGGGTCACGCACGACTCGCCGTCGTCACCCCCGCCCTGGTTGCCGCCGCACGCGCGGTTGAGCGTGAGCTGCGAGAGGTCGAGTTCGTAGAGGTTGCGATCGGTCATCGCCGACACCACCTTCCGGTGTGGTCCCGGGGCGCGACGAAACGGCCCCGCCCCGCCCAGGAGTTGGGCGGAAGATTCGAGGGCGGTCAGCCCCAGAGGCTGATGCGCGTGGTGAGCTGGTCGACGGGCACCTGCCGCGGTGGGGCGTCCGGCGCGAACAGCGGCCGGACCAGGGCCCGGCCGTCCTGGGCGCCGACGATCTCGACCAGGCCCCCGGTGGTGAGGTCCTTCCGGACCGGGTTGTCGTCGACCCGCGCCATGAACTCGGCATGCGTCCGGCGGCGGGCACTGGTCGGCTGCGCGGAATTCTCAGCGGGCATCGCGGACTCCCCGTGGCTTGGCTTCCCGGCTTAACTAAACGGTAGGCGCGGCCCTCAGGTAATTCCACATCTATGCGCGCGGTTGCATAAATTCCTAGGTCGAAGTTCGGAAGTCGTCGGACCACTGTTCTAGGAGGTTTCTCATTTCTGCGCCGAACATGGCGCATCCCTCCATGGTGGAGAAGGTATCCACGTGTATTGCGACGTCCTTCGGGTCCCTGAGTGCCAGGACTCCACTGGTAGTTTCGATGGTTACGAGGGACCTGTCGTAGACGGTAAAGGTGTCCATCGGTGCGACGGGCATCAGGCCGGTCAATGGGATTATGCCGATTTGGATGTTGGGGAGCCGTGAGAGTGAGATGAGTCGATCAATCTGCATGGCCATGGCCGGAGCTGGGATCAATGGCCACCTGGCAGCCATCTCCGAGAGCAGGAACGTGAATTTCTTGTCGGTGTCGTAAAGGATCTCCTGTCGGCTCAGCTTCCGCGCGATGAGCTGACTTTGGTCGCCTTGAAGATGGGACAGGCTAGCCTTAATGTATTCGGGTGTGGAGAGAAGCCCAGTGATCATCGACAGAAGGAAGAACCTGAACTCGGTGGACGACGACTCCAGGTTGGCGAGCTCCTGCTGCTTGCGGTGAAGCCCCTTCCTTCGCAGCGCACGGAGGCCTTGCCAGTCCGTGCTCGCCAGGCGCGCGAGCTCCGCGACCGAAGCCAGTATCTCTGGTGGGGCCTTCAAGGCTCGCAGGATCTGTTCCACGTCCATGGGAGTGGCCGGGCTTTTCCCGCTCTCAATCCTGGAAATTTTCGACTGAGACATGTTGCAGCGTGCAGCGAGCCGGGCTCCCGAGAGCCCGGCTCGCTTTCGCAGATCTTTCAGCGTCGCAGCTAGTTCCTGCTTGGACTGGCCCAGCTGCTCTGGGTGGAGCGTCACGATCCGAGGTACTCCGCGAATGGAACCGAAGCAAAAATGGCGATCCGCTGGTATTCGAGGTAAGGCGCGAGGTCGCCGTCGAAGAGCTCGCGACTGATCTGAGTTCCATCCGCTCTGTAGTTCATGAGGACGACCTTGGATTTGTCGAACATCCAGAAGTCCTGAGCGGATTGGAGGGGGTTCTCCTTGTCGGTGACGTCAAGGATTCGAATGTCTTCGCCGGCTCTGAGGTGATGCCGGTAGTAGTACTCGAATTCAAACCGAAGATAGTCGGAGAGTGGGCGTTTGACGATGTGGACGCGGCCGACGTGCTTACCTGCAGCCGTCCACTCTGCCACCTCATCCATCCACCCTGACTGGTAGTCGTCGGGAGAGTTTTCGCCGGACAGGAACCGGGAGAGTTTCTCGGCTTCCTGCGGCATGGTGTACGTGGGAAGCGTTTCGAGCCGCCACGCTTCCGACTGCATGGAATCGAAGCACTGGTTCCAGGTGTCACCAGCCAAGAGCACGAAATGCCTCCCTCAGGACACTCTCCGGAATCTCAACGAGGCCCTCCCCGTTGGGCGGGGTGAAGGCGAGAGAAAGGTCGCCCTGGATCACGAACGACCCCGTATCCGTCTGGTAGACGTTGGGGCAGTCCTTCTCTCCGCACTCGCCGCTTCCGTTGCCCGTGAGGCGGGTGAGAGCTGCGCGTCCAGACATGTCAAGCCTCCCTTTTTCGAGCCGGTTTGACTAACCGGTAGCCACGCTAGAGGCATGGAGGCGGGCCGTCCACGCATCGGCGTGACTATGCACGTCATTGACTAAGGATCTTGGTTTGGCATCTGTGGGACGTGCACGTTGCCGTGCGACTGTGTGCGGTCCCACGCGGGCAGGTCTGACCTCCCCGCCCAGCGTGAACGCTGGGCGGGGAGGGACTTCAAAGCAGGTGGGTGGTGACGCCAAGCTCCTCCCTCACTGGCTGCCGTGACGCTCCCACCAGTCGGCGAACGGCTCGGCTTGGCGCAGAGCTGTGTCTCGCCAGTGGATCCACTGCTTCACGTCAGGTTCCTCGTCTGCCCCGATGAACCTGCCCTCGCCGTCGTAGGCCATGGAAAATGCTGTCGACTCGTCGAACATCCAGAAGTCGGGGCAACCGTCGATGGGGTTCGACCTCCCTGTGACGTCCAGGATGAAGAACTCCTCGCCAGCGGCGGCGTTCGCTCGGTACCCCCAGCCCAGTTCGAACTGGAGGTACGGTGTGAGTGGCCGGGTCAGTGCGTGGACTCGGTACATCCGGCGGCCGGCGTCAGTGTTCCTCCTGACCTTCGCCAGCCATTCGCTGTTGTAGCCGGAGGGCTGAGGCTCCCCAGCGAGGAATGCCCGATAGGCATCGACGTTGCCGGAGTTGCCGTAGTCGTCCAGGGTCTCCAGTCGAAATGCCTCCTGTTGGAAGCTTTCGAAGAGTGCGCCGAAGGCGTCACGAGAGATGGTCATGATCAACCCTTCTTGGTGGCTCAGTGGGTCGCCGTGTAGTCCCCGAAGGGGACGGCGTGGGTGAGGGCGATGTCTCGATACCGCTGGTACTCGGGAAGGCAGTCGGCGGGGAGGAGTTCGGCGCCGATGAACGTGCCGGTGTCGGTGTAGTGCATCCGGTAGACCCGGGTGTCGTCGAACAGCCAGAAGTCGTGGTCGGGCAGACCAGTCACCTGCCGCAGAGCCGTGTCGATGATGCCGATCGACTCGCCGGCTTTGATGTTTCCGGGGTAGGCCGCCAGCTCGTACCGGAGGTAGTCCGACAGGGGAGACCGGAGGACGTGCACCCGGGCCACCTGCTTGCCCAGATCCGTCATCGAGCGGACCCACGGGTTGTCGGCACAGTCGGGCGGCAGCCCTTTGCCCGCGAGGAAGTCGGCGAACTCCTCGCGTTCTTCGTCCACGTCGTAGACGGCCAGTGTTTCGAGCCGGAAGGCCGTTCGTTCGAAGGTCTCGAAGAGGAGGCCGAAGTCTTGACCCTTGAGCACGGAAGTGAACCTCCAGAGGGGGCGACTCGTCGATGCGCAGCCTGTCCCGCTCGAAGCTGCGGGGTCAAGGACGCGGATTTGCGAGGGACGTAAGGCCGTTCGACCACCCCGGGCTGGTGTGAGCACCAGCCCGGGGCGGCCGAGTTCAGGGGTGGTGGGTGGTGATGGTGATGGGGTGGGCGGTCCAGCGGGTCAGCTCGCCGACGTAGAGGGTGGTGCTCCACCGGCCGCCGCGGGCGAGGCAGTAGGCGACGCCCTCGCCGCCGCCCGGGCCGATGCAGAGCCGGACGAAGTCCCGGTGGGCCTCGCGGACGGGCAGCTTGCGCACCCGCTCCCACAGCACGGGCAGTGCGTGGTCGAGGCTCGGGAAGACGGTGGGCAGCATGATGCCGACGATTCCGGCCCGGACAGCACTCATGCGGCGGCCTGCTCGGGGGAGATCTGGCACCAGACGACCTTGCCGATCCCGCCCCGGCGCGGGCAGCAGCCCCAGCTCTGCGCCAACTCGTGGACGAGGAGCAGGCCGCGGCCGGCCTCCTCGGAGTCGGCCGCCTCGCGGAGTTCCGGCTTCTCGCTGTCGGCGTCATGCACCTCAATGCGGAGGAGGCCGTCGGCAAGCGTGAAGCGGACCTGGATCAGGCGGTCGCGCGGCGTGCGGGCGTGCTGGACGGCGTTGGTGACCAGCTCGCTGACCAGCAACTCCCCGGTGGGGAGCAGGCGTTCGCCGCAGGGGTGGGGGAGCAGGAACTCGCGGAGCTCCTGCCGGGCGGCTCGGGGAGACGTGCGGTGCCGGGGCAGCCAGCAGGTCTGCTCGGCGGGGGAGAGGGGAGCGGCTTCAGGCATGGCGGGGCCACCTCTGGAGTGTGCAGGTGAGAGCGGCTGAAGGGGGCATGGGGATGCCCGGGATGAGTCCGCGGCGGTCACTCTGGGTGGCATGGCGGACTACAGCAAGTAGCATGCGGTGGAAATGAGTCAATGCGCAACTTGCCCGATGGAAATTTTCCAAGATCTTTTTCCGGGGCGTATGATCTGGGCCTAACCGGTGTGATGGAGCATCAGATGAGCCAAGCGCGACCCACAGTGCGCCGCAGGCGATTGGCGGCTGCTTTGGTCAGGCTGCGAGAGGAAGCCGGCAAGTCGCCCGAAGCGGCGGCGGAGCGTATCGGTTGTCACCGTTCGAAGATCAGCCGGATAGAGAACGCGCGGCTGGGCATCTCGCTCGGCGAGCTGCGAGATCTGCTGACCTTCTACGGTGTGGAAGACCACGGCCGTGTCGAGGAGTTGGTCGCTCTTGCTCGTCGGGGCCGAGAGCCCGGGTGGGTGCAGCGGGCGAGCTTGGCTCGGCCGTCCTACTCGGACTTCATCGATTACGAGGAGACGGCTGACTACATCAGGTCGTTCGAGAACATGCTGATCTCTGGCCTGCTGCAGACTCCCGACTACGCTCGCGCGGTGATGCAGGCCAAACCGTCCGGGCTGGCCGCCGAACAAGTGGATGCCTTGGTGACTGCTCGGATGGAGCGACAGGAGGTGCTCACCAGGCCGAACCCGCCGCGCTTGTGCGTGATCGAGGGCGAATCGGCGTTGCGCGTTCAGGTGGGTGGCGCGAAGGTGATGGCTGGGCAACTCGACAAGCTGGTCGAGATGGCTGGGCATCCCTATGTGGAGCTCCAGGTCTTGCCGGACCGCGCCGGTGCCCATGCTGGTTTGATGGGCTCATTCGTGATGTTCAGTTTCCCGTCTCCCGACTACTCGGACGTAGTCTGCGTCGAGCACCGGACAGGGACGCACTACATGGAGACGCCAGCCGAGATCGATGAGTACACATTGATCTTCGACTCGCTCCGCTCAATCGCCTTGAGTCCGGCTGACAGTCTCGACATGATCGCTCGGGTACGACAGGGGTTCTGAACTCCGGGCAAGAGATGGGTGAGTTATGACCGGCGAGTGGCACAAGAGCACCTACAGCGGGCAGGGCGGGAACTGCATCGAGGCACAGGCCAGGTCGATGACGACAGCGGTCCGGGACTCCAAGGACCCTGGCGGTCCCGTGCTGCTGTTTCCGGCTGAGGCCTGGGCCTCGTTCCTCGTGGGGGTCAAGTCCGGGGAGTTTTCGGCCGACTGATCCAACACGGAGGTGCCCCGCACGGGCTGTGGCCGTGCGGGGCACCTCTCCGTCCGTCTACCGGGCTACTTCCTAGAAGTCGTCGTCGAAGGAGACCGAGCCCTCGACGGCGACCTGGTACGCCGACACCCGGCGCTCGAAGAAGTTGGTCAGCTCCTGGACGTTCTGCAGCTCCATGAAGCCGAACGGGTTGCTGGACCCGTAGCGGATCGGGAGCCCGAGACGGGCGAGGCGCTGGTCCGCCACCGCCTGCAGGTACTCGCGCATCGAGGCGGTGTTCATGCCGGGCAGGCCGTCACCGCACAGGTCCTGGGCGAACTGGAGCTCGGCCTCGACGGCCTCCTCCAGCATCTCCGTGACCTGCTTCGCCATCTGCTCGTCGAAGAGGTCCGGCTCCTCCTCGCGCACGGTGTCCACCACCGAGAACGCGAAGTCCATGTGCATGGACTCGTCGCGGAACACCCAGTTGGTACCCGTCGCGAGACCGTGCAGCAGACCCCGGCTCCGGAACCAGTACACGTAGGCGAACGCGCCGTAGAAGAACAGCCCCTCGACACACGCCGCGAAGCAGATCAGGTTGAGCAGGAACGCCCGCCTGTCCTCCTTGCTCTGCAGCGAGTCGATGTGGTCGACCGCGTTCATGTACTTGAAGCAGAACTGGGCCTTCTGGTGGATGGAGGGGATGTTCTCCACCG
Source organism: Kitasatospora sp. NPDC051702 (assembly GCF_040681575.1). Taxonomy (NCBI): domain Bacteria; kingdom Bacillati; phylum Actinomycetota; class Actinomycetes; order Kitasatosporales; family Streptomycetaceae; genus Kitasatospora; species Kitasatospora sp. NPDC051702. The sequence goes on from NZ_JBFAZB010000005.1 coordinate 35,438, forward strand.
CGGCGAAGGCCGCGTTGCGGTCCTCCGGGTCCGGAAGGTAGGTGTCCAGCAGCGTCAGGTAGAACTGGACGTGCACGGCCTCCTCGAACAGCTGACGGCTCAGGTAGAGCCGCGCCTCGGGGGAGTTGATGTGCTTGTACAGGCTCAGCACGACGTTGTTCGCGACGATCGAGTCACCGGTCGCGAAGAAGGCGACCAGTCGGCCGATCATGTGCCGCTCGCCCTCGCTCAGCTTGGCGAGGTCGGCGACGTCGGAGTGCAGGTCCACCTCCTCGACCGTCCAGGTGTTCTTGATCGCGTCCCGGTACCGGTCGTAGAACGACGGGTAGCGCATCGGGCGCAGGGTCAGCTCGAACCCGGGGTCGAGCAGCATCTTCTCGCGGTCGTCGGACATCACTGGCAGGCCTCGCAGGACTCGGGGTTCTCCAGGGAGCAGGCCAGCGCGGCCTCCTCCTCCGGCGTGAGGGTCGGCGTGTTCACCGGGACGGGCGCGGCGGCACGGGCGGTGCCGGAGGCGGCCTGGGCGATCCGGGTGGCCGGGCGCGAGCGCAGGTAGTAGGTGGTCTTCAGACCGACCTTCCACGCGTACGCGTACATCGAGCTGAGCTTGCCGATGGTCGGCGCGGCCATGAACAGGTTCAGCGACTGGCTCTGGTCGAGGTACGGCATGCGGGCCGCGGCCAGGTCGATCAGCGCGCGCTGCGGCAGCTCCCACGCGGTGCGGTACAGCGACCGCACCTCGGCGGGCAGCCAGCCGAGCTCCTGGACGGAGCCGTTGGCGTCGCGCAGGGCGTCGCGGGTCGTCTGGTCCCAGACGCCGAGCTCCTTGAGCTCGCGCACCAGGTACGGGTTGACCTGCAGGAACTCGCCGCTGAGCGTCTCGCGCTTGAACAGGTTGGACACCTGCGGCTCGATGCACTCGTACACGCCGGCGATCGAGGCGATGGTCGCGGTCGGGGCGATGGCCAGCAGCAGCGAGTTGCGCAGGCCGGTCTCGGCGATCCGGGCGCGCAGCGCGCTCCAGCGGTCGGCCCAGTGCGGCTGCACGTCGAAGTGGTCGATGTGCAGCTCGCCGCGGGCGGCGCGGGTCTCGCCGTACGCCTCGTGGCGGCCGAGCTGCTCGGCCAGGTCGGCGGAGCGCTCGTAGGCGGTGAGCATGATGCGCTCGGCGATCAGCGTGGACAGCCGCGCCGCCTCGGCCGAGTCGAAGTCGATCCGCAGCTTGAAGAAGACGTCCTGCAGGCCCATCACGCCGAGGCCGACCGGCCGCCAGCGGGAGTTGGAGGTGCCGGCCTCGACGGTCGGGTAGAAGTTGATGTCCACCACGCGGTCGAGGAAGGTGACGGCGGTGCGCACGGTGGCGTCCAGCCGCTCCCAGTCCATCGCGCCGAGCAGGTCCTCCGCCGACGCGCCCTCGGCGACGTGCGCGCCGAGGTTGACCGAGCCGAGGTTGCAGACGGCGGTCTCGGAGTCGTCCGTGACCTCCAGGATCTCCGTGCACAGGTTGGAGGAGTGCACCGTGCGGCCGGGCAGCGCGGTCTGGTTGGCGGCGCGGTTGGAGGCGTCCTTGAAGGTCATCCAGCCGTTGCCGGTCTGCGCCAGGGTGCGCATCATCCGGGCGTACAGGGTCTGCGCGGGGATGGTGCGCACGGCCTTGCCGGCCTGCTCGGCCTTGCGGTAGGCCTCGTCGAAGTCGGAGCCCCACAGGTCGACCAGCTCGGGGACGTCGGCGGGGGAGAACAGCGACCAGTCCTGGTTGGCGTTCACGCGGCGCATGAACTCGTCCGGGATCCAGTGCGCCAGGTTGAGGTTGTGGGTGCGGCGCGCCTCCTCGCCGGTGTTGTCGCGCAGCTCGAGGAACTCCTCGATGTCGGCGTGCCAGGTCTCCAGGTAGACGCAGGCGGCGCCCTTGCGACGGCCGCCCTGGTTGACCGCGGCGACGGAGGAGTCGAGGGTGCGCAGGAACGGGACGATGCCGTTGGACTTGCCGTTGGTGCCGCGGATCAGGCTGCCGCGGGAGCGGATGCGCGAGTACGACAGGCCGATGCCGCCGGCGTGCTTGGAGAGGCGGGCGATCTGCGCGTAGCGGCTGTAGATCGAGTCCAGGTTGTCCAGCGGCGAGTCGAGCAGGTAGCAGCTCGACATCTGCGGGTGGCGGGTGCCGGAGTTGAACAGGGTCGGCGAGGAGGTCAGGTACTCCAGCCGGCTCATCAGGCGGTACAGCTCGGCCACCTCGCGCACGGACTGCTCGGTGTCGCCGACCGCCAGGCCACAGGCGACGCGGAGCAGGAAGTGCTGCGGGGTCTCGACGACCTTGCGGGTGATCGGGTGGCGCAGCAGGTAGCGGGACTGCACGGTGCGCAGGCCGAAGTACTCGAAGCGGTCGTCGCCCTGTCGGTCGATCAGCGCGTCGAGCGCGGCGGCGTGCTTGGCCACGAAGGCGGCGGTGGTGTCGCCGATCAGGCCCTCGGCGTGGCCGACGGCGATCGAGGCGGCGAACGAGGTCGCCCCCTGGCTGTCGGCCTCGTCGACGATCTCCAGCGCGAGCAGGCGGGCGGCCAGCTTCGAGTACTGGGGGTCCTCGGCGATCATCGACGCGGCGGCGTCCACGGCCAGCCCGCGCAGCTCGGCGAAGTCCGAGCCGGCGTGGCGGCCGCGCAGCGCGGCGGCGGCGACATGGCCGGGGTCCACCTGGGGGAGATCGACACTACGGTCGGTGAGCAGCCGCAGCAGCGCGCCGCCGGGGTCGGAGACCGTCGGGGCGGCGGGGGCGGAACCGGAGCCCTGGGTGGGCAGGGTGGCTGAGGCAGCGGTGGTCAAGGCGCTCTCTCCTGGCGGCGATCGGCGGCGGTGATCGGGTCCGGGCCGAACGGGGCAGGGGAGCACGGCGCGTACGCAGGAGTGCGTCGCGCGACGGTGGCGTCCCCGGCCCGCCCGCGAGGCCCGGAAGGTACTGCTCGTGCTGGCGCGGCCTCTGCGGGAGGGCCGTGGCGCACACCGTCGGCAGGTACTCGGACTCGCGGGCGCGGCTTGTCGAGCCGCCCGCACACCGCTGCGGGGCAGTCCCGGACTCGCACCGGGTTCCCCTGCTTTGACAGCAGGAGTGAGCATACATCTAGTGGCGGCTGACTGCGGCGGCACCATATGTTGTGGCCGACGTGTCGTGGGCCACGGTGGGCCCGGCGGCCGTTCAGTGCTTCAGATAGACCTTGTAGGTGCTCGAATCGCCCGTCGGAGAGGTGAACTGGGCGATCAACCGGTAGTGCCCGCCGCTCGCCAGCGCCGTCGCCAGGACGCGGTCCGTGGCGGCCGGGGCGGTGCTGTCCAGGACCACGACGGTGAAGTAGCCGTCCTTGATCGCGGCCGCGCTGCCCTCGTCGCCGTGATGCTCGACACCCGCCGCGTCCCGGTAGTCCGTCCCGGAGCGGGCCGACGTCCACTGCTCGGGCCGGCTGACGGCGCCGAGGTAGTACTCGGGCAGCCCGTCGACCTCGGTCAGGTAGTGGCCCTGCGGCGTGGCGTGCACCCGCAGGACGGCGAGCAGCCGGCCGGAGTCGGGCCCGTTCTGGTAACGCAGCGCTGACTGCTCCAGACCGAGCGCGAGCAGGGCGACCCAGACCAGGATGCCCAGCTGCGGGTGGCGGAAGTGCGCGCCGACCAGCCGGGTGAGGCCGACCCCGGCGAGCGGGGCGGCGAGCAGCATCCCGAAGCCCAGGTGCCGGAACAGCGCCCCCGAGGTGCCAAGCGCCAGGTGGACCGCCGGGACCAGCAGGGCGGTGCAGGTCAGGGCGGTGCCCAGCAGGGCGCGCTGGGCGCGGGTGGTGGTGACGCCGTCGTTCTCCGGCGACTCGAGCAGCTGCTCGCGGCGGGCGTACGCGATCGTGCCGGCCACCGCGAGGACGGTGAACAGGCCGCCCCACTGGACGGTGTTCAGCAGGATCTCGCCGCCCGGACGGGAACCCTGCCCGTGGGCCGGGGACCACCCGGCGACCTCGCCGAGCAGTCCGAACGGCAGCAGGGCGCCCACCGTGCCGGCGGCGAGCAGCAGGGACCGCAGGGCGGCCGGGCCGAGCCGTCGCCGCGGCCAGGCGGTGGCCGCCGCCAGCGCGACCAGCGCGGGCAGCGTGAACACCGCGGAGTACGCGACGGCGCAGGCCAGGGCGGCGACCGGCGCGGCGAGCAGGACGAGGGCCACCGGGCGGCGCGCGGTGAACACCGTGACCCAGGCCGCCAGGGCGACCAGCAGGACGGCGAGCGCCTCGGGCGCGGCGTAGAAGCCGACGACGACGGTCGACTGCACCACCGCGTAGCCGGCGATCGAGCAGATCGCCACCCGCTCGTTGAAGAGCCGGCGGGTCAGCGAGTACAGCAGCACCGTGGTGAGCAGGGCGAAGCAGAGGCTGAGCACCCGGGCGCCGAAGATGCCGTTGGCGTCGGCGGCGGCGCCGGCCAACGGCAGGTACAGCTGGGGCGTGCCGGGTATTCGCTCGGCCAGGTGGGTGGTCACGGGGGTGCCGTGCAGCAGGTGGTCGAGCTGCTGGCGGCCGGCCACCATGGCGGCGGCCTCGTCGGGGTGCGCGGCGGCGAGCAGGCGCAGCGAGAGCAGGGCCTGGATGACGAGGACGGCGGCGAGCACGCCGCGGGCGATCCAGCGGCGCCGGGGGCTGGGGGCCGGGTCCCAGCCGATCGCGGGGACCTGCGGGATGGTGTACGGCGCCAGCTCGACGGCCTGGTCGTCCACCGGGCCGGGGGCGCCGGTCGGGGCCACCTGCGGCGGCGCGTCGGACGCATCGGGTGCCGGAACGTCGGGCCCGGGAAGGTCGGGCCCGGGAACGGCCGGCCCGGACGGATCGGTCCCCGGGCCGCCGGTCCCGGAAACCCCGGACGCGGGAACCCCGGACGCAGGAACCCCGGACGCGGGAACGCCGGGCCCGGCACCGTCGCCCCCCGCCGCGCCCGGCCCGGGCGAGCGGTCGGCGCGGCGGAACAGGTCGGTCCCGGCCGCGGGCGCCGCGGGGGCGGCGTCCGCCGTGGTCAGCGGGTGCCCGCCGCCGTCACGGGTGTCCGTGTCGAGGGCGGCCCGGGCGGCCCGCAGGGCGTGGGCGGCCCGGGCGGCGCGCGCGGCCCGTGCGGCGGCCGGGGTGGGTACGGCCTCGTCCGGCACCGGCACGGGCAGGTGTGCGGGCACCGGCGCCTGTGCGGGCCCGGCGGCTGCGTCGTCCGGGGCGGGGGTGAACTCTGACTCTGCGCTCATCATGGGTTCCGGATGTCGAAGCCGAAGCGGGGGTCGGACACGCGCCGCCTGAAGGCCGCGAGGGTCTCCGGGACGGCCTCGACGCGCCAGTCGGCCCGTTTGACGATGTTGAACCAGACGAAGCCGAGGATGTCGTCGTGCGCCGCGACCCCGGAGAACAGCTGGTCGATGTCCGCGAGCTGGCGTTTGCCCTGTTCCGAGGCGGTCTCGCAGATGAAGAACGGCTTCTGGCTGAAGCCGCGGATCTCGGCCATGGTCGGCCCGTACAGGAGGTCGAAGTTCTTCGGCCCGGTGCGGGTGAAGTACCCGGTCATGCCGGCCCAGTCGACGTAGGCGTCGCCCGGGTAGTAGGGCGCGAGCCGGGTGTTGGGCGCCGGGTCGGTGATGTTCGGGTTCCAGACCCAGATGACGTTGGTCGCCCCGGCCCGGTCGAAGAGGTCGTGCACGTGCCGCCAGGCGGCCACGAACTCCTGGGCGCTGGCGGCCTGCCGGCCCCACGGGTACCAGTTGCCGTTCATCTCGTGCGCGATGCTGATCGCGATCGGCTGGTCGAGCTTGGCCACGGACTTGGCGACGCCCCGGACGTAGTCGTCGGTGTCGCCGGCGGCGATCGAGGCCAGCGAGTGGTTGTACGGCTCCCAGGCCATGTACGGCAGGGCCCCGGCCGCGTAGATGCGCTTGGCGCCCTGGGTGTCGAAGCCGCCCTCCCAGTGGGCGTAGAACTCCAGGACGTTGGGCTGCTTGCCGATCGTGGAGGTGTAGACGGGCAGCGCGTCCATCGTCTCGGGGACGCCGGGCAGTGCGGCGCCGAGGTACTTGTGGTCCGGCTTGAGCAGCGGTGTGACGTCGTACGGCACGCCGGCCGGGACGGCCTTCGGCTTGGCGGCGGCGCTCGGGGTGCCGGTGGCCGTGCCCGGGGCGCCCGTGGCGCCCGGGGTGGCGGGGGCGGCGGCCGCGGGCTGGTCGGGCTCGACGGCCTCCTGCATCGCGAAGCCGGGGTCCTCGGGGCCGCAGGCGGCGGTGGCGAGCAGCAGCGCGCCGGCGAGCAGGGCGAGTGCCGGCCGCCGGCGGTACCGGTCCGGCCGTCGGGGGTGGCCGGGCCGTCGGGGGTGGGCGGACATGGTGATCACACGGCTTCCGTCGGTCGCGGCTGGACGAGGACCCGGCCGACGATGGTGGCGTAGAACAGACCGGACGCGAGGACGAGCGTGAAGTTCAGCGGGCCCATCGTGAGCATCCGCCAGATGCCGAGGCCCACCCAGAGGACGGCCGTCCCACCGCTCCAGACGATCATGCCGATCCAGAAGCGGCGGGTCTTGTTCCGCTTGGCGCCGGTGGAGCCGGTCGGCTGCCAGGCCATCCGGTTGCGCCGCAGGATGTCCCAGATCGCGAAGACGTGCGCCCAGCCGTACATCATCCGGGCGGCCCAGGCCTCCAGCCGGTACGGGTTGCGGTGCCAGAGCGGGAAGACGACCGTCGCGTAGAGCAGGCCGGGCAGCACCAGCAGGGTGTTCTGCCAGCGGATCAGGTCGGGTCTCGCCAGCAGCAGCACGATCGGGATGAGCGGGGAGACCAGGGTGAACAGTGCCGTGTGGATGTAGTAGAAGAACCCGGACAGGTAGCAGGCCCGGGTGACCGGCCGCAGTCTGGTCGTCCAGAACTTGCGGCTGCCCAGCAGGCTCATCGACCCGGTGCACCAGCGGTACTGCTGGTTGAAGAAGCCGCCGACGTTGTCCGGGCAGACGCCGGTCGCCAGGGCGACGGGCACGTACTGCAGGTCCCAGCCGAGCCGGCGCAGGTCGAAGCCGGTGTGCACGTCCTCGGAGTGCCCGATCAGCGTGGTGCCGCCGTTCTCCTCCAGGGCGGCCCGCCGGTAGACGGCGCAACTGCCCACGCAGATGGCGCCGTCGTTGCGCTGCCGGGACACCTGCACGGTGCGGTAGAACAGCTCCTGGACGGCGCCGGCGCCGCGCTCGATCCAGTTCTGGCTGTCCAGGATGCGGAAGAACTGCGGGGACTGGATGATGCCGAGGCGCGGGTTGGCCGCCATGTACGGGAGCATCTCGGTCAGCAGGTCCGGCCTGGGCGCGAAGTCGGCGTCCAGGATGAGGATGTACTCGCTGTCGGAGTTGCGGAAGCCGAACTGCAGGTTCCCGGCCTTCTTGAACCAGCCCAGCTTGTTGCGGGTGCCGTACACGAACTCGAAGTCGACGGCCATCTGGGCGAGTTGCGGGCTGTTGCTGTCGTCGAGCACGTAGGGCGTGACCTCGCCCGGGTACTGGTCGCGCAGCCGGGCGACGTGGGTCCAGGTGTTGTGCAGGACCTCGATCGGCTCGCCGGCCACCGGCAGGAAGACGTCCACGGTCGGGTACCGCTCCGGGGACCAGTCCCGCACCAGCGCGCGGTGCGCCGCGAGGTCGAAGGTCTCGTTGAAGCCGTGCACCCAGCGGGATATCAGGTAGTAGACGATCGTGAAGGCCAGCGGCGGCACGAACAGGAAGAACCACGGCGTCGCGCCGAGCAGGCCGATCTCGCTGGCCACCATGCAGGCGAAACTGACCAGGGAGAAGCAGGTCAGGATCCACAGCCGGCTGCGGGCGTAGGAGTACTTCTCGGTGTTGTCCGGCGGCTGCGGCAGCAGGCCCCACTGGGTGCGGGCGGCCGGGTCCCGGCGCGCGCGGCGCCGCGATCCGGGTGCCTGGCGGCTGCCCGCGAGTCGGGTGCCCTCGGTGACAGTCACGTGGCTCTTCTCCCCCGGAGGCCGTAATCGATGTGAACCTGACCCGCCCGCCGGCCGTTGTCCGACGGGCCGAGCGGGGGACGGAGGGATCGTACGGGACCGGCCGCGCCGGGGCCGATCCCCCCTCGTCCGGCGGCCGTCCGGAACCGATTCCGGGCTCCGGTCGTGATCTGGACCGAGTGCGGGCGGAGCACATGTGTACGGTTTCCGCCCAGCGATCGAGGACGGTACGGGGAAGAGTGATGAGCATCGTGGACGGTATGGCCGGCCGGCCGGCGCGGGGGCTGCGGGCGGTCGTCGCGGTGTGCGCGGCCGCCGCACTCCTGGCCGGCTGCGGCGGCGGGGCCCGGGTGGCGGCGCAGCCGTCGGCCGGACCGCAGTCGTCCGCGCCCGCGCAGCCGGGTCTGTGCTCGACCGCGCAGCTCCCCTTCCCCAAGCTGCCGGTCGACGGCGGGACGAAGATCCTCGAACCCAACCCGTGGAACACCGCCGGGACGGTCTGTCTGGACGCCTCCGGGGACACCGGTTTCACGGTCACCCAGGTGCGCGACTTCGTCCCGCGCAACCCGCTGGCCCCGGGCGCCTACCCGAACATCTCCACCGCGCCCGGCGCGAGCGGACTGCCCGTCCCGGTCAGCGCGCTCGGCGACGCCACGGCCGACTGGGACGCCAACGGCCGGGTGAGCGGCTCCTTCAACCTGTCCTTCGACCTCTGGTACGGCTCCAGCCCGGACAACTGCCTGCCGGGGGAGAGCGCGGAGGTGATGGTCTGGCTGGACGCCACCGACAACGTCCGCCCGGCCGGCAGACAGGTGACGGACGCCCAGAGCATCGGCGACACCGCCTACAACGTGTTCGAGGCGCCGATCACCGGCCCGCACAGCGTCATCAGCTACGTACGCACCGCCCCCACGCACACCACCCGCGGCCTCAACCTGCGGCTGTTCACGGCCGACGCGATGGCGCGGGGGTACGTGCCGAAGGGCTCCTACCTGTGCCGGGTGCAGGCCGGCTTCGAGATCTGGACCGGCGGCACCGGCCTGCGCAGCGAGTCCTTCGCCTTCCACAACCGGGTCGGCCTGCCGGCCGGCGAGATCCCGGCGGGGGCTCCGGGGACCTGCCTGCGGCACGGCGGCGGCGGGCCGGCGGGCAGCCCGGTGACCGTCGGGGCCTGCGGGGACCAGGCGGTGTCGACCAACTGGACGGTCGGCAACGACGGTTCGGTGCGCGGCGGGGCGGCCTGCCTCGTGCCGGGCGACCGCGGCGGCGTGACGCTGGCCGAGTGCACCGGAGGGTCCGGGCAGCGCTGGGTGGCCGGGGCCGGCCAGCGCCTGCAGCACCAGGACTCGGGGCTGTGCCTGTCGACCGCCGGGGGCGTTCTCACGGACGGCACGGCCGCCGCCCTCAGGCCCTGCGCCGACGCGGTGTCACAGCGCTGGCGGCTGCCGTACAACGGGCAGGCCTAGCGATCGGCGCGGGGCCGGGTGCCGGGCCGGGCCCGCGCACCCCCCATGGGCGGGAAGGGGCCGATGCCCTAGCATTCCCCACCATGAGCGATCGACCGGTACCGAGTGGCGAGCCGGGGCAGCCCGCCGGAACGCCACCGCAGCAGGCACCGGCCGGAGGGGCCCAGGCCCCCGGTCTGCCGCCGCAGTCCCCGAGTGGTGCGTTCGGGCCCGCCGACGGGTTCGGGCCGCCGGATGGTGCGCCCCAGTACCAGCCGCAACCGCAGCCGCCGCAGGTGACGCCGCGTCCGGTCTCCCAGCCGGTGCCGCTGGTCCCGCAGCCGGGCCAGGCCGGCCCGCAGCCCGTGCAGCCGCAGCCGGTGCAGCCGGGGCCGGTCCAGCCCGGCCCGGTGGCGCCCGCCGCCGTCCAGCCGGGGCCGGCGGCCGCGCAGCCCGGCCCGCAGCCGGTGCAGCCGATACCCGTGCAGGCCGCTCCGCAGCCGGTTCAGCCGATACCCGGGCAGGCCGGCCCGCAGCCGGTTCAGCCGATACCCGTGCAGGCCGGCCCGGCCGGTCCGGCGTGGCCGCAGCAGACCGGCTTCCCGCCGGCGCAGCCGACCGTCGGCAGCACGCCGGACTGGGAGGCGCTGGCGGCGCGGAACGAGAAGGACGCCAAGCGCCGCCGCCGGGTCAAGCTGATCGGTGCGGTGACGGCCGTCGTGGTGGTGGCCGCGGCCGGCGCCGGCTACGTGCTGCTCACCAAGGGCTCCAAGGACGGCAACGGCCCGACGGCCTCCGGGCCGAGCACCGCCGCGGTGAGCACGTCGGCCTCCGCGTCGGCCTCCGGATCGGCCGCGCCGACCGCGTCGGCGAGCGGCCCGGTCAAGGGCATCGACAGCCCGCCGACCGTCGGCAGCCTCCCGGCGACCAAGGGCGCCGTCGCGCTGGGCCTGGGCTCCGACGCCAAGACGGGCTCGGCACCCGGCTACTCCGGGCAGGTCCTCAAGCTGCCCAGCGGCCAGAACTCCTTCGCCCAGAGCGCCTCCCAGGTCGTCGACGTCAGCAACAGCTTCACCGTCTCCGCCCGGGTCCTCGTCGACGTCCCGAACGGCAACCGCAGCGCGGTCAGCCAGGGTGACGGCCAGTACTACTCGTACTCGCTGGGCCGGGCCAACAACAACGGGCACGACCTCTGGTACTTCAAGGTCCAGGTGCCCGGCGGCGGTTCGGCGGTGGCCTGGTCCAAGGGCGACGCCACCGTCAACCAGTGGGTCGTGCTGACCGGGGTGTACGACGACCCCTCCGGCCAGATCACCCTGTACGTCAACGGCGCCCCGCAGGCCTCCGCGAAGTCCCCCGGCGTGCCGCCCAGCGGCGCCAACACCCTGCAGATCGGGCGCCTGAGCTCCAACTCGCAGTGGAGCGACCCGTGGCACGGCGCCGTCGCCGACGTCCAGACCTGGGGTCAGACGCTGCCCGAGGCCGACATCGTCAAGGTCGTCGCCGGCCCGAGCTCGCCGCCGGCCACCCCGCCGGCGGCGGCCTGGCTCACCGGCTGAGCCCCCGGCCGCCGACCGCCGGGCCGAGCGGGCCCGGCACCGCCCGGCAGCCGCCCGGAACCGCCCCCGCGGCGGCGCCGGCGGCGGCTGCCGCGCGCCCCGGAACCCGCCGCGCCCCGCGCGCGGACCGGGCACGACAGTCCCAGACCGAGGAGCAGTACTGATGAGCGCGGACGGCCGCTGGATCCGGCCCGAGTCCACCCGGCGGCCCGTCCTGGTGCCCGCGGGGGCCCGGCCGGCCCCGGGTGCCGGCCCGGCCGGGCGCGGGGCCGCCGCACCGGCGCAGCCGTCCCCGGCCGACCGCCGGCGCCGCAGGCCCGCCGCACCCCGGGTGCCGCACCCCCCGCGCCCCGCGCTGCGGGCGGACTGGCTGCCGTTGCTGGCCGTCCTGCTGGTCCAGGGCGCGCTGTCGTACCACCTGATCCTCAGCAACACCGCCTTCATCGACGAGGGCACCTACATCTACGCGGGCTACCAGGAGATCGCGAACCTGACGCACGGCACCCCGGTGGCGACGTACGAGACCTTCTTCTCCGGCTCCCCGCTGATCTACCCGGTCGTCGTCGCGCTGGCCGACATGGCCGGCGGGCTGACCGGCACCCGGCTGCTCAGCCTGGCCTTCATGCTCTCCGCCACCGTGGCCGTCCACCTGACCACCCGGCGGCTGCACGGCTCGCTCGCGGCCAGCGGCGCCGCGGCGGCCTTCGCCGCGCTCGGACCCACCCAGTTCCTGGGCGGGCTGGCCACCTACGACGCGATGGCCCTGGCGGTGCTCGCCTGGGCCGGCTACCTCGCGGTGCGCTCGGCCACCGGCGGCGGGTACCCGAGCCTGGTGGGCTCCGGCCTGCTGCTGGCGCTGGCCGGCTGCACCAAGTACGCGGCGCTGCTGTGGGTCCCGGTGGTGGTCGGGGCGGCGGTGCTGGCCGGCCCGGGCGGGTCGCTGCGCGCCTGGACGCGCTGGCGGCGGGGCGTGCTGGTCCTGTCCGCCTTCGTGGTGGCGGTCGCCGCGGCGGCCCTGCTGGCCGGTGAGCGCTACGTCGACGGCTTCAACCACACCACGCTGCAGCGAGCCCCGGGCCACGACGCCTACTCCTACGTGGCCGGGGAGGCCGCCCGGTGGGTCGGCCCGCTGCTGGTGGTCGCCCTGGTCGGAGTGGTGCTGCAGCTGGTGGTGGCGCGCCGGCGCGGCGGCGACGGCTGGCCGGCGTTCTGGCTGGCGGCGCTGCTGCTGGTGGCGGGGCTGCTCGCCCCGGTGAACCAGATCCGCATCCACACCTGGCTGTCGCTGCAGAAGCACGTCGACTTCGGCGCCTGGTTCGCCTGCATCGTGGTGGGCGCGGTGCTGGCCCGGGCGGTGCTCTGGCTGCGGCGGCGCCTCCACCTGGTGGCGGGGGTCGTGGCGGCCGCCCTGGTGGTCGGCCCGCTGGCCTGGGAGGGGTCGGCCCAGGGCCGGGAGATGTACGGCGAGTGGTCGAACTCGGAGTCCTTCGTCGCCGCGCTGGCGCCGTACATCGCCAAGGGCGACGCCCGGTACCTGGTGGAGAACTACAACGTCCCCGCGTACTACCTGCGCGAGCAGGCGGACTGGCAGCAGTGGCACGACCTGGTGGCGGTGTTCCGCCGGGACCCGGACACCGGCCAGCAGCAGTCCGGCGTGGCCGCCATCCAGGCCGGGATCACGGCGCACGAATGGCAGGTGGTGGTCCTGGACTTCACCCAGACCGGTGCCACCGACAAGGCGATCCAGCCCACCCTGAAGGCCGCCGGGTACCGGGTGGTCACCGTGGTGAAGAGCGGGGAGCACGGCCGGTACACGATCTACGTGGCGCCGGGGTACGACAAGCAGACCGGGGCGGACAAGAAGGCGGCGGACCCGAAGACCGCCGATCCGAAGACCGCGGACCCGAAGACCGCTGACCCGAAGCCGAGTTCGGACCCGAAGCCGACGCCGACGCCCGACAGGAAGGGGTGACCGGGCCGCCGGAGCCCCGCCGCGGCCGCGCCGCTCAGAACGCGATCGTGTAGACCATCAGGTCCATCCCCGGGTACGGGGCCCAGTCGCGTTCGGGGGTCCGGAGGAAGCCGGTGCGCTCGTAGACGCGGTGGGCGGCGGTCATCTCCGGACGGGTGGAGAACGCCATGCCCGCCAGGCCGAGTTCACGGCTGCGGGCGAGGGCGGCGCGGACCAGGGCCTCGCCGACGCCCCGGCCGCGGGCGGCCGCCGCGGTGGCGAGCATCCGGATCTCGCCCTCGCGCGGGGTGGCGATGTCCGCCCACTCGGTGCCGCCGACGGCGAAGGTCACGCAGCCGAGGACTCGCCCCCCGGCCACGTCGACCGCGACGAGGAGCTCGGCCTCCCGGGCGCGCCGGGGGGCGTCGCGCAGCAGGTCGACGTAGCCGCTCTCGGGCGAGGTGTAGCCGTCGCCGACGAAGGCCTCGACGGTGATGCGACCGGCGTCGTCGAGGTCCTCCGGGAGGGCCTGGCGGATGAGGATGTCCATCCGGCCAGTGTGCCGGAGCCGTGCGGGGTGGTGATCTCGGGGGTGGAACGGACCGGGAGGGTGGCGGGGTCCGCGGAGGGGCGCAGCGAGGCGGCCGGCATCGTGCCGTACAGCCGGTCCGCCCGGTGGTGGTCGGCCGGGTAGCCGCCCGGGCGGTGCCAGTTGTCGCGGCCGGTGGCGGCGCCGCGGGCGACGTCCCGGCCGATCAGCAGGCCGAGCAGGCCGAACCCGCCGACGGCCCCGGCCAGGCCCAGTGCGCTCGCGAGAGTGTCGGTGTCCATGGGGTCCACTCTGGTCGGGCCGTCCGGCGATCACGAGTGGCAGGAACGCCCGATTGCCTCGAAATCCTGCCACCGCCGCTTCCGCGTCCCTCCGGCGGTGCGCCCCTCCCCGGTGCGCCCGGCCCTGCGCGCACCGGCCGTCCGGGGCCGGACCCGGCCTTCCCCGGGCGGTGCCCGTCGGGGCATCCTGGTCGGCATGCTGAAGAACGTGGTCGCGGTGGTGCTGGAGGAGATCCACCCCTTCGAACTCGGCGTCGCCTGCGAGGTCTTCGGCCTCGACCGCACCGCCGAGGGCCTGCCCGGGTACGACTTCGCGATCGCCGGGGTCCGCCCCGGGCCGCACGCGACCCACGCCGGCTTCGCGGTGGACGTCCCGCACGGCCCGGAACGGCTGGCCGGCGCGGACCTGGTGGTGGTCACCGCGTCGGCGATCCGCCGGGAGTACCCGGAGCCGCTGCTGGAGGGGCTCCGCTCGGTGGTGGAGTCCGGCGGCCGGGTGCTGTCGATCTGCAGCGGCGCCTTCGTGCTGGGAGCCGCCGGGCTGCTGGACGGCCGCCGCTCCACCACCCACTGGCGGTACAGCGAGGACCTGGCCCGGCGCTTCCCGCGGACCACGGTCGAACCGGACGTGCTGTACGTGGACGACGACCCGGTGATCACCTCCGCCGGGACGGCGGCCGGCATCGACGCCTGCCTGCACCTGGTGCGCAAGGCGCAGGGCGCCGAGGTGGCCCGGGGGATCGCCCGCCGGATGGTGGTGGCACCGCACCGGGAGGGCGGCCAGGCCCAGTTCGTCTGCCGGCCGCTGCCCGGGGGCGACGGGGACTCGCTGGCCCCGCTGCTCGACTGGATGCGCCACCACCTGGAGCGGGACTGCACCGTCGAACAGCTGGCCGCCCGGGCCCACATGTCCCCGCGCACCTTCGCCCGCCGCTTCCAGCAGGAGACCGGCACCACCCCGCACCGCTGGCTGACCGGGCAGCGGGTGCTGCTCGCCCAGCGGCTGCTGGAGTCCACCACCGAGCCGGTGGACGCGATCGCCGTGCGCTGCGGCTTCGGCAACGCGGCCACCCTGCGGCACCACTTCGCGCGCCGGCTGGGCACCACGCCGCTCGCCTACCGGCGCTGCTTCGCCGGGCCGGGGGAGTGGGAGGACTGACCTCCCGGCCCCGGCCCCGGCCACAGCCCGCGACCCGGGCGGCCGGTCAGTCGGCCGCCAGGTGGTCGACGGTGTTCCAGCGGTCCGGGCGCAGCCGCCCGTCCTGGGCGCGCCAGAGGCTGGTGGAGCAGTTGTGCACCGGCCCGAGGGCGGTGAGCTGGTCCTCGGTGAGCCGGTCCACCGCGTAGCGCAGCATCAGCACCGTGCAGTCGTGCGCGACCAGCAGGACGGGCCGTCCGGCGTCCTCCTCGCAGACGTCCCGCAGCAGGCTGCGCACCCGCAGCGCGACGTCGGCCCAGGACTCGCCGCCGGGCGGGCGGTAGTACAGCTCGCCCATCTTGCGCCGGCGGGCGGCCTCCTCGGGGTGCTTGGCCTCGATCGCGGCCCGCGGCAGCATCTCCAGGACGCCGAGCTCGCGGTCGCGCAGCCGCTCGTCGTAGCGCACGGGGAGCGAGACCGGGACGGCGCCGAGGCCGGCGGCCTGGGCGAGCGCGATCCGGGCGGTCTCGGTGGTGCGCACGTAGGGCGAGCACCAGACGCTGCGCGGGCGGTCGGCGCTGGGCAGGGCGGCCCACCAGCGGCCGAGCGCCTGTGCCTGCTGCTGGCCGTGCAGCGACAGGGGGATGTCGGCGTCCCGGCAGCTGATCGGGACGCTGAGCGCTCCGGCGGCCTCGGCGAGCTGGAACTCGACGTTGGCGGTGGACTCGCCGTGCCGGGTGGCGATCAGCACGGACGGCAGCCGGGTGGCCGCCGCGGGGCGGTGGGCGGAGAGGTGGTGCGGGCTCTGGGCTGACTGGTGCTGGCCGTTGAGGGTGGTGCCGAGTTCTGCCATGGCGGCGTGCTCCCCGTGGGTCGATCAGTTGCCGGCCGGTTGCCGGTCCGGTCTGGTGGTGCCCTGCGAAGGCGGCTGTTCATACATATGATCGCGCCGCCTTCTCCAGTGTTCACGGAGAGGGCGGCGCGGTCACAGGGCGCGTGCGGCGCGAATCAGTGCGCCGCTACGGGCTCCGGCGCGTTCTTCAGCTCGTCGTCGCCGGCCTCGGCGCCGTAGTCCGAGGGACTGGTCTCGTCCGGGCCCACGGGCGCCTTGACGGCCCGCAGCACCAGGGTGAGCGCCACCGCGACGGCCAGGTTCAGCGCGAAGGCGGTCAGCCCGATGTAGCCGATCTCGCCGATGCCGGGGATCTCGGCCGCGTTGCCGCCGAAGTGCTTGGTGGCCGGGCTGGCGATCCCGTACGCCTTCCAGGTGCCGTAGGCCATGCCGGCCGCCCAGCCGGCGAACAGCGCCCAGTGGTGGAACCAGCGGGTGAAGAGGCCCCCGACGATGGCCACGAAGGTCTGCAGGATCCACAGGCCGCCGAGCAGCTGCAGGTTGATCGCCGCCTGCTTGTCCATGCCGAGGACGAACACCAGGGCGCCGACCTTCACCAGCAGCGAGACCAGCTTGGCGATCCGGGTCTCGTCCGCCGGGGTGGCGGTGGGCTTCAGCCACTCCTTGTAGACGTTGCGGGTGAACAGGTTGGCCGAGGCGATGGACATGATGGCGGCCGGCACCAGGGCGCCGATCCCGATCGCGGCGAAGGCCACGCCGGTGAACCAGTCCGGGAACATGTCCGCGAACAGCTGCGGCACCGAGAGCTGGGAGTTGAACTTCTTGTCGCCCTTGCCGACGCCCGCCGCGATCGCCATGAAGCCGAGCAGCGCCAGCAGGCCCAGCATCAGCGAGTACGCGGGCATGATCGCCATGTTGCGCCGCACGGTGTTGCGGGACTTGGACGCCAGTACGCCCGTCACCGAGTGCGGGTACATGAACAGCGCCATCGCCGAGCCCAGCGCCAGCGTCGCGTACGTCCACTGCTTGTTGTCCGGGACGGTCAGCGAGCCGGCCGCCTTGGGGGCGCTGAACTTCTGCGCCGCGGCGTCGAAGATGTGCCCGTAGCCGCCGAGCCGGATCGGGATGTAGATCACCGCGACGATGATCACGATGTAGATCAGGGCGTCCTTGACGAAGGCGATCAGCGCCGGGGCGCGCAGCCCGGACGAGTAGGTGTAGGCGGCCAGCACGCCGAAGGCGATGAACAGCGGCAGGTCCTTGACGAACCAGTTGGCGTTCTCGCCGCCGCCGACGCCCAGCACGTCGAGCACCGCCTGGATGCCGACGAGCTGCAGCGCGATGTACGGCATGGTGGCCAGGATGCCGGTCAGCGCGACGACCAGGGACAGCGGCCGGGAGCCGTACCGGCCGCGCACGAAGTCGGCCGGGGTGACGTACCCGTGCACCCGGGAGACCGACCAGAGCCGGGGCAGGAAGAGGAAGACCAGCGGGTAGGCGATGATCGTGTACGGCACCGCGAAGAAGCCCGCCGCGCCGGTCGCGTAGACCGCGGCGGGGACGGCGACGAAGGTGTAGGCGGTGTAGAGGTCCCCGCCGAGCAGGAACCAGGTGACCCAGGTCCCGAAGCTGCGGCCGCCCAGGCCCCACTCGTCCAGGTGCGCCGCGTCGTCGGCCCGGCGCCAGCGCGAGGCGAGGAAGCCCATCACGGTGACCAGGGCGAAGAACAGTACGAAGACCACGAGGGCCGTCACGTTGACGTCCTTCATCGCGCGCCACCCGCCTTCCGCACGGCCTTGCGGGCCTTCTCGTCCCGGTTGATCAGCAGGTACGCCGCGACGGTGAACACCGCCGAGACCGGCACCCAGAGCAGCTGGTACCAGTAGAAGAACGGCATCCCGCCGACGCCCGGGTCGGTCTTGTCGTAGGAGGACACCCAGAGCATCGCGACGATCGGCACGAGCAGGGCGAGCGCGGCCAGCACCCGTTCGGGCGTCACGGCCGGCACCGGGGCGCCGGGTGGCTCGGGCATGACAGGTTCGGTGGCATCGAGGTCAGACGGCATCTTCGGCTCCGCTCCGGAGGGTTCTCCCCGTCGGCGCCGCAGCCCCGGGGACGCCGCACACCCCCGTGAGCCCGCCGAGCAGCACCATCGGTGATCAGCAGTCAGTACGGCTGCGCAATCTAGAGCATGACGTGATCCATGTCACCGGGGTTGCCGGAACTTCCCGCCATCCGGACGGCGCGAACCCGCATTCGGCCGGAAACGGGCAGTCGGAAGCGCGAAAGGGCACCGGCGCGCGGGTCGCGCGCGCCGGTGCCCGTGGTGCGAAGGGGGAGCGCGGTTACTCCGGGCGCTTCAGGCGGGTGATGAACTTGTACCGGTCGCCGCGGTAGATCGAGCGGACCCACTCCACCGGGGCGCCGTCGGCGTCGAAGGAGTGCCGGGAGAGCTGGAGCATCGGCAGGCCGAGGTCGGAGCCGAGCAGGCCGGCCTCGCGCGGGTCGGCCAGGGTGGTCTCGATGGTCTCCTCGGCCTCGGCCACGGTGACCCCGTACACCTCGCGCAGCGCCGCGTACAGCGAGTTGTGCTTGGCGAGGTTGCGGCGCAGCGCGGGGAAGCGCTTGGCGGAGAGGTGGGCGACCTCGATGGCCATCGGGTCGCCGTTGGCCAGGCGCAGGCGCTCGATCCGCAGCACCCGGCCGCCGGGCTTGATGTCCAGCAGCGGGGCGAGCCGGTCGTCGGCGGTGATGTAGCCGATCTCGATCAGCCGCGAGGTGGGCTCCAGGCCCTGGGCCCGCATGTCCTCGGTGTAGGAGGTGAGCTGGAGGGCCTGGGCGACCTTGGGCTTGGCGACGAAGGTGCCCTTGCCCTGGATGCGCTCCAGGCGGCCCTCGACGACCAGCTCCTGCAGGGCCTGGCGGACGGTGGTGCGCGAGGTGTCGAACTGGGCGGCCAGCGCGCGCTCCGGCGGGACGGGGGTGCCGGCCGGCTGGGTCTCGGTGAGCTGGAGGAGGTGGCGCTTCAGTCCGTAGTACTTGGGGACGCGCGCGGTCGGGTCGGTGCCGGCGTGCGCCGGGAGGTTCTTCACCTCGGGGTCGTTGACCTGGGCGGTGGATCCCCCGTCGCTGCTCATCGGACCTGTTCTCCCGCTTCTCGCGGGGCCTTTGCGGGCCCCGCCACATAGTTAACGGGTCACATCGTTGCATGTATGGCTACGGAACGAATACCTCATCACGCGATGAACGATGTGCGGTGTCGGCTTGATAACGGGTGGTCCGGATCGGTCGGAAGGCCGTTGACAGGCCCATTGGTCTAGGCCAAGCTCCAGGCATCTGGTCTACACCACTAGGCCGGACACTACGAATCCCCCCACCCGTTCGAAGGGGTCCGCGGCACCTTTCCCCCCGCTTTGTGTGGGTCTGCCGCTGCCGCCCGACGGGGGTAACCCAGGCATCCCTCAGGAGGATGGCGTGAAGCGTCAGCTCATCGCGGCGGTCGGCGTCGCAGCAATGGTCGTCGGCCTGGCGGCTTGTGGCTCGGACGGCAAGAAGGGCGGCGACAGCGCCGGTTCGAGCTCGTCGGCCGCGGCGGGTGCCAAGAACTACAGCGGCAAGACGCTGAAGGTGTGGCTGATGACCGGCTCCGCCCCGAAGGGCTGGACCGACGCGGTCAAGACCGAGTTCGAGACCACCTACCCGGGCTCCAAGGTCGACTTCCAGATCCAGGAGTGGGACGGGATCGGCCAGAAGATCACCGCCGCGCTGTCCGAGGGCTCGGTCGACGTCCTCGAGCTCGGCAACACCCAGACCGCGGGCTACGCGGCCTCGGGCGGTCTGCTCGACCTCACCAAGGACAAGGCCGCCCTGGGCGGGGCCGACTGGGCCGCCAACCAGAACGAGGCCGCCGTCCTCGAGGGCAAGCAGTACGCCGCCCCGTGGTGGGTCTCCAACCGCGTGGTCGCCTACAACAAGGACCTGTGGGCCAAGGCCGGCCTCTCCGCCGCCCCGAAGACCCTGGACGAGTTCTACGCCGACCTGGACAAGCTGAAGGCCACCGACGGCGTCGCCGACCCGATCTACCTGCCCGGCCAGGAGTGGTACACCTACTTCGGCCTGCTCACCGGTGAGGGCGGCAAGATCGCCAAGAAGGACGGCGACAAGTGGGTCGGCGGCCTGTCGTCCCCCGAGGCGCAGAAGGCCTTCGAGACCTACAAGAAGCTGCAGGGCTACTCGGTCTCCGGTCCGAAGGACAAGGACGAGGCCACCCCGCAGCAGAAGGACGTCTTCGGCAAGGGCAACGTCGGCGCCATGATCGCCCTCGGCTGGGAGCTCCCCGCCGAGAAGGACATGCCCAAGGACAAGATCGGCTTCTTCCCGCTCCCGGGCAAGACCGCCGACAAGCCCTCCGGCGTCTTCCTCGGCGGCTCGAACCTGGCGGTCGCCAACGCCAGCAAGAACTCCGACATGGCCAAGGACTTCCTGAAGGTCGCCCTCAACGACAAGAACGAGGGCCTGGTCGCCGCGGCCGGGAACATCCCGAACAAGGCCTCGCTGAACGGCCAGATCACTGGTGACTTCGCGAAGGCCGCCCAGACGGCCGCCGCGGTCGGCGCCATCACCCCGAACACCCCGAACTGGGCCAGCGTCGAGGACAAGCCGAACCCGATCAAGGAGTTCCTGACCGCCGTGCTGCAGGGCGGCGACTACGCGGCCACGGCCAAGAAGTACGACGACGAGATCGCCAAGCGGCTCAACCAGAAGCAGTAAGCACTGAGCGGCGTCGCTCACCGGCCCCCGGCGGGGGGCCGGTGGGCGGCGCCTGTCCGTCGTGGTTCGGGTTGTGAGGAAGTGAGAACGATGGCTGTGCATTCGGAGCGGGTGCAGACACGGTCCCCGGAGCCAGGGACGACCGCCGTGGCCGGGATCGGGACGGGTGCCGCGGGCGCCGGCGGCGGCGGCACCCCGCGGAAGGGTGCCAGACCCGCGGACGGACCGGGGCTCGGTGCGCGCCTGGCGCCGTACCTGTTGCTGCTGCCGGCCACCGTGGCGACCCTCGCCCTGCTGGGCTGGCCGCTGCTCAAGACGGTCCTGCTGTCGTTCCAGAACCTCAACCGGCGCCAGCTGGTCCAGCACCTCACCGAGTGGAACGGCTTCGACAACTACAAGGAGCAGCTGACCGACCCGGACTTCTGGGCGGTCACCGGGCGCACCGTCGCCTTCACCCTGGTGAACGTCGTCCTGATCATGGGCGGCGGCACCCTGATCGGCCTGCTGCTCAACCGCCTCGGCAAGCGGATGCGGCTGGTCCTGTCGATCGGGCTGCTGATGGCCTGGGCGATGCCCGTGGTCGCCGCGACCACCGTCTACACCTGGCTGTTCGACCAGCAGTGGGGCGTCGTCAACTGGTTCCTGGACAAGCTCGGCTGGCACTCGATGGCCGACTACAACTGGATGAGCGACCAGTACTCGACCTTCTTCGTGGTCATCCTGCTGATCGTCTGGCAGTCCATCCCGTTCGTGGCGTTCAACATGTACGCCGGCCTGACGACCATCCCCAAGGAGCTCTACGAGGCCGCCCGGATGGACGGCGCCGGCCCGTTCAAGATCTTCGGTTCGGTGGTCTTCCCGAGCCTGAAGCCGTTCTTCCTGGCCACGACCTTCCTCGAGGTCATCTGGGTGTTCAAGGCCTTCACCCAGGTGTACGCGATCAACGGCGGCGGCCCCGAGAACCTGACCCGGACGCTGCCCGTGCACGCCTTCCTGGAGGGTTCCTCCGGCCAGCACTACGGGGTCGGCTCCGCGATCGCGGTGCTCACCATCCTGATGCTGGGCGTGCTGATGGCGTACTACTTCCGGATCATGATCAAGCAGGAGGACGAGCTGTGAGGCGCTCGCTCATCGGACGTACCTGGCCGAACGTGATCGCGGTCGTCCTCTTCGTCTTCTTCATCTTCCCGGTCTACTGGATGGTCGCGACGGCCTTCAAGCAGGACCGCGACATCATCAGCAAGACCCCGGTCTTCATCCCGTTCGACGGGACCCTCGACCACTTCACCACGGCGGTCAACGCGCCCAACTTCTGGACGTACGTGGGCAACAGCTTCATCGCGACGGTCGGCGCGGTGCTGATGTCGCTGGTGATCGCGACGCTCGCGGCCTTCGCCATCGCCCGGATGAGGTTCCGCGGCCGCAAGGCCTTCGTGCTGGTCGTGATGGTCGCGCAGATGGCGCCGTGGGAGGTCATGACCATCGCGGTCTACATGATCTCGCGCGACAACGAGATGCTGAACAGCCTCGTCCCGCTCACCGTCTTCTACATGATGATGGTGCTGCCCTTCACCATCTGGACGCTGCGCAGCTTCATCGCCGCGGTGCCGAAGGAGCTGGAGGAGTCCGCCATGGTGGACGGCTGCACCCGCTCCCAGGCCTTCGTGAAGGTGATCTTCCCGCTGCTGGCCCCCGGTCTGATGTCGACCTCGCTGTTCGGCTTCATCACCGCGTGGAACGAGTTCCCGCTCGTCCTGATCCTCAACAAGGAGGAGGGCAAGACCCTCCCGCTCTGGCTCTCCTCCTTCAAGACGGCGTTCGGCAACGACTGGGGCGCCACGATGGCCGCGTCGACGATGTTCGCCATCCCCGTGCTGATCCTGTTCGTCTTCCTGCAGCGCAAGGCGGTCGGCGGACTGACCGACGGCGCCGTGAAGGGCTGAGAAACGTGAGCATCCTCGTCCCCGCCGTCCCGGACAGCGACCAGCTGCACCGCGACGCCATGACCGTCCTGCAGCCCGGCTTCGTCGGCACCGAGCCGCCGAAGTGGGTGCGCCGCCACCTCGCCGCCGGGCTCGGCTCGGTGGCCCTGTTCGACCGCAACGTGGTCGACCTCGACCAGCTCGCCGCGCTCACCTCGGCGCTGCGGGCGGAGAACCCCGACCTCCTCATCGCCATCGACGAGGAGAGCGGGGACGTCACCCGCCTGGAGGCCGGCTCCGGCTCCTCGTGGCCCGGCAACCTCGCGCTCGGCGCGATCGACGACCCGGCGCTGACCCGGGACGTCGCCCGCGAGCTCGGCCGGGCGCTGGCCGCGGCCGGCGTCAACTACAACTGGGCGCCCACCGCGGACGTCAACTCCAACCCGCGCAACCCGGTGATCGGCGTCCGCTCCTTCGGCGCCGACCCGGAGCTGTGCGCCCGGCACACCGCCGCCTGGGTGGAGGGCCTGCAGTCGGCCGGCGTGGCCGCCTGCTCCAAGCACTTCCCCGGCCACGGCGACACCGCGGTCGACTCGCACCACGGCCTGCCGGTCATCGACGTCGACCTGGACGTGCTGCGGGCCCGTGACCTGATCCCGTTCCAGGCGGCGATCGCGGCCGGCACCAAGGCCGTGATGACCGCGCACATCATGATCCCGGCGCTCGACCCCGAGCTGCCGGCCACCCTGAGCCCGACCGTGCTGCGCGACCTGCTGCGCGCGGCCCCGGCCGACGGCGGCCTCGGCTACCAGGGCCTGATCGTCAGCGACGCCATCGAGATGGGCGCCATCGCCGACACCTTCGGGATGGGCCGGGGCACCGTGCTGGCGCTGGCGGCCGGTGCGGACGCGATCTGCGTCGGCGGCGGGCTGGCCGACGAGGAGACCGTGCTGATGCTGCGCGACGCCATCGTGGCGGGCGTGCGGTCCGGCGCGCTGGCCGAGGACCGGCTGGCGGACGCCGCCGCCCGGGTCCGCGCGCTGGGCACCTGGGGCCGGATCTCGGCCCAGGGCGAGCGGCCGGAGCCGGACCTCGCGGTGGGCCTGCGGGCCGCCCGCCGGGCGCTGAAGGTGGTCCGCGCGCCGGGCCGCGAGGTGCTGCCGGTGACGGAACGGCCGTTCGTGGCCTCGTTCTCGGACGAGCCGAACATCGCGGTCGGCGACGTCACCCCGTGGGGCGTGGCCGGCATGCTGGCCGACCGCTTCCCCGGCACCCGCACCCGGGAGGTATCGGCCGTCGACGCCGCCCCCGGGCGGCTGGACGCGCTGGTCGCCGAGCTGGTGGCGGGCGCCGAGGGCCGCCGGCTGGTGCTGGTGGTCCGGGACGCGCACCGGCACGGCTGGATGTCCGCCGCGCTGGGCCGCCTGGTCGCGGCCCGGCCGGACGCCATGGTGGTCGAGATGGGGCTGCCGCAGTCCGAGCCGGTCGGTGCGCTGCACATCGCCACCCACGGCGCCGCCCGAGTGTGCGGGCTGGCGGCCGTCGAGGTGCTCACCGGGCAGCCGGGAGCGATCGGCTGAGAACGCGTCAGGACGTCACCCGGCCGTGCCGGGGGCGTCCGCCCACGGGCCCGTCATGCGCATGTCGCATGGCGGGCCCGTCCCGTTTCCCCCCGCTTCCACCCGCGGACTCCCCGGGTGACGGTGTTCCCTCAAGCAGGCCTTAAATCCGTCTTAAGTCCCACTTAGGGTGACGACCCGGCGACGGATCGCCACGCGGTACAACGGCTCTGCAACGGCCTTGGCGGAAGGGCCATTTGGCCGTTGACACCGCCATTGGTCTAGGCCAGAGTCCAGTCATCCGGTTCGAATTTCAACCTCACCGGATGTGGTATCGGCCCTCCCCGAAGCTCCTCGCCCTGCCCGGATCCTCCGCTGCGGGCGCCATCACGCTGCCGGCGGGCAACACGGCTCTAACACCCTCGGAGGATGGCGTGACGAAGCGTCAGCTCATGTCCACGTTCGGCATCATGGCACTGGCGGTCGGGCTGACGGCCTGCTCCTCGTCCGGTTCCCCGTCGGCGGACGGCGAGGGCGCCTCCACCGGCGCGAAGACCGCGAGCGGCACCGTCACCGTCTGGCTGATGGACGACGCCCAGAAGAACTGGCCGGACCTCGTCCAGCGGGTCAACGACGAGTTCGCGGCGCGGTACCCGAACGTCACCCTCAAACTCTCGTACCAGGGCTGGGCGGACAAGGTCTCGAAGTTCGACAAGGCGCTCGCCGACGGCAGCGCCCCCGACGTCGTCGAACTGGGCAACACCGAGACCATGAAGTACGTGCTCTCCGGCGCCCTGGCGGCCGTCGACCGGACCACCTTCGACAACTCCGACAGCTGGATCAAGGCACTCGCCAACACCTGCACCTACCAGGACAAGCTCTGGTGCGTGCCGTACTACGCCGGCGCCCGGGTCGCCATCTACAACTCCGCCGCCTTCCAGCAGGCCACCGGCAGCGCGGAGTTCCCCAAGACCGAGACCGAGCTGACGGCCGCGCTGGACAAGGTCGCCGACCGGAACAAGGCCGACCGGACCTTCTCCCCGCTCTACCTGCCCGGCCCGTACTGGTACGCCGCGATGAGCTACGTGGCGGCGTTCGGCGGCAGCATCGCCAAGTTCGACAGCTCCGGCAACTGGCACGGCACGCTGCACGACGCCAAGTCCCAGCAGGGCATCAGCCACTTCATCGACCTGGTCCGCAAGTACAACAAGGGCGACCTGTCGGTGAACGAGCAGAACCAGTTCGAGTCGATGGCCCGCGGGCACGCGGCGTCCTTCTACGGCAACGGCTTCGAGTCGGCCAGCGTGTTCGCGCCGGTCACCGGCGACCCGAGCCTCAAGGACGCGGTCAAGGTGGCCACCATGCCCGGCCCGGACGGCAAGCCGCTGCCCACCTTCATCGGCGGCTCGGACCTCGCGGTCACCGCCAAGTCCGCGCAGGTCGCGCTCGCCACCGACTGGGTGCGGATGTTCACCAGCACCAAGTCCCAGCAGGCGCTGGCCGACAAGGACATCCTGCCGAACAACCTCACCCAGCTGAACCCGCTGAAGAACAAGCCCACCACCGCGGCCGCGGCCAACGCGGTGCCGGACGCCTGGTTCACGCCGCTGGCCCCGGGGTGGGGCGCGGTCGAGAAGCAGAAGATCCTGCCCGACATGCTGACCTCGATCCTCAAGGGCAAGTCGGTGGACCAGGCCACCAAGGACGCCGACGCCGCGATCGACCAGCTGATCAACAACCCCTCCTGACGCCCCGGCCGCCGTCCGGGCGCCCCTCCACCCGCCCCGGGGGAGGGGCGCTCGCGCGTGCCCGGCGGGGGCGGCCACCGTAGGATTGCCGCAGGAATCACCACCGCAGCGAGTGTGCGGACTCGCCGCCGTAGAGGGTCCCCGTCGGGCGACTGCCCGGTCGGGGTCGAACCATCTCATCGGAGGCACATCCAGATGTCCGACACGCAGACTGTCCCCGGCCGGATCATGGCGGCGGAGATGGCCGAGCAGCCGGCCGTCCTCCAGCGCATCCTCGACGAGGGCGCCCCGAAGATCCGCGAGATCGCGGCCGAGATCGCCGCGCGCAACCCGCGCTTCGTCCTGCTGACCGCGCGCGGCACGTCCGACAACGCGGCCCTGTACGCCAAGTACCTGATCGAGATCCTGCTCGGCAAGCCGGCCGGCCTCACCTCGATGTCCACCACCACCGCGTACGGTGCCCGGCCCGACCTCACCGACGTGCTGGTGATCACCGTCAGCCAGTCCGGCGGCTCGCCGGACCTGGTGGCCTCCACCAAGGCCGCCCGCGAGGCCGGCGCGATCACGCTGGCGGTCACCAACAACGCCGCCTCGCCGCTCGCCGAGGTGTCCGAGTTCCACATCGACGTGCTGGCCGGCCCGGAGAAGGCGCTGCCCGCCACCAAGACCTACACCGCCGAGCTGCTGGCGCTCTACCTGCTGGTCGAGGGGCTGCGCGGCGGCGACTCCTCGGCCGCCAAGGAGCTGCCCGCGCTGGCCGCCGGCGTGCTGGCCCGGCAGGCCGAGGTGAAGGCGCTGGCCGAGCGCTACCGCTTCGCCCAGCGCCTGGTCATCACCTCACGCGGCTACGGCTACCCGACCGCCCGCGAGGCGGCGCTGAAGCTGATGGAGACCACCTACATCCCGGCCTCCCCGTTCTCCGGCGCCGACCTGCTGCACGGCCCGCTGGCCATGGTGGACAACGTCTCGCCGGTCATCGCGATCGTCCCGGACGGCAAGGGCGGCGAGGCCCTGCAGCCGGTGCTGGACCGCCTGCGCGGCCGCGGCGCGGACCTCGTCGTGATCGGCCAGCGGCCGCAGGTGGACGCCGCCTCCGCGGGTTTCGCGCTGCCCTCCGGGGTGCCGGAGGAGGTCCAGCCGATCCTGGAGATCCTGCCGCTGCAGCTGCTGGCGTACGAGGTCACCATCGCCCGCGGCCAGGACCCGGACGCCCCGCGCGCCCTGGCCAAGGTCACCGAGACGCACTGACCGGCGCCGGCCGGCACCGGCCGTACTGACCGGCGCCGAACGGCTCGGGCCCCGTCCACAGCCTGTGGACGGGGCC